>JAEWJO010000278.1 GCA_023386455.1 Pseudomonadota bacterium | reverse complement strand
GCGTGCCGCTGCCGATCAGCAACGCCGACCGCTGGACGCTCGTCGTCGTCACGTCGACGCCCGCCCTCGAGGCCCAGGAGAAGACGCTCGTCCGGCGCGTGCTCGTCGGCGGTGGGCTCGTGCTCGTGTTGCTCGTCGCGGCAGCCGCGTACGTGAGCCGCAACGCGTCGCGTGCGGCCTCGATGCGCGAGCGCCTGCGCTCGGAGAAGCTCGTGACGGCGGGGCAGCTCGCCGCCGGTATCGCGCACGAGATCGGGACCCCGCTCAACGTCGCGCGCGGCCGCGTCGAGCTCGCGCTCTCTCACCTCGGCAAGGACCACGCCGAGGCGGAGAATCACCGGATCGTGATCGACCAGATCGATCGCGTGACCCGGCTGATCCAGCAGCTGCTCGACTACGTCAGGCCCGCGCCGGCGACGATGCAGGACATCGACATCGCCAGGACGGTGCGGCTCGTCGGCGAGCTGCTCGGGGCGCAGGCGAGCAAGCGCGCGGTGGCGCTGACGGTCGAGGCGACCGACGACGTTCCGGGGATCCGCGCGAACCCCGACCACGTCCAGCAGATCCTGGTGAACCTGACGCTCAACGCGATCGATGCGTGTGAGCGCGGCGGCAAGGTCGTGTTGCACGCGTACGCGCGCGGCTCGTCCGTCATCCTCGAGGTCACCGACAACGGCCACGGGATCCCCGAGGAGATCCAGGCGCGCGTGTTCGACCCGTTCTTCACGACGAAGAAGCGAGGGCAGGGCACGGGCCTCGGTCTCTGGGTCGTCGCCCAGCTCGTCCGGTCGCACGGCGGCGAGATCGGTGTCGAGAGTCAGCCGGGCGTTGGCACGACGATCCGGATCGCATGGAGGACGGCATGAGTGCACCTTCGGTATTGATCGCCGACGACCATCTCGAGATGGCGCGCTTGCTCGGTGACAAGCTGAGCGAGGACGGCTGGCGGCCGCGCGTCGTCGGTAGTGGCAAGGCCGCGATTCACGCGCTGTCGGCGGAGGTGCCGGACCTCGTGATCACCGATCTGCGCATGGCAGACGTCGACGGCCTCGACGTGCTCGATGCGGCGCGCGCGACCGACCCCGATCTGCCGGTGATCATCATGACCGCGTTCGGCGCGATCGAGACGGCGATCGAGGCGATGAGGCGCGGCGCGTGGCACTACATCACGAAGCCGGCGCGCCTCGACGAGCTCGCGTTGCACGCGACGCGAGCGCTCGAGCACCGCACGCTGCGCCGGGTCAACCACGCGCTTCGCGTCGAGACGCGCCAGGGGCTGTTTGCCCTCGTCGGCAAGAGCGCGACGATGCGCGAGCTGTACGCGCTCGTCGAGAGGGTCGCGCTGTCGTCGGCGAGCGTGCTGATCCGCGGCGAGAGCGGCAGCGGCAAGGAGCTCGTCGCACGCGCGCTCCACGCGGCGAGCCCCCGGCGCGACAAGCCGTTCCTCGCGATCAACTGCACCGCGCTGCCCGAGGCACTGCTCGAGAGCGAGCTGTTCGGACACACGCGGGGCGCGTTCACCGGTGCGACCGCGGCGCGCGCCGGCCTGTTCGTCGAGGCGAGCGGCGGCACGCTGTTCCTCGACGAGATCGGTGACATGGCCCCGGCGCTGCAAGCCAAGCTCCTGCGCGTCGTCCAGCTCGGCGAGGTGCGTCCGGTCGGCTCCGACGAGAGTCGGTCGGTCGACGTCCGCGTCGTCGCGGCGACGCACCAGGAGATCGAGCAGCGCGTCGCCGAGGGCCTGTTCCGTCAGGACCTGTTCTACCGGCTGAACGTGGTGCCGATGAGCGTGCCGTCGCTGCGCCAGCGGCTCGACGACATCCCGATGCTCGTCACGCACTTCCTTGCCGCGGCGCGGACGCGCAATCCTCACTCGCCGGTCATGCGCCTCGCCGACGAGGTCGTCACGGCGTTCACGCGCTATCCCTGGCCCGGCAACGTGCGCGAGCTCGAGAACCTCGTCGAGCGGCTCGTCGTCGTCGGCACGACCGAGGAGCTCGGACTGTCGGAGCTCTCGGCGCTCGCGCCGTCGCTGCTCGGCGCTCAGGACCGCTTCAGCATGCCGCGCGATCGCCTCGCGACGCTCCGCGAGCTCGAGGAGGAGTACATCGCCTGGGTGATCGAGAAGTGCGCCGGCAACAAGACGCGCGCGGCCGAGGTACTCGGCATCGACCCGTCGACGCTCCACCGCCGGATGAAGCGGACCAGCTGATCAGGCCGGCTTGCGCGCGACGAAATCGACGCTCGTGATCGCGAGCTGTTCCCGCGTGTAGCGCGCGAACATCGGCGCGATGCGGAGCTCGTCGAGCTGTGCGAGACGCTCGGGAGACGCGCGCGAGGTATCGATCTCGATCGCGAAGCCGGTGTCGCGGGCCATGTCGATGAAGTCCTTCGCGCGCAGCCGGTTCTGGTACAGGAACGCGTTGTTCCAGCGCTCCCACTCCTCGTCGGTGTATTGCAGGTAGTGGAGCTGGTTGATCGTCCGGTCCGTGTACGCGTAGTGATCGCCGCAGTTGACCGAGTGGAACATGATGCCGCCCGGCCTCAGGACTCGCATCGCCTCGACGAAGCACTGGCCGATGACACGGCCGGGAACGTGCTCGAGGACGCTGTTCGAGAACACGACGTCGACGGTACCGGCGCTCATCGCCGTGTCGGAGGCATCGGCGGGTGCGCGGTAGTCGACGACGCTGCTCGTCGCGTGCGCGATCGACATGCCGCGCTCGAGCGAGGCGACGAGCGCGCGCTGCTTGGTCTTCACCTCCTCGAGAGGCAGTCCCGATTCGCGTGCGATCAGCGGGACGTGCACGGCGAGGCGATCGGCGAGCTGCCGGGTCATCTCGGGCTTCAGCAGGCGGTTGAGGTCGAGCGTGAAGACCTTCGGTGCGCCCGCCAGGTAGAAGCACAGCGGGAACGTCGGGTACCAGCCGGTGCCCATCTCGATCAGCGTCGCGGTCGCGAGGTCGATGTTCGCCGCGCGTAGGTGGCCCATCATCAGGCGCCAGTCGTCGACCTTGATGTCGCATTCCCGCCCGAAATCGGTCAGCCCGCCGGCGCGCCGTTGCAGCTCGTAGTGAATGCGACCGCCGCCAGGAAGGTAGCCGAGAGCCTTCTGGATCGCTCCTTTGACACGCCAGTCCATGCAGTTCCGACCATCTTATAACGTCGCGAGCACGCTCGCAGCCGCGCGTTCGCCCGCGACGATCGCGCCCTCCATGTAACCGGGCCAGATCGTCGAGGCCTCGGTCCCGGCGACGTGGATGCGACCGCGTGACGCGCCCCAGGCCGCGCCGCCGGCGAAGCCGCCGGGAGGCATCGCGGCGACGCACCCGCCGCTCCACGGATCGGCTCCCCAGTCGACCTCGAGGTAGTCGACCGGCTCCCGCGCGGCATCGCCGAACTGCGCGGCAAACGTCGCGAGCACGTCCTCGCGCCGCTCGGCGGCCTCGCGCGAGGCCCAGCGCGCGGCTTCACGACCGACGACGAACGCGCACAGCGCGCCCCCGATCGCGACGATCACGCGCACGGTGCCGGCGGGAAGGTAGCTCTCGCCCGACCAGCCCGCGTCGCGCCAGAAC
>JAEWJO010000228.1 GCA_023386455.1 Pseudomonadota bacterium | reverse complement strand
CTGCTGCCCGACGAGCCACTGCTGCCCGAGGAGCCGCTGCTGCCGCTGCTTCCCGACGTGCCACTGCTGCCCGATGCGCCGCTCGACGAGCCGCCACCGGAGCTGCCAGCGCCACCGCTCGAACCGCCGCTCGAAGACGAACCACCGGAGCCGGGGTCGGACGCGTCGTCACAGTCGCCGGTCACGGCCGGCAGCGTCGCGTTCGACCTCGACGTCGGATCGACCAGGACCCACTCGACGCCGCCGTCACAGCGGCCCTCGAGCACGATCTCGTAGGTGACCCGCCCGCCGTTGCAGCCGAGGTCGGCGGTCGCCCACGCGCGCGCCGAGTGCTTGCCGGTCGCCTCGAAGTGATACGAGAAGCGGGTCCGCTCGGCGATCTCGAAGTCGAGCGCCGACCACACCGGATCCGACGCCCACTGCGTCGAGGCCTCCATGTGGCGATCGACCGAGTTGCAGGCGGCGCCGTCGGCGGCCGGCAGGACCGCGGCCGTGCCGACCGGGAACTTCTGGTTCTGCGCGTGGAACAGCGTCGCGTTCTTCGCGAGCTTCTCGAGCTGCAGCACCGCCTCGGTGCCCTTGGCCTTGCTCGCCTGAGCCTTGAACATCGGAAGCGCGATGGCGGCGAGCACGCCGATGATCACGACCACGATCATCACTTCGATCAGCGTGAAGCCACTGGATGAACGACGCATGGCTCATGATTCGGCGGATTCGATCCGTTCGATAGGAGGGGCGTATCGCACAGTCCGCCAAACGGACACGTTTCGTGCGTCGTCGACGTGCCGGCGTGCGTCGAGCCAGGCTCGAAGCTCCCGCAATAACTCGGGACATGTGGCCGCGGGCGTCGACGACGCTCCGTCGGGGAACACCCGGTTAACGCAGGGGTTCAGCTCGGTGTCCTAGGACCGGAGATGACTGCTCTCGACGAGAAGTCAGTCGACCCAGGCGCGCGCGTTGCGGAACATGCGCATCCACGGGCTGTCCTCGCCCCACTCGGGCGGATGCCACGACATCTGCACCGTGCGGAACACGCGCTCGGGATGCGGCATGATCACGGTGACCCTGCCGTCGGGGCTCGTCACCGACGCGATGCCGTGCGGCGAGCCGTTCGGGTTCGCCGGGTACATCTCGGTGACGTCGCCGTGACCGTCGACGTAGCGTGCGCTGACGAGCCCCTGCGCCTCGAGCGCATCGAGCTGCGTCGCCGCCGCGAGCTCGGCGCGGCCCTCGCCGTGTGCGTTCGCGATCGGGATGCGCGAGCCGGCCATGCCCTTGAAGAAGATCGACGGTCCCTGCTCGATGCGCAGAAGCACGACGCGCGCCTCGAACCGCTCGCTGCGGTTCTTGACGAAGCGCGGCCACACGCCCTTCGTCGCCGGCACGAGATCCGGCGCGAGGTCGGCGACCATCTGGCAGCCGTTGCACACGCCGAGCACGAACGTGTCGGGGCGATCGACGAACGCGCGGATCGCGGCCTGCGCGCGCGCGTTGTAGCGGAACGTCGCCGCCCACCCGCGGCCCGCGCCGAGGACATCGCCGAACGAGAAGCCACCACACGCGAGCGCACCGCGAACGTCGCGGAGATCGGCGCGGCCCTCGATCAGGTCGGTCATGTGAACGTCGACCGCCTCGAAGCCCGCGCGCGTGAATGCGGCGGCCATCTCGATCTGGCCGTTGACGCCCTGCTCTCGCAGGACGGCGACGCGCGGCCGCGCGCCCTTCGCGATGTACGGCGCCGCGATGTCCTCCGCCGGATCGAACGTGAGCTCGGTCGTGAGCCCCGGCCAGCGTGCGTCGATGCGGGTCACCTGCTCCTCGTCGGCACAGGCCTCGTCGTCGCGGCGGCGCGCGATCTGGTGCGTGACGTGCGACCACCGCGCGCGCAGCTCGCGCCGCGGCGCCTCGATCACCGTCTGGCCGGCATGGACGACGCGGATGCGCTCGCCCTGCGCGGCGTGCCCGATCACGTGGACCGTGAACGGCGCGAGCGCCGCCTTGACGTCGGCGAGGTGCTCGGGCGCCACCTCGAGGATCGCACCGAGCTCCTCGGAGAACAGCGCGCGGAACGGATCGGCGTGGACCGCGGTCGTGTCTAGCTCGAGGCCGAGACCCGACGCGAACGCCATCTCGAGCGCACACACGATCGCGCCGCCGTCGGACCGATCGTGATACGCGGCGACCTTGCCGGCGGCGACGAGCGACTGCATCGCCGCGAAGAACGCGTGGAGGCGCGACGGATCGTCGAGGTCCGGCGGCGCGTCGCCGAGCTGGCCATAGACCTGGGCGAGACAGCTGCCGCCGAGGCGGCCCTGTCCCGCGCCGAGATCGACGAGCAACAGCTCGCCGCGGCCGCGCAGCTCCGGCGTGAGGTTCTTGCGGACGTCGGTGACCGGACCGAACGCGGTGACGACGAGCGTGACCGGCGAGGCGACGGCCTTCGCACCGCCGGCATCGGCCCACTGCGTGCGCATCGACATCGAGTCCTTGCCGACGGGGATCGCGATGCCGAGCGCGACCGAGGTCTCGCTCGCCGCGCGCACGGCGGCGTAGAGCCGCGCGTCCTCTCCCGGGTGGCCGGCGGCGGCCATCCAGTTGCACGACAGCTTGATGCGGCCGAGCTCGCCGATCGGCGCCCCCGCGATGTTCGTGATCGTCTCGCCGATCGCGAGGCGCGAGGCCGCAGCCGCATCGAGCAGCGCGACCGGAGGCCGCTCGCCCATCGCCATCACCTCGCCGGCGTACGTGTCGAAGCCGGCGGTCGTCAGCGCGCAGTCGGCGACGGGAACCTGGAACCGCCCGATCATCGGATCGCGGCTGACGAGGCCACCGACGGTGCGGTCGCCGATCGTGACGAGGAACGACTTGTCGGCGACCGTCGGCAGGCCGAGCACGCGGTCGAGCGCGTCGGTGATCGAGGCACCGGCGAGATCGAGCGGACGGCGCGGCGACGGAACCGGCTCCGCGCGGCGGGTCATGCGCGGTGCCTTGCCGAGCAGGACCTCGAGCGGCAGGTCGACCGGCGGCGGACCACCGGCCGAATCGGCGAGCGTCAGCCGGCCATCCGGCGTCGCCGTGCCGAGCTGCGCCCACGGCGCGCGCTCGCGGGCGCACAGCGCCGCGAACTCGCCGATGCGCTCCGCCGCGATCGCCATGACGTAGCGCTCCTGCGATTCGTTGCACCACAGCTCGAGCGGCGACAGGTCGCTCTCGCCGGTCGGGATCTTGCGGAGGTCGAGCCGCGCACCGAGGCCGGCGTCGTGGACGAGCTCGGGCATCGCGTTCGACAGGCCGCCGGCGCCGACGTCGTGGATCGACAGGATCGGGTTGTCCTCGCCCATCGCCCAGCAGCGATCGATCACCTCCTGGCAGCGGCGCTGGATCTCGGCGTTGTCGCGCTGGACCGACGCGAAGTCGAGGTCCTCCGCCGACGCGCCTTGCGCGAGCGAGCTCGCCGCACCGCCGCCGAGACCGATCAGAAACGCGGGACCGCCGAGGACGACGAGCGCGGCGCCCGCCGGGACAGGCGCCTTCTGGACGTGTGCCGGCCGGATCGCGCCGATGCCGCCCGCGAGCATCACCGGCTTGTGATAGCCGCGGTCCCCTAGCTCGAACGTGCGGAAGTAGCCGAGGATCGCGGGGCGGCCGAACTCGTTGTTGAACGCGGCGCCGCCGAGCGGGCCGTCGAGCATGATGTCGAGCGCCGTCGCGATGCGACCGGGCGAGCCGATCCACTCGGCGCGCTCCCACGGCTCGAGCGCGTCGGGGATCCGGAGGTCGGAGACCGTGAACCCGACGAGCCCGGCCTTCGGCTTCGCGCCGCGGCCGGTCGCGCCCTCGTCGCGGATCTCGCCGCCCGAGCCCGTCGCGGCGCCGGGGAACGGCGAGATCGCGGTCGGGTGATTGTGCGTCTCGACCTTGCCCAGGATGTGGCTCGGCTCGCGGTGAGCGCGATAGACGCCGTCGGCATCGGGGAAGAACCGCTCGGCGACGTAGCCCTCGACGACCGCCGCGTTGTCCTTGTAGGCCGACAGCACGCCCGCCGGCGCATTCTCGGTCGAGCGCTTGATCCACGAGAACAGCGAGCGGTCCATCTTCTCGCCGGACACGAACCACTCGGCGTTGAAGATCTTGTGGCGGCAGTGCTCGCTGTTCGCCTGGGCGAACATCATCAGCTCGACGTCGGTCGGATCGCGGCCGAGCTCGGCATAGCGCGCGACGAGGTACTCGATCTCGTCGTCGGCGCGCGCGAGGCCGAGCCGGTTCGACGCGTCGCGCAGCGTCTTCGCGCCGTCGGCACCGAGCGCGACGAATGCGAGCGGCCGCGGCGTGCCCGGCGCGCCGACGACCTTGTGGAGGTCGCCTTCGCGCATGATCACGCTCTCGGTCATCCGATCCGAGAGCAGCGCGGCGATCGTCGGAACATCGATCGACGTGCCGACGATCGCGTACTCGATCCCGCGCTCGATCCGCGTCACGGCGGCCAGGCCGCACACGTGCGCGATGTCGGTCGCCTTCGACGACCACGGCGACACCGTGCCGAGGCGCGGCGTGATGACGAAGCTGACGGTCTCGACGGTCTCGACCGGCACCGCCGGCGCCTGCTGCGGGCCCTCGGCGGGGCCATAGCTGAGCATCTGGCCGAGCTGGTCGAGCTCGGCATCACTCAGCGCGCGATCGGCGACGACGAGATGGACCCAGCGCGCATCGACCGACGTGACCTCGGGGCTGACCGCGCGGAGCTTGCCCAGCGTGCTCGCCTTCCGGGCGGCGCTCAGTGCTGCGCGACCCGGGATGACGATCACGCAGCCCCCAGCGCGGCCGCGATTCGCGCGACCGGCTCGCGCGTGTCGGGCACGAACGTCTTGCCCGTCACGATCTCGTAGCTCCTGATGTAGCGGCGCGCGGCCTCGATACGGACCTCGTCCGGCATCACCGGCGGTGGCCCGTCACCGTTCCACTTCGCCTCGCCGTCGAGCCAGCGCCGGACGTACTCCTTGTCCAGGCTGCGCGGCTCCTCGCCGCGCGCGAGGCGCTCCTCGTAGTCCTCGGCGTGCCAGTAGCGCGACGAGTCCGGCGTGTGGATCTCGTCGATCACGACGATGTTGCCGGCCTTGTCGAGACCCATCTCGTACTTGGTGTCGGCGAGGATGAGGCCCTGCTTCGCCGCGTGCACCTGGCCGGCCGCGAACAGGGTCTCGGCGATCGCCGCCGCGCGGTCGAACAGCTCGGGCGAGATCCGTCCCATCGCGAGCAGCTCGTCCTTCGACACGCTGACGTCGTGGTCGCCCTTCGCCGCCTTCGTCGACGGCGTCAGGATCGGCTTCGGCAGCCGCTGGTTCTTCCTCATCCCGTCGGGGATCGCGTGACCGCAGAACGTGCGGGCACCCTTCTCGTACGCCTTCCAGATCGACGTCGACGTCACGCCGGTCAGGTACGCGCGCATCACCAGCTCGACCGGCAACGGCTCGCACTCGCGCGCGATCATCACGTTCGGATCCGGCACGCGGAGCATGTGGTTCGGCGCCAGGTCGGCGGTCTTCTCGAACCAGAACTGCGCGAGCTGGTTCAGCACCTGGCCCTTGAACGGGATCGTGCCGACGACCGCGTCGAACGCGGACAGCCGGTCGGTCACGACGATCACGCGCTCGCCGCGCTCGCCGTCGATGAAGCAGTCGCGGACCTTGCCGTCGTAGCGCGGCAGCTCGCGGCCGCCGAGCGCGTGCCACGGCGTGTCGACCAGCGTCTGCTTCAGCTGCTCGCGCAGGGCGGTCTCGAGGTCACTCATGCGCGTCCTCCCAGCGCTCGATCGAGGATCTCCGGCACGTGGCGGAGGTGATGTTCGAGATCGAAGCAGTCGTCGAGCGCCTTGACGTCGAGGCGCGCCGAGATGTCGGCGTCCTGGCCGAGCAGCTCGCGGAATCGGCCCGGCAGCGCGCCGATGTGTCCCATCGACGACGCCTCGCTGATCGCCTTCAGCGCGTTGCGCTGGACCATCACGTAGGCCTCCTGACGCGGCAGGCCCGTCTTGACGAGCGCGAGCAGCACGGCCTCCGAGAAGAACAGGCCGCCGGTGCGATCGAGGTTCGCCTTCATCCGGCGCGGATTGACGACGAGGTTCTTCACGAGGTTCGTCGCGCGCGCGACCATGAAGTCGGCGAGGATCGTCGCGTCGGGCATCGCGACGCGCTCGACGCTCGAGTGCGAGATGTCGCGCTCGTGCCACAGCGCGACGTCCTCGAGGCCGGCCTGCGCGTACGAGCGCAGCAGGCGGGCGAGACCGGTGAGGTTCTCGCTGAGGATCGGGTTCTTCTTGTGGGGCATCGCCGAGCTGCCCTTCTGGCCCGGCGTGAAGCCCTCCTCGGCCTCGCCGACCTCGGTGCGCTGCCAGTGGCGAACGCCGAGCGCGATCTGCTCGATCGCGGTGCCGAGCAGCGCGAGCGCGCAGAAGACCTCGGCGTGGCGATCGCGCGCGACGATCTGGGTCGCGACCGTCTCGGGCTCGACGCCGAGCTGGCCGAGCGCCTCGCGCTCGATCTCCGGGTGGAGATTGCCGTACACGCCGACCGCGCCGGCGATCTTGCCGACGGCGATCGCGTGGCGCGCACGGACGATGCGGCTCGACGCGCGGATCACCTCGGCGTGCCAGCGCGCGAACACGAGGCCCGCGGTGATCGGCTCGGCATGGATGCCGTGCGAGCGTCCGATCGTCGGCGTCAGCGCGTGCTCGCGCGCCTTGTCGGCGAGGACCTGGGCGAGACCGAGCACGCCCTTCATGATCTGGTCGAGCGCGCGACCCGTCTGGATCGCGAGGCAGGTGTCGAGGACGTCCGACGACGTCATGCCGAGGTGAAGCCACCGCGCCGGCTCGCCGGCGAGCTCCTCGACGTGGGTCAGAAACGCGATGACGTCGTGCCGGGTCGTCGCCTCGATCTCGAGGATGCGCGCCGGATCGAGGCGCCCTGCGGCCTTGGTCCGCACGGTATCGGCCGTGCCGGCGGGCACGATGCCGCGCTTCTCCATCGCCATGCACGACGCCAGCTCGATATCGAGCCAGAGCTCGAAGCGATACTTGTCGTCCCACAGGGCCGCGAGCTCGGGTCGGCTATAGCGAGGAATCATCGAAGCGGGCACCTTGTACCATGCGCCGCTGACTCGGAGAGCCCGGGTGATCGGGCGTCGGCGGGCCGCGTAGGCCAACGCCGCACGCAGAACATTCATCATGCGCGCAGGACGACGGCGGCGGTAGAACGCTTCGTGCCGGCAATCGCGGCGCCGAATGTCTCCGATCCACGAGATCTTGGTGGTCTCCGCTACGCCATCGAGATCGCCGGGATCGTATGCGTTTACATCGTCGCCGGCGAGATCGTGGGTCACCTCCACGAGCTCGCGCGAGCGGGCGAGCTGATCTGGGTCCCTGCCGGAATCGGGTTCGGTTTGATCCTGCTCTACGGGCCGCGCATGCTGCCGGGAGTCGCGCTCGGCACGTTCCTGTCGCTGCTCGTCCGCGGCCCCGCCGAGGCCGCCCTGATCGTGACGGCGACGGAGATCGCCGAGATCGTGACTGGATTCTACGTCTTGCGGGCCCTGCAGTTCCGCAAGCAGCTGGACCGGGTGCGCGACGTCGCGGCCTTCACCGCGGTCGATCTCACGACGTCGGCCGTCGGCGCCCTGCTCGGCGCCACCCTGTTCGCCGCGATCGGGCTCGTCGACCACGTGTCACCGCTCGCCTCGACGTGGTGGTGGCTCGACATCACGAGCGACCTCATCATCGTGCCCGCGATGCTGACCTGGCTCGCACCGTCCGGACGCACCCGGCTCGCTCAGCGCCACCGCACCGCCGAGGCAGTCGTGCTCGCGACGGTCGGCCTCGTCGTGATCGGCGTGGTCATCGTGTTCGGCGGGACGAGCCGCCCCTGGCTCCCGATCACCCCGGCGCCGTACCTGCTGATGCCCGTCCTGCTCTGGGCCGGCATGCGATTCGGTCCCCGCGGCGCCGCGACGGCATCTCTCGTCGCGAGCAGCGCGGCCGTCGTCGCGGACTCGTTCGGCATCGGCCCGTTCCGCGAGCACGCCGCGCTCCAGGCGTTCGTCGTGATCTCCTCCGTGACGACGCTCATGCTGAGCGCGCTGTCTCACGAGCGCCTTCGTGCAGTGGCGCGCAAGGTGGCGATCCAGGTCGGTGCGCTCGATGCGATCATCACGCTCGATTCGCTCGGCCGCGTGCTCGAGCTGAACCCCGCCGCCGAACGGCTGTTCGACGTCCGCGAGGTCGACATCCTCGGCAAGGAGCTGGCGAGCTTCGCGATCCCGGATCGACTGCGCGCGACCTACGAGGAGGGTCTTCGCGGCTACGTCGAAGGCAAGCCCGGTCGGGTCAACTCGCGGTACCGGACCACCGCGCGCCGCGCATCCGATGGCTTCGAGTTCCCGGTCGAGGTCGCCGTCGTGCGCGTGCCCGTCGATGACCAGCACGTCTTCACGGGCTTCGTCCGCGACGTCACCGCGGAGCACGTCGCCGAGGCCGTTCGCCAGGAGGCGAAGGCCGAGCTCGAGCGCAAGGTCGCCGAACGCACCGCGCAGCTCGAGGACGCACTTCGGGAGAAGGAAGTCCTGCTGCGCGAGGTCCACCACCGCGTGAAGAACAACCTCCAGGTGATCTCGAGCCTGCTCAACCTGCAGCTCTCGTCGGAGCCCGCCGAGTCGACGCGCCGCGGCCTGCGCGAGAGCCAGAACCGGATCCTGTCGATGGCGCTCGTCCACCAGCTGCTCTACCGATCGAAGGACTTCGCGCGCATCGACGTCGGCGACTACCTCCGTGATCTCGTCGCCCAGGTCGTCGGCGCGTACAACGTCGGTCCCGAGCGCGTCACGACCGAGGTCACCGCGCCGACCGTGCCGCTCGATCTCGATCGAGCGATCCCGTGCGGATTGATCGTCAACGAGCTCGTCGCGAACGCACTCGAGCACGCGTTCCCACCGCCGCTCACCGGCAGCGTCCGTGTCAGGCTCGAGGAGCACGAGAGACACCTCGAGCTGACGATCGCCGACGACGGCATCGGCATGACGGCACCGTTTGCCGAGGACACCTCGACGTTCGGACTGCGGATCGTGAAGACGCTCGCGCTGCAGCTCGACGGCAAGGTCGAGCGCATCCCTGCCACGGGAACCGTCATCCGGGTGACGTTCCCCCGCGCGCCGGCTGAACCCGCGTGATGATCTAGCGCCCGACGAACCAGACGACGACCGCGATCGCCGAGGCAATGATCACGGCGACACAGCCCCACAGGATGTACTCGCGCGTCGACTTCGCGCGCGCCTCCTTCGGATCGTAGGGCGGTGCGAGGTTGCCGAGGTTCTGCGGCGTCTGCGATCGCGTCACCTCGGACATCGCGCGCAGCTTCACCGCCGGCAGCACGGGCTCCTTGACCTGGCGCTGCGCCCCGTCGCCGGGTGTCTTCATCGAGATCGCCATGATCGGGCCGGTGCCCTCGTGCTTCGGCGTCTTCATCGAGATCGCCTTGATCGGCACGACCGGCGCGCGCGGAAGCGGATCGGTCGGCCGGGCGTCGTCCTGGCCGAACGTGCCGCCGTCGATCTCGGTCGGATCGATGTCCTCCTCGTCGAGGTCCATCGTCGGCCCCGGGGCCGTGCCCTTCGTCGTCGGAGTCCTGGACCGCGCGCTCATCGCTAGCGCCCCGTCGAGCCGAAGCCGCCGCTGCCGCGCTCGGTCTCGTCGAGCACGGCCACCACCTGCAGCTCGGCCTGGACGACCGGCGCGATCACGAGCTGCGCGACGCGATCGCCGTGCGCGATCGCGAACGGCTCGCGGCCGAGGTTGACGAGCAGCACCATGCACTCGCCGCGGTAGTCGCTATCGATCGTGCCGGGCGCGTTCGCGACGGTGACGCCGTGCTTGCGCGCGAGTCCCGAGCGAGGGCGCACCTGCCCTTCGAAGCCGTGCGGGATGGCCATCGCGAGCCCCGTCGGAACCGCGATGACGGCACCTGCGGCGACCGTCACCGGTTCGTCGAGGCACGCGTGGAGATCGAGACCGGCGGCGCCGGGTGTCTGGTAGCGCGGCACGATCGCGTCGGGTCGGAGCCGACGGAGTTGCACGCGTGGAGCTGTCACGCCGACCATCGTACCGAATCCGTCCGGATAAAACACGAGCGCCCGGCCTTCCGGCAGGACGCTCGCGACGTCGGACCTTCGCCTACGCGGCGCTCAGATCACGAAGTTGTTCACTTCTTCGGGGCCCGGGTTCGCGTCGAGCGCTTCCCGGCGCGACAGGCGGATCTTGCCGTCGCGGTCGACCTTGATGCACTTCACGATGACCTCGTCACCCTCGGACAGGACATCCTCGACAGCGCGGATGCGCTCCTTGGCGACCTCGCTGATGTGGAGGAGACCGTCGGTGCCCGGCATGATCTCGACGAACGCGCCGATCTCGACGATCTTCTTCACGATGCCGTTGTAGAACTGGCCGACCTCGGGCTCCATCGTGAGGCCCGAGATGAGCGCCTGGGCCTGCTCGATGCTCTTCGAGTCGGACGACGCGATCGACACCGTGCCGTTGTCGTTGATGTCGATCTGGGCGCCGGTCTGCTCCTGGATCGCGCGGATCGTCTTGCCACCGGGGCCGATGATGTCGCGGACCTTGTCCGGCTTGATCGTCACGGTGACGATGCGCGGCGCGTAGACCGAGACCTCGTCGCGCGGCGCGCTGATCGCCGCATCCATCTTGTCGAGGATGTGGATACGACCGCGCTTGGCCTGCTCCAGCGCCTCCTCGAGGATCTTGCGGGTCAGGCCGTCGACCTTGATGTCCATCTGGAGCGCGCACACGCCGCGGCGCGTACCCGTCACCTTGAAGTCCATGTCGCCGAGGTGATCCTCGTCGCCGAGGATGTCGGAGAGGATGACGTAGTCATCGCCCTCCTTCATGAGACCCATCGCGATACCGGCGACGGGTGCCTTCGTCGGAACGCCGGCGTCCATGAGCGCGAGCGAGCCACCGCACACCGACGCCATCGACGAGGAGCCGTTGCTCTCGAGGATGTCGCTGACGACGCGGATCGTGTACGGGAAGTCCTCGTACACGGGCACGATCGACTCGACCGAGCGCTCGGCGAGGAAGCCGTGGCCGACCTCGCGGCGCGACTGGCCGCGCAGCGGCTTGACCTCTCCCGTCGAGAACGGCGGGAAGTTGTAGTCCATGTAGAAGGTGCGCTTCGTGTCACCCATGAGGGTGTCGAGCTTCTTCTCGTCGTACTTGGTGCCGAGCGTCACCGCGACGAGCGCCTGGGTCTCGCCACGCTGGAACAGCGCCGAGCCGTGCGCGCGCGGAAGCACGCCGGTCTCGATCATGATCGCGCGAACCTCGTCGGGCTTGCGGCCGTCGATGCGCGTGCGCGTCGAGATCGTGTGACCGCGCGCCCACTTCTTCTGGAGCTTGGAGAACGCGTTGTCGACGTCCTTGCTCTTGCCGGCCCACGGCTGACCTTCGGCGGTCAGCGAGGTCCGCAGCTCGAGGTGGAGCTGCGACGTCGCATCGCGACGCTTCGCCTTGTCCTTGATCTGCATCGCCTGCGCGAGGCGCTCGTACGCCGACTCCTTGACCTTCTCGGCCAGGGCCTCGTCGGTGACGGGCTTGGTGAACGGGCGCTTCTCCTTGCCGTTCGAGGCGCGGAGGCGCTCCTGCAGCTCGATGAGCGGCTGGACGGCCTGGTGCGCGAACAGGAGCGCGTCGATGACGACGTCCTCCTGGAGCTCGTGCATCTCGCCCTCGACCATCATGATCGCGTCCTTGCTGGCCGCGACGATGATGTCCATCTCGCTCTTCTCGCGCTCGGCGAACGTCGGGTTCGCGATGAACTGACCGTCGATGCGAGCAACGCGGACACCGGCGAGCGGGCCGTCCCAGACGAGGTCCGAGATGTGGAGCGCGGCCGACGCGCCCGTCATCGCGAGCACGTCCGTCGCGTTCTCGCGGTCGAACGAGATGACGTTCGCGATGATCTGCGTGTCGATGAACCAGCCCTTGGGGAAGAGCGGGCGGACCGGGCGGTCCATCAGGCGAGCGACGAGGATCTCCGCGTTGGTCGAGCGGCCCTCGCGACGGAAGAAGCTGCCGGGGATCTTGCCCGACGAGTAGAACTTCTCCTGGTACTCGCAGGTGAGCGGCATGAAGTCGATGTCGCGCGGCTGCTGAGAGCCTGCCGCGGTCACGAGGACCATGCTGTCGCCGCACCGGATGACGACGGCGCCGCCGGCCTGCTTGGCCCACTTGCCCGTCTCGATAGTGATTTCCTTGCCGCCCACGATGGCGGTTTCACGAACGTATGCCACTGACGTGTCCTTTCGAAGAGTCACGTCGTCGGGGGCATGTCGCGTGGCCTGAACCCTCTATCCAATGGCTCGAATGAAACACTCGAGCCACTCGACGGAACGATCAAACCAACCCGATCTCTGCTTTGCCCTACGACGCTACCTGGTTGTTACCGCGGGGTTTATTGCACACACGGGAGCAAAAGCCAAGGGATGCGAATTGCCCCTGGCTCGGTCGATTTCGCGTGTTACCGTCCGCGGTTATGAAGACCGACACGCCGGGTTTTCTCGACGTGAAGCTGACGGCCGTCACCAAGGACGCCGCCCCCTGGCTCGAGGGTCTCGCCGCGCTGGGCGAGGTCGAGGCCGAGGACCAGGTCGAGCAATGGGCCCATCGCCGGGTCCGGACGACCGCGGTGCTCCAGGGCATGACGATCCGCGTGCTCGGCTACGTCGGTGGGCCGACCGCGGACGTCCGCGTCGGCTGGGTCGGCGCCGACCGGATCGTGTCCGACGGCACGACCGAGATTCCGGACGTGTCGATCGCCGATGTCCCACGAGTGACGGGTACGCCCTCCAAGGAGACGTGGCTCGCCGCGCTCAAGGACGTGCTTCGCGAGGCAGCCAAGAGCACGTGATCTCGACGGCGGCCAGACGCCTGCTGTTCATCGAGCCGATCGGCCCGCTCGAGTCTCCGGCGGTGATCGACGAGTACACGCTGCGGATGACCGGCGCACTGCGCGCCGCACGTCCCGGCAGGCAGTCGCGCGGCGTCCACACGTGCCGATGCGGCGCGCGGAGCTCGTCCTGCGAGCTCCTCGTGCGGGTGGCCGAGGGCGAGCTCGTCACGAACTCGCTCGCGATTCACTACCTCGCGCATCACCGGCGCGAAGTACCCGAGGCCGAGCTCGCGAAGGTGATGCGGCTCGTCGCGGAGGACGCGATGCCGGAGGCACGCGAGCTCGCGTTCGGCCGACCACCGGTCGTGCCGATCCGGGTTCCGCCTGACCGACGCGAAGCCGACGACGATTAGCGGCGGAGGCCGAGCGTCTCGATCAGCTTCTTGTAGCGATCGAGGCTCTTGCGCTTCAGGTAGTCGAGCAGCGCGCGGCGCTGGCCGACCATCTTCAGGAGACCACGGCGGCTGTGGTGATCCTTGTGGTTGTTCTTCAGGTGCTCCGTCAGGTGCGAGATGCGCTCGCTGAGGAGGGCAACCTGGACTTCCGGCGAGCCGGTGTCGCCCTGGTGCTGCTGGAACTTACCGATGGTCTCTTGCTTGCGAACGGTCGAAACGGGCATTTGCTACTCCAGTCGCCAGCGGCCGCGTCCGTGATGAACGAGTGCCGTGGTCAGGGCGGAGATTGGGGTAATCCGAGCGGTGCGTCAAGGCACAAAGACGCGGTCGTACAGGACCTTGTGGCCTTCGACGTGCGCGATCGAGACCAGCTCACCTGCCGGGTCAAGTAGCAGGAATCGCTCGTAGACCTCCGCAGGGACGCCGAGCACCTCGGGCGCGAGCTGCAGGCCCGCGCGGATCTTCGGCACGTGATCGGCGGCGGCGGTCACGCGCGGCAGCCGCGTCGCCTCGATCATCGGAATGATCCGGACGCCGTCCATGCGATCGAGCTCGCGTGCCTGGGCGATCGTGAACACCCCGGAGCGCGTTCGCCGCAGCTCGGTCATGTGCGCGCCGCAGCCGAGGTCCGTGCCGATGTCCGCGACGATCGAGCGGACGTAGGTTCCCTTGCTGCACTCGATCGCGATGCGGACGTGCGGCGGATCGAACGCGAGGAGATCGAGCCGATCGATGCGGATCCGGCGCGGCGTGCGCTCGACGTCCTCGCCGGCGCGCGCGCGCTCGTACATGCGAACGCCGCCCTGTTTGATCGCGGAGTAGATCGGCGGAAGCTGATCCTGCTCGCCGCGGCGCGATGCGAGCACGGCCTCGATCGCCTCGCGCGTCACGTGGGAGGCATCGCGCTCGCGCGTCACGGTGCCCGTGCGATCGAGCGTGTCGGTCTCGACGCCGAGCACGAGGTCCGCCTCGTACGCCTTGTCGTCGGCGAGCAGGTACTGCGCGAGCTTCGTCGCTTCGCCGAGGCAGATCGGCAGGACGCCCGTCGCGATCGGATCGAGCGTGCCGCCGTGCCCTGCCCGCTTCGCGCCGAGCCGCCGCTTGACGTATTCGACCGCCGACGCGGAGCTCATGCGCGCCGGCTTGTCGAGGACGATCACTCCATTCACGACATCACTGCGCGGCTACTGGATGTTCGTGATCCAGTCGCGCAGCGTCGTGCGACCGGTCTCGTCACGCACCTCGCTGCCGAGCGCCGGCATGTGCTCCGCGGGGTTCGCGGACTCGAAGCGATAGATCATGCTCGACGCGTCGGGCATACCGGGCTCGACGATCACGGTGCGGCCGCCGACGGGCGTGGCCGCCGCGTGCGACACCGCCGTCTGATACGGCGGCGTCGTCGACAGCGCGCCGAGCGTATCGACGGTCAGGCGCAGCAGCATCGGCGTGTTGCCGATGACCTGGGAATTCGGGTTGTGGCAATGGCCGCAGTTCACGTGGAGATAGCCGAGCGCGGCCTTCGCCGGTGAGGTCCCACCGGGCAGCGGGAAGTACGGCCCCGGCGTCTGCGGCGACGCGGGCGCCGCGGTCAGCAGGTCCTGCGCGACGAGCTCGGCGAGATCGAGCTCGCCGGTCGGGTTATCGCGGTCGAGCTGGATCGCCGAGAAGCCGAGCACGCGGCTCGGCTTGGTGTTCTCGTGGCAGCCACGGCACTGCGGCTTGCTCGGCACGTCGTGCTGGGTCCCGAGCACGTCGGTGGCGCCGTACTCCTCCCACACCGCGTTGTCCTGTGCGGCGTTCCAGACGTAGGCCGCGTAGAACCAGTCGTTCTGCGTGGTGCCGGCACCGATGCGCATCACGAGGCGTGTCTCGACGCGCGTCGTGCCGCTCGTGAACTCCTTCCAGAGCTTCGTGCCGACGGGGAACTCCCAGAAGTCCATGTCGGCGGTGTCGATCTTCGTGCCCGCGGGAAGCTGGATCCAGCGCCGCTTCGTCGCTCCGTCGCTCCACAGCTCGAACTGCGGCGTGTACGGGATCGCGAGAGGATTTATCTGCGTGCACGCGGCATCCATGCACAGGCCGGTGTCGGCGAGGGTCCTCGGCATGTTCGGATCCGACGCGTCGATCCCGACGTCGCTCACCGTGTCCGGGGCGTCGGTCCTCGCGTCCGGGTTGTCCTTCGGATCGCCACACGCGTACAGCGCGAGCGCGAGCGCGAGAGTCCACCGCATCGGCCGATACTACTCCAGAAGGCCGGCGGGCCGATGGCGATCACGACGACGCGGGATCAGGCGCCTTGTCGGCGGGCCGGGTCATCACCGGCTGAGAGATCCTGTTGAACGACTGCTCCAGCGCGCGCACGACCTTCTCCTTCGTCGTCGGGAGATCGCCGTTGATGTGGCAACCGCCCGCGCCGGGATGGCCGCCGCCGCCGAGGCTCATGCACACCTTGCCGCCGTCGATCCGCTCGTTGCGAGACCGCATCGACACCCGCACGCCTCCGCCCTTCGCCGTCGTCAGGAGCACGCCGACCGAGACGCCCTCGACGTTGCGCGCCCAGTTCACCATGCCCTCGATGTCCTCCCACGACGCGCGCGCGCCCTCGACCATATCGGTCGTGACGCTCAGCACGCCGACGCGGCCGGCGCACTGCAGCTCGAGCGTCGACAGCACCGCACCGAGCAGCCGCAGCTTGCCGGGGCTCGGTCGCTCCTCGAGGCTCGCCGCGACGGACGCGGGAATGACGCCGGCGCGGATCAGCTCGGAGCCGACCTGGAGCGCCTCGGCGTTCGTGTTCGCGTGGCGGAATCCGCCGGTGTCGCTGATCAGCGAGACGTAGAGCGGCACGGCCGCCTCCATCGTCACCTCCCAGCCCTCGTAGACCGCGATGCGGTGAACGAGCACGCCGACGGCGGCCGCCTTCGGATCCCAGACGGCGATGTCGCCGAACGGATGGCCGCTCGCATGGTGATCGAGCGTGATCAGCGTCCCGCAGACCTCGGGCGGCGGCAGCGAGTCACCGAGCAGCGAGATGTCGGCGCAATCGACGACGATCGTGCAGTCGAAGCGCGCATCGAAGCCGATCGTGTGCACGGTCGAGGTGACGAGCGGCAGCCAGCGATAGCGGCGCGCGATCGGGTCGACCGAGTAGATGATCGCTTCCTTGCCGACGGCGCGGAGCAGCGACGCGAGGCCGGCCATCGAGCCGGTGCCGTCGCCGTCGGGGCGACGATGGCTCGTCAGCAGGATCCGCTGCGACTCGCGCAGCTTGTCGCACGCGCGGACGAGCGCGGCCTGGGCATCGAGCGTCTCGACGGGCTCGGTCTGCCGGCGCGGGCTCTCGACGTCCGGCTCGGTCCCGGGGCGCCCGTCGCCATCTCTCACGACTTGGGCTCCTTCTTCTCGGCCTCGAGGTCGCGGCCCGCGGCGCGCGCACGCTCCTCGTCCTCGCGGACGATCGCGGCGAGCTTCTGGCTGACGTCGATCGAGGGATCGAGCATGAAGCGCAGCTCCGGCGCGCGCTGCAGGCCGAGCCGGCGCCCGAGCGGCCCTCGCATGAAGCCGGCGGCCTTGTTCAGGCCCTCGATCGCGGCGTCGGCGGTCGCGTCGTCACCGACGATAGACACGTAACAGTGCGCGACCGACAGATCGACGTTGAGCTCGACGCGCGACACCGTCAGCAGCGTCGGCGCGTGCACGCGTGGGTCGCGGATGTCCGCCGCGATCATCTCGGTCAGCGCATCGCGCATGCCGTGCTCGACGCGCGTCTTGCGCGCACTGCCGTGTTGCTTGCGCTCGCCGCTCATTGGTTTCCCTCCGCCTCGTCGCGCCATGCTTCGGGGACCCAGTCGTCCTGGGCCTGTGCCTTGTCGCCGGCGCCGGTGCGCTCGTCGATCGGCGTGAACGGAACGGACTCGGCGTCGAAGGTCGTCACCGTCTTGGCGATCGCGACGATCTGCGCGCCGCCCGCGCTCATCGCGACGCGCACGACGTCGTCGATCAGCTCGAGCGCTTTGGTGCGATCGCCGCTTGCGACAGCGCAGCCGAGCTCGGCGCGCTGCCACACGTCTTGCTCACCAACTTCGTTGAGGTTGATGTGCAGACGTTCGCGCACGCGGTCCTTGAT
>JAEWJO010000204.1 GCA_023386455.1 Pseudomonadota bacterium | reverse complement strand
CACCGCCGCGACCGCGACCGCGATCGGCGCAGGGAGCAGCGCGATCGCGGCAGCGGGGACGAGCCAGACCCACGCGAGCTCGGCCGCATCGATCGAGAGCAGCGCGACGCCGAGCGCGAGCGGGATCGCGGCGGCGACGATGCGATAGCGCCGCGCACCGATCCACGGCGCGAACCGGCCGGCGACGCGCGTCAGCACGCCGAGCGAACCCGCGAGCACGAGCGTCGAGGCGAGCACCGCGGCCAGCGGCGTCAGGGTCCACGCGCCGTCGTACGGTGACGTGACGAGCTCGGTGACATATGCCGCGACGACGGCGAGCGCGACGCAGATGAGGCCCGCGACGAGGCCGAGGCCACGCCGGTGATCGCGGGCGTGCTTGCGCAGGAGCGCGACGAGCGTGACGAGCGCGAGCGCGAGCTCGAATGCGACGAGCGTCCAGCGCGGCACGACGACGTGCGCGATCGGGATGTCGAAGCCATCGCCGTCGTGCGCGGGAACGCCCATCGCGATCAGCACGCGGAGCAGACGGCCGACGTCTGCGACCGACGTGCGGTGGACGCGCGAAGGCACGTCGCGCGGGCTGTGGTACGCGAGATCGATCCAGTCGCCGTCGTTGCCGCGGTTGTAGAAGTGGACCGCGCGGATACCTCGGCGCGTGAACGGGCCGTGATCGGCGCGCTCGGCCTGCGGCCACCAGCGACTGACGATCCGATGCGGGATCGGTACGGTGAGGTCGACGCCGGCGGCGCCGGCCGCCGTCCGCAGCCACGCCAGCTCGGCGGCGCCGCTCAGCGCGCTCGCGCCGTTGACGACGATCGGTCCGTCGCCGCCGACCATGTCGAGTGCGATCGCGAACGCGACCTCGTCGCCGTGGTCGGCCGCGAGCTTCTCCGCACCGACGAGCCCGACCTCCTCGGCCGCGGTGAACGCGAGGATGACGGGGTGGGCCGGCGGCTCGTAGCGCAGCTCCTTCGCGAGCGCGAGCAAGAGGCCGACGGAGGCCGCGTTGTCGACCGCACCCGGGCTGTCGCCGACGGTGTCGTAGTGCGCGGTGACGAGCAGCGCCTTGCCCTCCGGCGGACCGAAGCGCGCGAGCACGTTCCAGTCGTAGCAGACGACATCATGCTCCGCGCGGTAGCGCGTGCCGAGCACCTCGATCGCCGGCAGTCTGACGCGGCCGACCTCCTGGCGCTCGAACGGCACGCCGAGCGCCGCGAGCTCGGCCTCGATGAACAGCGGCGTCTTGCTCGACCCGAGCTCGTTGAACGGGCGAGGTCCACCTCGATCGCCGGCGAGCGCCTGGACGATCGCCATCGCGCGATCGACATCGATGCCCTGTCTCGACGGCTCGCCCGTGCACGCGGCGAGCGCGACGAGCAAGGCGATCAGGCGCACAGGGCCGTCAGCGCCTCGATCAGCGCGGCGTTCTCCTCGGGTGTGCCGACCGTGATCCGCAGGCAGCCCTCGAGCGGCCCCGGACGATCGAACGTGCGCACGAGCAGGCCGCGATCGGCGAGGCCCTGCCAGATCGTCGTCGCGCGGCCCGCGCCGAACCTCGCGAGCACGAGGTTCGCCTCGGTCGCGAACGCGGTGACGCCCGGCAGCTTCGCGAGCGCCGCGGCGAGCCTGGGGCGCTCGGCGACGACCTCGGCCGCGCGCGCGGCGCACCACTCGCGCGCCTCGGTGAGGAGGAACACGGCCGCGCGCTGGTCGAGCGACGACACGTTGTACGGCGGACGGACCTTCTCGAGGAGCTGCGCGATCGCCGGCGACGACACGGTGAAGCCGACGCGGATCCCCGCCATGCCGACCTTCGACAGCGTGCGCATCACGACGAGGTTCGGGTGCGCCGCGAGGTGCGGCAGGTTCGTGCGCCCGCTGTACGCGAAGTACGCCTCGTCGGACACGATCGCGACATCGCGGTGGCGCGCCGCGAGCTCGAGCGCGAAGTCGGGGCGCCACAGCGTCCCGGTCGGGTTGTTCGGCAGCGCGAGGAACACGACGCTCGGCCGGTGCTGCTCGATCGCGCGCTCGATCGCGGTCTCGTCGATCTCGAACCGTGCGTCGAGCGGGACCTCGATCGGCTCGACGCCGCGGCCGATCGCAGCGAGCCGGTAGTACACGAACGTCGGCACCGGATAGAGGATCGCCGCCGGTCGCTCGCCACCGCCGCCGTGGACGTGCGCGGTGCGCGGTGCCGCGAACACGTCGACGAGCATCGCGATCGACTCGTCCGAGCCGTTACCGAACACGAGCTGATCGGGTCCGACGCCGAGCTGGCTCGCGACGAGCGCGCGCAGCTCGCGCGCGTTGGGATCGGGATAGCGCTCGAGCGCGACCTCGGCGAGCGCGGCGCCGAGCCGCCGGCGCAGATCCTCGGGCATCGCGAACGGCAGCTCGTTCGCGTCGAGCTTCGCGCGCACGTTCGGCGGCTGCGGCACGTGGTACGCGGCCGAGCCGCGCAGCACCTCGGGCACGCGCGCACCGAGAGGGCCGAGATCGTCGGCGCCGCTCACGGCCGTTCCTCGCACAACTTAATTTTACCGGTACCGGTTCCGCTGATTTCACGGGGTTCCAGGCGACAAGTTAACCAAGTTAAGACCGTCCCCATTAGCGCTGCTTCCTCCGCAGCGCCGACCGGCCGTGCGCGTCGAGGCCCTCGCACTGCGCGAGCGCGAAGATCTCGTCGGCGTGCGCGATCGCGGCGGCCTCGCTGTACTCGATCAGCGACGTCCGCTTGCGGAAGTCGTGGACGCCGAGCGGCGACGCGTAGCGCGCGGCACCGCCGGTCGGCAGCACGTGGTTCGCGCCCGCGACGTAGTCGCCCGCGGCCTCCGACGACCACTTGCCGACGAAGATCGCGCCCGACGTCGTGCAACGCGTCGCGACCGCGCGGGCATCGGCGACGTCGAGCTCGAGGTGCTCGGGCGCGTAGCGATTCGCGAATGCGACCGCCTCGTCGATCGATCCGACGATCACCGCCGCGCCGTGCGTCGCGATCGAGTGCTGCGCGATGTCCTTGCGCGGCAGCGTCTGCAGCTGGGCCTCGACCTCGGCGGCGACGGCCGACGCGAAGTCGGTCGAGGTCGTCACGAGGATCGCGCGCGCCTCTCGATCGTGCTCCGCCTGTGCGAGCAGATCCGCGGCGACCCACGCGGCCGGCGCCTGATCGTCCGCGATGATCAGCACCTCCGATGGACCTGCGACCGAGTCGATATCGACCTCGCCGTAGACCTGGCGCTTCGCCGAAGCGACCCATGCGTTACCGGGACCGACGATCTTGTCGACGCGAGGGACGGACTTCGTGCCGTACGCGAGCGCGCCGATCGCCTGCGCGCCGCCGAGCTCGAACACGCGATCGACGCCGGCGATCCGCGCCGCGAGCATCGCCTCGGGCGAGGCGCCCGGCGTCACCATGATCACCTCGGGCACGCCGGCGACCTTCGCCGGGATCGCGGTCATCAGCACGCTCGACGGATAGCGCGCGGTGCCGCCCGGGACGTAGAGGCCGACGCGGCGCAGCGGCGTCACGCGCAGCTCGAGGCGCACGCCATCGAGCGTGACGTCGACGTCGGGCTCGACCTGACGCTCGTGAAACGAGCGGATCCGCATGACCGCGAGCTCGAGCGCATCGTGCACGCGCGGCGCGACCGTCGCGGCGAGCTCGTCCCAGCGCGCGCGCGTCACCTCGTACGGCGGCTCGCGATGATCGAACGCGCGCGTGTACTCGGCGACCGCATCGTCGCCGCGCGCGCGAACCTCGCGCAGGATCTTCGCGACCGCATCGTCGACACCGTCCTCGAAGCGCGTCGAGCGATCGAGTAGCTTCTCCGCGTCCGGCGTGCCGGCTCGGATCTGCCTGAGCAACATGGGCGAAGCCTACTTCTTCTTGTCGGGGATCTTGGCCTTCTTCGGGTCGTACTTCTCGAGATCGGGCCGCGGATTCGTCGAGTCGTACTCAGGCTTGTCTTCCTTCTCGACGGTGTTGTCGGGTCCCGGCGGGAGCGGGCCCTCGAGCACGCCTCCCGCGATCACCGACGGATAACGATCCGCGTAGCTCTCCACGACACCCTCGGGACCCGAATCGCGTCCACGACCGCCGACCTTCACGACGTGCTTCTTCGCGGCCCACATGACCCAGGTCTCGCCGTGGCCGTTCACCGTCAGCGCGCGCGTGCCGCCGATCTTGTGCTCGTCGACCTGGTAGCCGCCCTCGGCGCCGAGCCGGCGGACGAGCTTCACGGTCTCGCGCAGGACGCCGTCATCCTTCTCGTAACGTGTAACAAACACGTTCACGACGTCCTTGTCCTCGACGTGGCCGCGCTTCTCCGCGTCCTCGGCGACGTAGCTCGCGGTGTACGCCTCGGCCTTGTTGTTCTCGACCCAGACCTCGACATCGAGGACGGGTTGGAACCGTCGGAACTTCCACGATCCGAGATCGCCCTCGACGACGCCTCGCTTTGGAATCGGCGGTTTGCCGCCGCACGCGACGAGGGTCACCAGACATGCGAGGAGCCACAGTCGCATCTCCGTTATGGTACCTCGTTCCTCCGTTGACAGCGGACGCGTGAACCTGAATAGTCCCGCCAACCCATGGCCAGTCACCTGTTCTCGTCAGAGTCCGTCACTGAAGGTCACCCGGATAAGCTGTGCGACGCCGTCTCGGACGCCGTCCTCGATGCGTGCCTCGCGCAGGATCCGAACAGCCGCGTCGCGTGCGAGTCGGTCACCAAGACCGGCTTCGTGCTGCTCGCCGGCGAGATCACGACGAAGGCGCAGCTCGACTATCCGAAGATCGTGCGCCAGACGGTGAAGGAGATCGGGTTCACGAGCTCGGACATGGGCTTCGACGCTGACTCGTGCGCCGTGATGGTCGCCGTGGCTCAGCAATCTCCCGATATCGCCCAGGGCGTCGATCGCGGCACCGACCCGACGAAGCAGGGCGCCGGCGATCAGGGCCTCATGTTCGGCTACGCGTGCGACGAGACGAAGGAGCTCATGCCGATGCCGATCCAGCTCGCGCATCAGCTCGCGTTCAAGCTCGCCGAGGTCCGCAAGAAGAAGACCAAGGGCATCGACTGGCTCCGCCCCGACGGCAAGACGCAGGTCTCCGTCCGTTACGAGGACGGCCAGATCACCGGCATCGAGGCGATCGTCGTGTCGACGCAGCACGACGACAAGGTGAAGCAGAAGACGATCGAGGAAGCGATCCGCGAGTACGTCATCAAGCCGATCGTTCCGGCGAAGCTCGTCACCAACAAGACCAAGATCCACATCAACCCGACCGGCCGCTTCGTCATCGGTGGCCCGCACGGCGACGCCGGCCTCACCGGCCGCAAGATCATCGTCGACACGTACGGCGGCTACGCCCGCCACGGCGGCGGCGCGTTCTCGGGCAAGGATCCGAGCAAGGTCGATCGCTCGGCCGCGTACTACGCGCGCTTCATCGCGAAGCACGTCGTCGCCGCGGGTCTGGCGAAGCGCTGCGAGGTCCAGTTCGCGTACGCGATCGGCGTCGCCGAGCCCGTCTCGATGCTCGTCGACACGTTCGGCACCGGCACGGTCTCCGACGAGAAGCTCACGAAGGCCGTGCTCGCCGTGTTCGACGCGCGCCCGGGCATGCTGATCCAGGAGCTCAACCTCCGCCGCCCGATCTTCCGCGCGACGGCCGCGTACGGTCACTTCGGCCGCGAGAACCCCGAGTTCACGTGGGAGGCGACGCCGCTCGTCGACAAGCTCAAGGACCAGGCGAAGAGCGGCAACGGCCACGCCGTCTCGAACGGCAATGGCAAGTCCGCGGCGAAGAAGCCGGCCGCCGGTAAGTCCAAGGCGTCGTCGGTCGCGCGGGCCTAGTATGCGGTGGCTCTCCGTGCTCGTGCTCGTCGCGGCTTGCAAGCCCGGCGGTGTGAGCAAGGAGGCCGAGCTGTGCAGCAAGGCCGCGGCGATGTTCGAGCGCTGCGAGCAGCTCGACGGGTCCGGCTCGGAGGCGGCGCTGTCGCACGAGCTGACGATCGACCGCTGGCGCGGCCTGTGCCGCGCGGTGTTCACCGGCGAGACCGCGCAGCTCATGCCGAACGCGCGCGAGCTGTACCAGGCGCTCGACGAGGGTTCGAAGGCCGGCATGCGCAAGCAGGCCGAGTGCACGGCACAGGCGACGAACTGCCTCCAGTACGCCGCCTGCGAGCAGCAGTAGCTCCCGTCGCTGCGAGGGAGATCTGCGCGGGAGATCGTAGACCGGGTTGACCGCGATCACGGTCGGTCGCGCCGAGTCCTCCTCGACTTCGCCGCTCGGCGGTGAGTCATGCCATGGTTGGGCGTGCGCGCTGCCACCGTCCTCGCCGTGCTCCTCGCGAGCGCTCCGGGGTACGCGTTCGCACCGCGCAAGGCCGCGACCTCGCAGACGGCGGTCGCGCCGCCCGCGCCGCAGAACCTCGCCACCATCACGCGCACGATCGGCGCGCCGATCGACGCGCCGGGAGCCGTCGACGACGCCGCGATCGCCGAGTCCGTCGCCCGGACGTTCCTCGCGTCGCATGCCGGCGAGCTCGCACCGGGCGCGTCGGCCGGTGACTTCGCGCTCGCCGCGAATTCGCTCGACGGCGATCTGCGCACGGTCACGTTCCACCAGACGTACAAGGGCATGCGCGTGCTCGGCGGACAGCTCGCGATCGTGTTCGGTCGTGGCCCGCGCGGCGACCGGCTGTTCGCGGTGCTCGGCGCGGCAAAGCCGAATGTCACCGCGTCGGTGCCGGGAACGCGTGCGGCACCCGCCGTGCTGCGCGGCCGGATCGCGGCGTGGATGCTCGCCGAGACCGCGCTCGCGACGACCCAGGCACCGACCGGCGAGCGCGTCGTCGTCGAGACCGCACACGGCTATCGCATCGCAGAGCGCGTCGAGGTCGCATCGACGAGCTCGCCCGATCGGTGGGACGTCTACGCCGGCGCAGAGGGCACGCCACTCGCGCGCGAGAGCCGCATCATGTTCGCGACCGGCACGCTGAAGTACAACGCCGGTGTTCGCCACGCCAACGGCGCACGCGACGACCTGCCGGTCGGCAACGCCGCGATCACGGTCAACAGCGTCGCTGTGACGACCGCCGCGAACGGCTCGTTCTCGTGGACGGGCTCGGCGGCGGCGACGGTCGCGCCCGGCCTCACCGGCCCGCACGTGCGGATCGTCAACCAGGCCGGCACGCTCGCGACCGGCTCGCTCGCGGTGCAACCCGGTCAGTCGGCGATCTGGGATCAGGCGAGCGACGAGACCGCGGACGCGCAGCTATCGACGTTCGTCTACGCGACGATCGCGAAGGCGCACGCGCGCGTCGTCAACCCGGCGCTCGCGACCTGGCTCGACACGCAGCTCGACTTCTTCGTCAACGAGAACGGCGAGTGCAACGCCTACTCGACGGGCAACGACGTCCATCTGTTTCGCTCGAGCGCGACCTGCCAGAACTCGGGGCGCGTCAGCGACATCGTGTTCCACGAGTTCGGTCATTCCGTGCACGCCCACAGCGTGATCGACGGCGCCGGCGAGTTCGAGAGCCATTTGTCCGAGGGACTCGCCGACTACTTCGCGGCGAGCATCACCGAGGATCCCGCGGTCGGTCGCGGCTTCTACCTCGACAACTCGCCGCTGCGGAACATCGATCCGGCCGGCTACGAGCGCGTCTATCCGAGCGACTTCGACTTCGATCCGCACGTCAGCGGGCTCATCATCGCGGGCGCGCTGTGGGATCTGCGCAAGAGGCTGGTCGCCGATCTCGGCGCCGCCGCCGGCAAGGCGAGCACCGACAAGATCTTCACCGGCGTGATGGCGCGCGCGAGCGATATCTCGAAGTCGTACGCCGCGGCGCTCGTCGCCGACGACGACGATGCCGACCTCACGAACGGAACGCCGAACCTGTGCGCGATCGAGCGCGCGTTCGGCCGGCACGGCCTCGTCGCAGACTACCGCGGCACGACCGTCGGAACGCCGACCGTCGACGACCGCACGATCTCGCTGACCGTCGATACGCCGGCGGATGTCGCGTGTCCCGCGGCGACCGTGACGCGCGTGTCGGTCGCGTGGCAGGTCGGCGACGGCGTGCCGAGCGTCTTCGATCTCGCGCTCGACGGCTCGACGTGGCACGGCGAGCTGCCCGCACTCGGCGAGGGCACGCTGATCTCGTACGTCGTCGACGTCGAGTACGATGACGGCTCGCTGCAGGCGTTCCCGACGAACGCGGCCGACCCGATGTACCAGCTGATGCTCGGCTCGCCGACGAAGCTCTGGTGCGAGTCGTTCGACGCCGACCCGCGGTGGGATCAATCGAGCAACGCGGGCTTCGAGTGGCAGTGGGGTGCGCCGCAGGCGACGGGCGCGCACGGCGATCCGACGGCGGCATACACCGGTACGAGCGTGTTCGGCACCGATGTCACCGGCGACGGCCAGTACCGCGCGAACCTCGTGTCGGCGGCGTACAGCCCGCTCGTCGAGGTCGGCAGCTTCGACCAGCTGCATCTGCAGTACCGGCGGTGGCTCACCGTCGAGGACGCGACGTTCGACAAGGCGACGATCAGCGCGAACGACACCGAGGTGTGGAGCAACAAGCTGTCGCAGAACGGCACGCTCGATCACGTCGATCGCGAGTGGCGGTTCCACGACATCGACATCACGCCGCACGTCCGCGACGGCACGGTGCAGATCAAGTGGGGCCTGTCGTCGGACCCCAGCAAGCAGCTCGGCGGCTGGAACCTCGACGACGTGTGCATCGTCGCGCTGGCCAAGATCCCGCTGTGCGGCGACGGCTACCTCGACGTCGGCGAGCAATGTGACGACGGCAACAAGCTCGACGACGACGGCTGCACGCGCGACTGCCTCGACCTGCTCGAGTCCGGCGGCGGTGGCTGCTGCTCCGCAAGTGGCGGCGAAGGCTCGCTGATCCTCGCGGCCGGGGTGTTCGCGGTGATGCTGCCGCGGTGGCGCCGGCGACGCCGACCGCGCGTGTAAGCTGGTCCGTGCCGGGTCCGTTGATCTGGCATCGATGCTCACCTGCCCTCGCTGTCTCGGCCTGACCCCGCGCGGCACCTCGCTCGCGTGCTTGCACTGCGATGCGCCGCTGCCGTCGCCGACGCTGCTCGCGCGGACCGGCACGATCGTCCG
>JAEWJO010000141.1 GCA_023386455.1 Pseudomonadota bacterium | reverse complement strand
GGCTCGATGCGCAGCGCCGCGACCGCGGCCTGTCGGCGCCCGTCGTCGCGACCGCCGCGGCGATCGGCGAGCTCGCGATCCTGCTGTGCGCGACGATCGCGTGACAGGCTAGGGCGGCGCGAGCGGCCTCAGCTCGACGAGCGTCGCGCCCCAGTTCGCGTCGGCCTGCGCGTAGCGCGCGACCGCCGGGTGCCTGTCGAGCACGCCCTGGACGATGCGCCGCAGCGTGCCGGTGCCCTTGCCGTGGATGATGCGGACCGTCGTGAAGCCCGCTTCCTGGGCCGCGCGCACGTACTCCTCGACGACGTCGGCGCACTCCTTCGGCAGGAACGTGTGGAGGTCGATCGAGTCCGTCAGCGGCGGCGTGGCGAGGTCCTCGTCGGGATCGTCGTCGGTCACGCGCTCAGCCCGGCCAGTGAGACGTCGATGGGACGAACGGGATGATCCGGCTGCGCAGCTCGGGCGGCACCTTCCTGTCGAGGATCTTCGCGACCTCGTCGGGCCGGTACAGCTGCGAGAGATGCATCATCACGACGTGCTCGTTCTGGAACTTCGCGGCGCGCTCGATCACCTCGTCGAGGTGGATGTGACAGCCGGCGCGGGCGGCCTCGAGCGTCTTGCGCTCGTCGAGGAACGTGCACTCCATGATGAGGACGCGCGCGTGGAGCAGGTCGGGTGAGTGGTCGAGGACCGACGCGAGCGTGTCGGTCGCGTAGGCGAGCTCGAGGCGATCCTCGCTGATCATGACGTTCTCGCCGGCGCGGCGACGTGCGGCGATCTCGCCGCCGGACCGGCCGTGGAGCTCGGGGCGCAGCTTGCCGACCCGCCGGACGATGACGTAGCCGAGCGCGGGAACCGGATGGAACGTGCGGACCGCGCGGACGCGGAGGTCGCCGCGCAGCACGATGTCGTCGCCGGGCAGCATGCCGATCGCCTCGATCGCGAGCGGCCAGCGCTGGAGCTTGCTCAGGGCCTCGAGCGCCGCGGTCAGGTCGTCGACGATCTCGGCTGGCATGACGACCCGAGGCGGCTTCGTCTTGCCGTGGAGCGCGCGAATGCCGAGAAGTGCCGGCAGCGCGCCGACGTGATCGGCATGGCCGTGCGAGAGGAGGATCGTGTCGATTCCGCCGGCCGAACGCGGCGATATCCCTGCGTCGAGCACGATGCCGAGCTCGGGAATCGCGAGTGACGTGTAGACGCCACCGACGGAGACGCCGCGGACGGTATAGGGGCCGGCGGTCACGGTCGTCAGCACCTCGGCGAGCATACCCTGCCGTCGATCTGGCCGTACCCCCAGTGCTAGGATGTCCGGCGCATGTTCTGGTACTCCTTGCTGGCGGTCCTGGCGGTCCTGTTCCTGCTCTCGATCGCGCTGCCCGTACCTCGGCGCATCTGGGCGTTCAGCCTCATCACCACGAAGTACGTGTTTCTGTGGCTGTCCGATGTGCTGCAGCTGCGGCGCATCTGGTTCGCGGTCACCGGCAAGAGCGCGAGGTATCAGAAGCTGACGCGCCCGATGCTGATGCGGATGTTCTGCGAAGACCTCGGCCCGACGTTCATCAAGTTCGGCCAGATCATCGCGTCGAGCGCGGGCATGTTCCCCGATGCCTACGTCAAGGAGTTCCAGAAGGTCCTCGATCGCGTGAAGCCGTTCGCGTTCGAGGACGTCAAGCGCACGCTCGACGAGGAGCTCGGTGCGGAGAAGGCCGCACACCTCGTCGACATCGCGCCGAAGCAGCTCGCGTCGGCGTCGATCGCGCAGGTCCACACGGCGAAGCTCCGCGACGGCACGCCGGTCGTCATCAAGGTGCAGCGCCCCGGCATCATCGCGCGCTGCATGGCGGACATGAAGATCATGCGCTTCATGGCGGGGCTGGTCGCGAAGCTCAAGAAGAACGCCGAGCTCGCGAACCCGGTCGGCGTCGTCGACGATTTCACGAAGACGCTCACCGAGGAGCTCGACTTCCGCCAGGAGGCCGCGAACCTCGACAAGTTCAACGACATCATGCGCGAGCTCGGGCACAAGAACATCCGTGCCCCGGTGCCGCACCACGAGTACACGACGCGCAAGGTGCTCGTCATGGAGCGCTTCAGCGGGCTGCGCGTCGACAAGTTCGAGGAGATCAAGGCCAAGGGAATCGACGGCGAGACCAAGCTCGTCGACGGCCTGCGCGCGTGGTTCCAGTGCGTCGTGTTCTACGGGTTCTTCCACGGCGACGTGCACGCGGGAAACCTCATGCTGCTCGACGACGACACGATCGGCTTCCTCGACTTCGGAATCGTCGGCCGGTTCGGAGACAAGGAGCGCTATCTCGTCACCGACTACATGATCGCGTTCGCGTCCGGTAACTACAAACGGCTCGCCGAGATCATCATCGAGATGTCGGGCGCGCCCGACGGGCTGTCACTCGAGGACTTCGTGAAGGATCTCGGCGACACGTACCGGCCGCTGCTGACCCTGTCGTTCGGCGAGGTGAACTACGCGGACTTCTTGCCCGGCATCCAGCGCACGGCGACGCGCCACAAGATGCGGATGCCGAACGAGTTCATCCTGATCACGAAGCAGCTGCTCTACTTCGATCGCTACGCGAAGTCGCTCGCGCCCAAGCTCAACGTCTTCACCGATCCGCGCCTCGTGCTCGGCATGATGAGCGACATCCAGAAGGCGCGCATGCAGCACGAGACGAAGCAGAAGGCCTCGCCGTCCGCGCCCGCGAGCTGACGTCGCGCGCGCGCCTCGCCGCCGGCTCAGCCGAAGCGGTCGTCGATGTTCTTCTCGCTGCGGCGTGCGCGGGGAGCGCGCTCCTCGCCGAGATACTTGAGGAACAGCTGCAGGTACTCGGCGCGGTCCGCGTCGAGCGGCTTGAACGAGACGCCGACCTGGTACTCGTCATCGACCGTCGTGCACCAGGCAACGCGCGCGGGCAGCGACAGCGCCTCCGACTGCATGTCGTCGTCGAACACGAGCGTGATGTCGACGACGATGTCGGTGCCCGTCGCGATCTGGTCCTGCACGTTCGCACACAGCCCGCCGCGCGACACGTTGCTCGTGCGGCCCATGGTCGACGTCGTGCCGACGATGAGCTTCACGGCCACCTCGTGTGCGAAGCGCGGATGCTGCCGCTCGGTGCTGCTCACTTCTTCAATGGTCGCTGGGCCGCCGGGGCCCTGGCAAGTTTTCACGCTCCATCGACGGGTTCGTCCGGGGTACGGACAGCCCGCGACCTATCGAGATTCTCGCAGCTTGGCCGTCGTCTCCGAAAACCACCCATCGGTCAGCGCGTCGAGCTCGGCGGTCGCCTCGGCCGCCCGGAACCCCCACCGCGCCGGCCCCCGGCCGCCGCGCATCACCGCCGCTGCCTCGGCGCGGAGCCACGCGAAGTACGCCCGGCCTGCGCTCGCCGCCACCGCGCGTCGCTCGCGTCGGCGCGCGACGTCGTGCGTGTCGATGCGCAGCTCGACCGAGTCGAACACCAGCCGGTCGAGACGCCACGATGCCCGCACGTCGAATGCCGCCGCGCGATTCACGGTCGGCTCGACGACCTCGCGCCAGCTCTGCGTGTTGCCGACCCGCATGGAGAGCGCCGGCACGAGCGCGGCGAGCTTCGAGCGCCGGCGCCAGCTGCCGCTCGCATCCTCCGCGAGTCCTGCTGCGCGCTGCGCTGCCGCGACGACTTCGCGCACGTCCGGCGCGGCCGCGACGACGCGCGCGAACGTCGCTTCGTCGCACTCGCACGGGCCGACCTCGCTCCATGGCTCGTCGAGCGAGCGCCATCGCGAGCCCGCGCGGCCGCGGTCGCCATCGCCTTCGTCGCGGTCGTCGTCCGCCGGGCCGTCATCATCGTACCGATCGGCGCCGGCGGGCCCGTTCGCACGCGTCGCGCTCGCCTCGCGCGGCGCTGCATTCGCGCGCGCGACGAGCACTGCCAACAGTGACAGCACGGCGACAACAATGAGCGCGGTGGCCTTCCGGGGCTGGTTGCGTGCCCGGGCCACCGAGCGTACGGTGCGCACGTGACGGTGATGCTGACGGATAACGCGCTCCAGGTGCTGCGCGCGCGCTACCTCGCGCGAGAGAACGGCATGGTCGTGGAGACGCCGGATCAGCTCTTCCGCCGGGTCGCCCGCCACATCAGCGCCGTCGAGTCCGCCCTCGGCTACACCTCCGAAGAAGTCGCGACCGCGCGCGCCCGGTTCGAGCGCATGATGGCCTCGCTCGAGTTCGTGCCGAACTCCCCGACTCTCATGAACGCCGGCCGACCACTCGGCCAGCTCGCGGCATGCTTCGTCGTGCCGGTCGAGGACTCCACCACCGGCGTCTTCGAGGCCGTTCGCTGGGCCGCCGAGATCCAGAAGACAGGCGGCGGCACCGGCTTCTCGTTCTCGCGCCTGCGTCCCGCCGGGGACCTCGTCGCCTCGACGGGCGGCAACGCGTCCGGCCCGGTGTCGCTCATGCAGGTGTTCGACGTCGCGACCGAGGCGATCAAGCAGGGTGGCACGCGGCGCGGCGCCAACATGGGCATGCTCCGCGTCGACCACCCCGACATCCTCGAGTTCATCGCGCTGAAGCTCGACCCGTCGCGGATGAAGAACTTCAACCTGTCGGTCGCGATCACCGATGCCTTCATGGCGGCCGTCGCCGCGGGGGTGACGTACGACCTCGTCAATCCACGGACGAACGTCGTCACCGGCCAGCTCGATGCGCGCCGTGTCTTCGATGCGATCGCGAACGCGGCATGGGCCGTCGGGGATCCAGGCCTCGTCTTCATCGATCGGATAAACCAGCTCCACCCGACTCCATCGCTCGGTCCGATCGAGGCGACCAACCCCTGCGTCACCGGCGACAGCCTCCTGTGGGTCGAGGACCGCGGTCTCGTTGCCATCCGCGACCTCGTCGGCGAGCAGCCGCGCATCGCGACGCTCGATGGCGAGCATCTCGCGTTCCGCACGGCGAGCTCGGTCGTGTGTACCGGCGTCAGACCGACGTACCGCCTCACGACACGCGAGGGACAGGTCCTGCGGCTCACGGCCGACCATCGCGTCGCGACCGAGCACGGAGACGTCGCGGCCGCCGAGCTCGAGCCGGGGACGCGGATTCGCGCGGTCCTCGGCCCGCTCGACATGCCACGCGATCGCCTCGCCGACCGCGTCGGCTGGGCGACCGTCGCCACGCTCGAACCGTGTGGTGAAGAGCCCGTCTTCGACCTCACCGAGCCGACAACGAGCCACTTCCTCGCGAACGGCCTCTTGGTTCACAACTGCGGCGAACAGCCACTCCTTCCCTTCGAGTCGTGCACGCTCGGCTCGATCGATGTCGGCCGGTTCATCGCCCAGCGCGACCTCGACTGGGAGCGGCTCCGCGAGTGCATCCACGACGCGGTCCGGTTCCTCGACGATGTCATCGACGCCAATCGCTACCCGTTGCTCGAGATCGAACGAGCGACGAAGGCGACCCGCAAGATCGGCCTGGGCATCATGGGCTGGGCCGACGCGCTCGTCGCGCTCGACATCCCGTACGACAGTGACGCGGCCATCGAGCTCGCAGATCGGCTCGCCGCCTTCCTCGAAGACGAGTCCCTCGAGGCCAGTGCAGAGCTCGCCGCCCGGCGTGGCCCATTCCCCGCGTGGCACGGCTCCCGGTGGCAGCTCCAGGGCAACCGTCCCCTGCGCAACGCGACCACGACGACCATCGCGCCGACCGGCACGATCAGCATCATCGCCGGCTGTGCGAGCGGCATCGAGCCGCTGTACGCCCTCGCGTACCGGCGCAACGTCCTCGACGGCGCCGAGCTGATGGAGATCAATCCGGCGTTCCAGCGTGTCGCCGCCGAGCGCGGGTTCGCGTCGCCCGGATTGTTCGCGGCGATCGCCGAGCACGGCGGGGTGCGCGGCAACGACGCGGTGCCGGCCGACATCCAGCGCCGGTTCCCGACCGCGCACGACGTCGACGTCGGGACGCACGTGCGGATGCAGGCCGCCTTCCAGCGGCACGTCCACGCTGCCGTCAGCAAGACGATCAACCTCCCGCGCGAGGCCAGCGCCGGAGACGTGAAAGCTGCGTACCAGCTCGCGTACGAGCTGGGTTGCAAGGGAATCACCGTCTACCGGGACGGCAGCCGAGAGGGGCAGGTGCTCGTCACGGGGAGTCGCGGCGCGGTGGTGAACGTCTCGCCGAGCTGCCCGGAGTGCGGCTCGGTGCTTGTCGTTCAGGCTCACTGCCGGCTGTGCCGGCACTGCGGTTGGTCGGTCTGCGGCTGACATGATGCCGCGCGCTTTCAGCAAGCGCGGCGCCAGCACGGGGTCGACGCGATTTCGGTGCGTTGAGTAGACGCGCGGCCGCGCGACGGACGCGCTGTCCGGCAACCGGCGGACGAGCGGACGATTTCGATAAGCGACTACCGCGAAGCCCGTAGCGCGCGTGCGCACGCCGAAACGAAAAAAGCCCGGCCACGCGGCCAGGCTCCTCGCTGTTAGAGATGAATGTTCTAGCGGCGGCGACGACGGCGCGCCGGGCGCGGCGCGACGGCCGCGGCCTCGAGCTCCTCGAGGTGCTCGAGCATGCTGATCATCGTGTTGCGGGTGGCCGGGTGCGGCTCGTTGGTGATCGCGCGACCGAGGCTGATGCGAAGCTCTGCACGGAGCTCCGACTCGATCAGTCGGTACGTGCGAAGAGCCTCTTCGGGATCGTAATGATTGAGATCTGCCTCACAACCAGTGGCTGCAATCCACACGGCGGCAAGGGCTGCTGCACGACGGCCCGGCTGCGACGAGGCGAACTCCTTGACCGACACGCGAAGCCGCTGGCGAACCAGCGGAACGGGCGGCAGAGCAACGAGGCCATCGTTGTCGTCATCGGGCCGACGGAGGACAGGGCGTGTCATTGACTTGTCGGTTTCCATGGCTTCTTTGTCCTGGTCTCGCATCGTGTGCCTTTACTTTTCCCCCGTAAGGACGCGATGCGATGGACCGCGACCTTGCCTGATCGCTTCTACGAAAGCGATGAAATTCCGAAGCTAACCCCACGAAAAAAACACCCGTCACAAGGTGATTGTCGATTCATATTCAGAACTAACCCGAACCTAACCGATCGTGGGTTCAACTGACCCCGCGAGGTCGATGCCACCGCATCTCACTCCCGGTCACAAGCGTCAGCCGAATCGATTCTCTTTGCCACAAAATCGCGAATCGTCGAGTCGACCAGGTGGGGCCGCTCGATCGGGGCGGTATGAGACCCGTTGGGAATCTCGAGCAGCTGCGCGCCCGGAATTGCCTCGGCCATTGCACGAGACCGCTCGGCGGGCGTGAACCCGTCGCGCTCACCTGCAACCACAAGGGTAGGGACCGAGATCGAGGGCAGGAGATCGTCTGCCGAGTGCTGGCCGGCGGACGACAGCATCGCGACGAACAACCGCGCGTCGATCCGGGCCATTCCTTCGAGGTAGGGCATGAAGTCGCTCGGCTCGATGAGCTCGCGGCGGATCTCCAGCCGGCTGGCGACCTCGAACGCGAGCCGGGTCGGCAGGAGCGTCCGGGTGACCCGGTTGATGACGCCCGGGACGCGATGAATCCATTTCTGGAACATCGGCAGGAGGTCCTCCAGGGTCGCCGAGCCGCGGAACGTCCGGAGCGGGTGCGACGAGGCACCGCAGACGAGGACCAGCCCCGCCACGCGCGCGGCATGGCGGCGGTAGGTCTCGAGCGCGACCTGGACGCCCATCGAGTGGCCGATCAGGACCGCCCGTTCGACCTGGGCATCATCGAGCACGCACGCGATGTCGTCCGCGAGATCCTCGATCGTCACGCGCGTCGGATCGCGCGGCGGCGCCGTCCGGCCGTGACCGCGGTAGTGCGGATGGAGCCCGAGCCGATCGGTCAGGTCCTGACGGAGGTAGCGCCAGACGTAGCCGTCGCAGCCAATCCCGTCGCACAGGAGCATCGGCGTTCGTGCCCGATGCTCGCCCTCGCTACGTGGCGGGAGGTCCCCGCCCTCTCGACGATTCTCTCGATCTCCCCAGAGCTCGTAGAACAGTGGGCTGCCATCCTTTGCGATGGCGTACGCCCAGCGCGTGCTCAGGCGATCTCTTTCTCGTCTTCTTCGCCGGGGAACTCGTTCACCGACGGATACTTCATGATCTCTTTCCGAGCGATCTTCCAGGCCTTCTGGACGATCCAGGAGAGCGACCGGTCTTGCCGGGTCGCTTCGTCCTGGATTTCCTTCAGCATGTCTTCGGGAAAGTAGAGAGACTGCTTGCGCTTATCCGACCCTGCCATACGCGAGTTAGTTTCGATGGATAGAGCACACCGTGTCAAGGGAGCCCCCGGGGTATGATGGTGGATCTCGCCGGAAGGGCATTGCCACGGTAGAGGGTCGTCACTATCCTGTCGCGCCTTTTGAGGGCCCCATGAGCACCACAGCAGCTACGTCATCCAAGACGCTCACCAAGAAGGAGCTGAAGAAGTTTCAGGAGCTCCTCGAGGAAAAACGCAAGGCGGTGCTGGAGCGCGCCCGCGAGATGCTGGCGGTCGAGAATATGGCTCTCGACACCAACGACCTGCCGGACGAGATGGATCTCGCGTCGAGCGAGTACCTCCAGTCCTTCGAGTTCCGCCTTCGCGGCCGCGAGAAGAGCCTCCTGTCGAAGCTCGACCTCGCGCTGAAGAAGATCGAGGACGGATCGTTCGGCGTGTGCGAGGTGTGCGAGGAGCCGATCGGCAAGAAGCGCCTCGAGGCTCGCCCCGAGACCACCCTCTGCATCAAGTGCAAGGAAGACCAGGAGCGCGAAGAGCGCACCATGGGCTGATCGCGTACGCGAGCGCCGCCGCTCGCTCTTCCACAGCAACATTGTTCGCCGCGAGTCACGCCGGCTGAAACGTGAAGCGCCCGCTGTCGCTCTGTTACCGTTACAGGTGATGAGCGACGACGGTCCGGACCGCCGGAGGTTCTTGAAGCTCGCGACGTGCGGGATCGGCGGCGCCGTCGGTGCCGCGGTCGTGATCCCGGCGCTGTCGCTCGTCGTCCATCCCTCGCGCGTGCAGACCGTCACGACGCCGAAGGACCCGCTCGACGTCGGCCCGGCGACCGGCGTCGGCGAGATCTGGACGAAGGTCGACGTCGTCGCGCCGGAGGTCCGCGATGCGTGGATCAGCGCGCGCGACGTCGTGCTCGGCGCGGCGTACGTCCGCTTGCGGGCCGGCAAGCCCGAGGCGCTGTCGGCGGTGTGCCCGCACCTCGGCTGCCCGGTCGGCTACGACGGCAAGAGCTTCCTCTGTCCGTGCCACGACTCGCGGTTTGGCGACGGTGGCGAGACCGTCGGTGCCGGGCCGGCAAAGCGCGGGCTCGACCCGCTGCCGGTCCAGATCGTCGACGGCCGGCTGCGCCTGACCTGGGTCCGCTACAAGCTCGACACCGCGACGCGGGAGCCCGCGTGAAGGCGTGGCTCGCCGAGCGGCTCGGCGGCGGCGATCGCCCGCCGTCAACTGTCCCCGGGGTGTCGTTCGCGTACGTGCTCGGCTGGACGCTCGTGATGCTGATCGGCGTCGAGGCGATCACGGGCGCCGCGCTCGCCGCGTTCTACTCGCCGTCGGCGACCGACGCGTGGGCGTCCGTCGCGTACGTCCAGGACCGGATGCCGGGCGGCTGGCTCGTGCGCGGCCTGCATTTTCACGGCGCGTCCGCGCTCGTGATCGTGTGCGGCGTCCACCTCGTCCAGACCGCGCTCTACGGCGCCTACAAGAAACCGCGCGAGCTGACCTGGTGGCTCGGCATCGTGCTGATGCTGCTCGTCCTTGGCTTCGCGGTCACCGGCTACGTGCTGCGCTGGGATCAGGCCGGCTACTGGGCGAACCAGGTCGAGATCGGGATCGCCGCGGGGACGCCGGTCGTCGGCGGCGCGATCCGCTCACTCGCGATCGGCGGCAACGAGTACGGCAACCTGACGCTGACGCGGTTCTACGCGCTGCACGTCGTCGCGCTACCGGGCATCTTCCTGCTCGTCGCGATCGGCCACGTCGTGCTCGCGAAGCGCCACGGGCTGACACCGCGGTGGGATCGTCGCGGTGCGCGCGACAGCAAGGCGAGCGGCGTTCCGCGCTGGCCGCGCCAGTCGCTGCGCGACGTCACCGCGATGGCGATCGTCTTCGCCGCGCTGCTCGCGTACGTCGTGTCGAGTCATGGTGCCGACCTCGCCGCGCCCGCCGATCCAGCGGCCGCATACGATGCGCGTCCGCTCTGGTACTTCCGCTGGCTGTTCGCGCTGCGTGCGATCGCCGGCTCGGCCGAGCAGCTCGTCGCGATGATCGCGCCGGCGGTCGTCGCCGGCTTCCTCGTCGCGCTGCCGTTCCTCGATCGCGGACCGGTCCTCGATCCGCGCAAGCGCCTGCCGTGGGTCGGCGGCGTCGCCGGCGTGCTCGTCGTGATCGGCGCGCTGACGGCGACGTCGTTCCTGTCCGACGGCAGCGACGAGGCGCTCGCGAAGCGCCAGCGCCAGGAAGAGGTTCATGGCAGCCACGCGCGCGCGCTCGCCGCGAACAACGGCGTGCCCGCCGCGGGACCGCAGGAGCTGTTCGCGACCGCGCCGATGTACCGCGCGCGCACGCTCTACGCGCAGCGCTGCGCCGACTGCCACGACACCGACAGCAAGGATCGCAAGGGGCCGATCATCGGCCCGGGGCATCACACGCGCGCGTGGATGAAGGGCTTCCTGAAGGCGCCGAGCGGCGACGCGTACTGGGGCAAGACGAAGCTCGCGAAGACAGACGACGCGATGAAGCCGGTCGACATGAGCGACGCCGAGCTCGACGAGCTCGTCGAGGTGCTCTACGCGCAGACCGGCGCGACCGATGTCGACGCCGCGAAGCGCGACCGCGGCAAGTCCGTCTTCGACAAGGCGTGCACCGATTGCCACTCGCTCGACGAGGGCATCGCCGGCGGCTCGGGGCCTGGCCTGGCAAACCTCGGCAGCCGCGACTGGTACACGAGCTTCATCGGCAATCCGAAGTCGGCGATCCACATGGGACCCGAACAGAGCGAGATGCCGCGCTTCGACAAGGACCTCTCGATCGTCGATCGCGATCTGCTCGCCGAGTATCTCGTCTGGCTGCGCACCGCCACGCAGCGCGACATCGACGCGCTCGGTCCGCTGTAAGCGCACGTCCGACAGCGCCGTCGTCGACCGAAGCGATCCGTGCCGGCTGCTCGCGCGTACTTGCTGCGTGGTCGCTACGTCGCGTGTGGCAAAACCTTCCCACTGCCCGAATGGCGGAAGCTCGCGGTGCGCCTCGCGAATCAGAAATAAATACTCCGCGCGTGCTGTCCGTTTGTAAGAGCAGATGAGAAACGGAGTAGTTCTCGACGGGCGCTATCGCATCGAGCAGAAGCTCGCGGCGGGTGGGTTCGGCGCGATCTATCGCGCGACGGATCTCGTCATGGGCCGCGAGGTCGCGCTCAAGGTGCTGCATGCCGAGCTCGCCGGCGACGAGTCTGTCGTCGAGAGATTTCGCCGCGAGGCGGCTGCGCTCGCGCGGCTTCGCGATCCGCACACGATCACGATGTACGACGTCGGGCACTCTGCCGACGGCACGCGCTACATCGTGATGGAGCTCTTGCGCGGCGAGAGTCTTCACTCGCTGTTCCTGCGGCACGGCCGTCTGCCGTGGCAGCGCGTCGTCGCGATCGCGCGCGGCGTGTGCAGCTCGCTGCGCGAGGCGCACGCGTTCCAGATCGTTCACCGCGATCTCAAGCCCGCCAACATCCACCTCGAGCGGCACTCGCTCGAGGCCGACTACGTCAAGGTGCTCGACTTCGGCATCGCCAAGATGGTCGACGGCAGCGACGTGATGCAGCCGGCGCTCACGATCGTCGGCCAGCTCGTCGGCACGTACGACTACATGTCTCCCGAGCAGATGCTCGGGGGCACGTGCAGCGGCCGCGCGGACGTGTTCGCGCTCGGCGTCGTCATCTACGAGATGATCACCGGCGTTCGCCCGTACGGGCCCGACGCGAACGGTCCCGCATCGATGCTGATGGCGCTGCTCGGCACCGAGCCCGCGCTGCTGTCGACGCACGTGGACGTCCCACCGGCGCTCGATCGCGTCGTGATGACCGCGCTCGCGCAGGACCCGAAGGAGCGTCTCGACGTCGACGAGCTCGACGAGGCGCTCGCGTTCATCCTCGACGCGGAGCGCGGCCTCGCGCTCGGCACGATGGACGTTCCCGCCGCCGCGAGCTCGTCGTCGCTCGCCGCCGACACCGCGGCGCGCGGCTCGTCGCTCGATCTCGATCGCGACCGGGCACGTCTCGACGAGGACGACGACGATGCGACGTGGATCGACCAGGTCCCGCAGCGGACGACGCCGGCGCAGCCCCGCGACACGCCGACGACGTTCGGCCCGGTACCGACGCACGAGATGCCGGTCCCGACGATCATCGGCACGCTGCCGGCGATGCGCACGCCACCGCGCGGTGTGCCGCTCGCTGCCGCCGCGTCGATCGCGCCGAAGCAGGTGCCGCGCAAGACGCCGCTGCGCGGCACGCCGCCGCCCGAGCTGCAGCGCAAGGTCTCGTCGGTGACGCGCGCGAGCTCCGACGCGAAGCCCGACGCGCACGCCAGGACCGAGGCACACGAGGCAGTTCGCCAGCCACCGCTGCGCCGCACGCCGCTGCGCGGTACGCCGCCGCTTCCCGCGAAGAAGCCGCCGGGTGGTCAGCAGACGAGCGCGCCGGCCGAGGAGTTCACGCGCATCGAGACGCCGCGCGGTCTCGCGAGCGGCACGACGCGTCCGCCTTCGAAGCCGAGCGGCTCGCGCGACAGCGCGGCGGCGTCGATCGAGCAAGCGATCGCCGAGGAGATCGATCACGCGGTCGACGCGATGGTCGCGTCGTCGCCGAAGGCCGAGCTCGCGCTGCCGCGGCCGGGCTCGCCGGCGCAGGCGGGGATCTGGCCGGCGCCCGAGCGCGTTCGTCCACTGACCGTCCGGTTCGCCGTCGGCTCGGGCACCGAGCTGCCGTCGCTCGACGCGGGCACGAAGCCAGAGCCCGCACCGTCAGCTCCAGTGCCTGCGCCGGTGAACGTCCGGTCGCCGGTGATCTACGTCGCGTGGGCGCTCGCGCTGTTCGGCGTCGGGTTTGCCGCGGCGCTCGGCATCGGCCTGCTCTGAGACCGTCGGCTCGCCGGGCCGACATGTACGCCTGTCGATTTCGTGCGACCGCAGCCGCGAGCGCGGGTCGATCCACTGGATGGGTCGCAAACTTCCGATCGTCGTCGCGGTCGCGGCCTTCGCGTCACCGG
>JAEWJO010000130.1 GCA_023386455.1 Pseudomonadota bacterium | reverse complement strand
ATGCCTACACCGCGTGCAACGGCGTGGAGAACCACGCGCACATCAAGCCGACGATCTCCGGCGACCTCTCGGGCAGCATCGCGTTTGCGGGCGTCACGCGCACCGGCGCGTGGATCGTCCGCGACCTGACGCTACCGACCCCGCGCCTGGGCGGTGAAGGAAACCTGGCGTTCGCGACGCGGCTGCAGACCGGCGAGTACGCGCTGACGATCACCGACAACCTGAACCACGTGCTGTTCGACCCGCTGCCCGGAAACCCGATCGGTGGCAGCGTCGACCTGACCGTCAACGTCGATCGCAAGCGCGCGTCGGCGGACCCCGCGCAGCGGCAGTTCGACGTCGTCGCCTCGTTCGCGTTCGACGGGACCGACCGTGCCGTCCTGAGCCTGGACGACGTTCACCACTACGACCTCGCTCTCGCGACCGGCGCGGTCGTCAAGATCGACTGATCCGGGTCACCCGAAAAGGTGAAGCGCATCCGTGTCATCGGCTGCACGTCGCTGTCAGCGCCCCGTCGCTAACCGACTGACGTGCGTTAATTGCTGATTCGCGATGCGCCCTCGGTTATCACGGAGGCGGTGTTCACTTTCGAGAGTCGAGCCAGTGCCGGCCGGCACCTCGCCGCCGCCCTCCGCCATCACGCCGGGGCCGGCGCGATCGTGCTCGGAATGCCGCGCGGGGGGATCCCCGTCGCGTCGCAGGTGGCCGGACCGCTCATGGCCGATATCGACGTCCTGATCGTCCACGAGACGGCGGTCGGGCTGTACGTCGAGGGCTGCCGCCCGCTGATCGAGCTACCCAGGACGATCAAGCTCGGCATCCCCGCCGCCGATATCACGCGCGAGATCGCGCACGAGACCGCCCAGATCCAGCGGGAGATCGCGCTGTTCCGCGGCCAGCGGCCGTTCCCGCACATCGTCGGTCGGACCGCGATCCTGGTCGACGACGGCACCGCGACACCCCGCATGCTCGGCGCGGCGCTGTCGAGCCTGCGCGCGCGCGGCGCCTCGACCGTGCTCGCCGTCCCGGTCCTCGATCCCGCCGCCGAGCGCGCCCTCGCCAGCTACGCCGACGAGCTCGTCGTGCTCGCGATCGCCGATGGCCGTGGCATCGAGCAGGCCTATCGCGAGCTCGAACCGCTCGCCGATTCGGACGTGATCGTCGAGCTCAACCGCGCGCGGATCGCGGCCTGGAACACGCGGCCGACGCTGCCGACCCTGCCGACGATCCCCGCCGAGCGCCCGAGCTCGCCCGCGATCGGGTGATCCGGCTGTCACGCGGCGAGCGCGCTGGCACGCCGCACGGCCTCGCCGATCAGCACGTCGACCTTTCGATCGAGTGACTCCGCGACCGCGGTGATCTCGGCGGACCCGAGCTGATCGAGCAGCGACGATGGCACGTCGTACGTGACCTGGGTGTCGAGCGGACCGATCGCCCGGACGAACATGCGCAGCGGGACATAGAGCCCCGCGCGCGGATCGATCCTCGTCATCTCGTACGCGATCAGGCCGTTGCCGAACACGTACGTCGTCGCGCGCGTCGCGATGCCGCCGAGTACGGTCAGCAGTCCTCCGTGATCGATCTTCTGAAACAGCGCGAAGTCCGACGCGCCGACCGCGGCGTGCAGCGCATCGCGCAGCTCCTGCGGCCGCGCAGCCAGCCGGCTCGTGACGTCGAGCTCCATCGTGCCGAGCAAGCGTTCGAGCTCGTGCGTGAACGCCTCGTAGGCGACATCGAACGTCAGCTCGCGCCGCAGGGCGGAGTAGCTGTGATGAGTGACGCTATGCATGACCGGCCCTTTCGACGGCGAGAACCGCGCATCGAACTGGATGCAAAGCGCCGGCCCGGCCGCTCAGGTGAGCAGCAGGAACAACAGCACGCCGATCGTCAGCATCATCACGACCATCATCGCGACCAGGTACGGACGCGAGCTCGGCGGCACGACGCGCGGGCGCGAGAACGTGATCTCCTGCTCGCTCGCACGCTGGCCGTCGGGCAGCTGGAACGCGGACAGCGATGGCCGGCTGCTGCGCGCGACGAACTGTGGCTGGCTGATCCGCTTCACGTGCTCGGCGGTCACCGCGCTGTTCGAGCCGCGTGCGAGCTCGGCGTTCGCGTCGTATTTCGTCTCCGGCCTGATCGGCTTCAGCGTCGCGATGAACGCGAAGTACGTGCCGGTCTCGTCGACGTGCCGCATCGGTCCGCTGCACACGTCGCACGAGCAGTGCGGCGGCTTGTTCGGCGAGCCCGCCATGTCCGCGACGTTGACGAGCAGCAGCTTCTCGCGATCGCAGATCGAGCAGTGATACGGGACCTGGAAGCTCTTCACCGGCGCGTTGCCGGCAAAGTTCTTGATCACGTTGAGCTGCCCGACGACCGCGGGCGAGCACGCGATCAGCATCGGCTTCGTCCCCTTGGACTCGAGCGACGCGAGCCAGTTCACCCAGTCGCGCGCGCCACTCGAGTTGATCCGCTCGACGCCGGAGAGATTGATCAGCGCAGGACCCGCGCCGACCTTCTCGACGAGCTCGCCGAGCTCGTTGTGCTCGTCGAGGACGCCGGCGAGCTTGACGACGCGCGCCCCGCTACGACGTTGTTCGATCGTGGCCACCAACCTGTCGGTCATGTCCTCCTCCATGAAACGTCCGTAACCCACCACACGACGAATACACCAAGATTGGTCTTCACGATCCCGATTTCTTGTGGCGCTACCCGATCGATTCCCGAGCAGTTCTAGGTTGATGTGATGTCGCGTGGCCGGGGGTCGCTCATCGCACACATGACCCCACGCCGATGATCGCGTCGGTGGATGGAGGTCCGCAAGCGCAATAATCGACAACGCCCGCGGTGACGTCGGGTGAGACGAGATTTTTCTCGTCGGAACGCACCGACCGTTCACCGTCCGGCACTTCATGCGAGGGGTCGTCGTCCGATAGGGTGAGGAGATGGGGCTGGCACCGTGGGTGCGCGAACGGCTATGGCGGGCTGACAGCTGGTGCGCCGAGCTCGCGACGATGCGCAAGGAGCTGGCGTCCGCGCCGCCCTCGCCCGACCGGCTCTTCGATCTCGCGTCGGCGACCGAGCAGTGCGATCCGGATCGCGGGCGCGCGCTCGCGCTCTACCTCGACGCGTGGCGCGCAGGTCACGAGGGTGCTCGCGAGCGTGCGCGCAGCCTCGCGATCGCACTGCGCGCGCACGTGACGCTCGCCGAGCTCGCGATGTCGGCCGGCGAGCTGGTCGTCGCCGGCGCGGCCTACCTCGACGCCGGCTTCCCCGATCTCGCCGCCGAGCCGCTGCAGAAGTTCGTCGACGCTCGACCACCCGGCGCGAGCCCCGCGACGGAGAACGTGCGTCTCGACGGCGTGCGCGTGCTGCTCGCGTTCGCGGTGCGCAATCGCGTCG
>JAEWJO010000062.1 GCA_023386455.1 Pseudomonadota bacterium | reverse complement strand
CCGCCTCACCGTCGCGGTGACGATGCGGCGCACCGCCGCGTCGCGCCGCTCGCGCATTAGGCCCTCGTCGCCGACCGCGGCCGCGAGCTCGCGCCGGACCGCCGCGCCGGCCCATCCGCCGAGGAGCGTGCCGGCGGAGGATGCATGAAACGATGCATCGCCGAGCTCGTAGACGCCGCGGTCGACCGCCGGCAGGACCTTGCCGGCGACGAAGCCATCGATCTGATCGAGCAGGACGACCGGATCGCCGAGCTCGTCGCTCTGCCGGCCGAGCAGTGCGAGGCGCAGGTTCAGCCGATCGAGTCGCCGCAACGACAGCACGCGCCGCGACTGACCACCGGCGCGCACGAACGCGACGTCCTCGACGCGATAGACGAACACGGCCGCGTGCGCCGTCCGCTGCAGCAGCGCGTCCGCCGAGATGTAGTAGCCGAGCCCGAGCGCCGCGAGCTGATCCGAGACGTCCTGCGCGCGGCGGCCGAGCTCTGCGACGGCCTCGCGCACCCGCTTGCCGCCGATCGGCACGTCGCTCCAGCGATCGAACGAGTCGATCAGGCTGCGCCACGCGTGAGCGAGCCCAGGACCACGTGCGGCGATCACGCGCGCGTCGCGCAGCTCCTGGACATGCCGCGCGCGCGGCGCACCGTCGCGGCTGCCACGCCGATCGGCATCGGTCTCGATCGTCAGCGCGGTCAGCTCGTCGACGAGGAATTGCTCGAGCTCGACATCGCGTGCCGGTGTGCCGCCGTGAAAGAACGCGCCGGTGACGAGCGGCGTGCGCGGCCGCGGCCCACGCGCCGGGTGGCGGAGCGAGAGACCGAGCCACACCACGAGGAGGCCGAGCGTCAGGAGCGCGGTCCCGAACGCGATCGTCGCGACCGGCACGCGCGCCGCGGGCTCGGGCTCGAGCGCGTAGTACGTCGCCGCGACGGCCGCGCGATCGCACGCGTCGACATCGATCCGGCCCGACACGTTGAGCGCCGCGACACGCTGGACGTGGCGCATCGCCTCCGGATCCGCCGCGCTGACGTGCTCGCCGGTCAAGAGCGCCGCGTCGATCAGCGCGTGATCGAGCATGCGCCGCGCCTGGCCGCGCAGGAGCCACTCCGTCCGGCCGACCGCCTCGCGCGCCGCGCCGTCGTCGCCCGCCTCGACCCCGGTCGCGAGCGCGGCGAGTACGTGGCGTCGGATCACACGATCGTGACAACCACGCCGACACCGGGTTTCACGAAAATCACCGGCGCGTTTCGCCACGTGGCGTCGTGCTACGGCGGCGATGTCCTACAGCCAGGCGTTATCGGGCACGTCGATGCTGACGATCCGGCCGCGACGGGCCGCGATGAACGCCTGCGCGAACGACAGCGCCGACGGGAAGCGCCGGCGCGGATCCTTTGCCATCGCGATCGCGAGCACGTCCTCGATCGCCAGCGACACGCGTGCGTGCATGCTCGGCCGCAGCGGCGGCGTGTGCACGACCTGGTACACGAGCTCGGCGAGATCCTTGCCCTTGAACGGCGAGCGGCCCGTCAGGCAGCGATACGCGATCGCGCCGAGCGCGTAGACATCGGCGAGGTGCGTGACGTGACCTCCGGATGCTTGCTCCGGCGCCATGTACTGCGGCGTCCCGACGATGCCCTCGCCCGTCAGCGTGCCCTCGCTGTCCATCACCTTGGAGACACCGAAGTCGAGGATCTTCCAGACCGAGCCGTCGTGATGGAACAGGTTGTGCGGCTTGAGATCGCGATGCACGACACCCGCCAGGCGCGCGACCTCGAGACCGCGCGCGACCTGATCGAGCAGCGCGACGAGCTCGTCGGAGGCCATGCGCTGGTTGTCGTTGCGCAGGCGCGTCGCGAGATCGGTGCCGTGCAGCCGCTCCATCGCGATGTACGGCACCGGCGCGTCGGGAGGCGAGACCTCGAGCACCTTGACGATGTGCGGCGACTCGAGCCGCGCGGCGACATCCATCTCGCGGTGGAAGCGCTCGACGATCGAGGTCGAGGACGTCGAGCGCGCGTTCAGGAGCTTCACCGCGGCCGGCGCGTCGTGCGGGCCGATCGCCTCGTACACCTCGCCCATCGCGCCACGGCCGAGCACGAGGCCGAGGCGGTAGCTGCCGAGCTTCTGGCCGGTCCACCGGCCCTCGTTGACGCGCTTCTGCCGCGCGGCCTCGTCGACGACCTCGGCGAGCGCCTGCTCCCGATCGCCGATGATGCGCATCGCGGACTGCAGCTCGGCGAGGGCGGTCGTGCTCGTGCGGCGCGCCCACCGGCCCAGCGCGTAGCCGCTCACGAGGAACCCGACGACGAGGATCTCGGCGATCACGAGCTGCTCGCGCCCGGCGGCAGCCGACGGGAAGACGCCGACGTCGCGCACCCAGCCGGCGATGATCGGCGTCGCGATCGCGATGTGACCGCCGACGCAGATGAGGCACGTCGCGAGCGCCGTCCATCGCACGCGCCCGAGCGCGATGAACACGATCCCGAGCATGTCGACCATCACGACCGCGGAGAACGGGCCGAAGTAGTAGACGGCTGGCTGCACCGCCAGCGTCGACATCATCCACAGGATGCCGACCCACGTCGGGCTGTAGCGATCGGCGCTGCTCGTCAGGTAGGTGAGGCCCGCGTTGCAGGCCGCGAGAAGTCCGGCACCGATCCAGAACGCGTGGCGTGCCGTCGGATCGCCGCCCATCAGGAACGACAGCGCGAGCGCGCCGAGCGGCGCGGTCATGCCGAAGATGTGAAACATCTTGCTGCGCGCGAGGTCGCTCTTGTCGAGTGCCTCGGCGGCCGTCGGCGTCGGCGTGCGATGCGAGCCACTCACCCACGCGGTGGCGCGCGCACTGTGCTCGGTCTGCGCGTGCGAGCCGACCGCCGCCGCGTCGGCGAGCGCTTTCGGCGAGGCGGCCTGCGTGCCGACCTCCGTCGCGTCGATGTCCGTGTGCTCTCCGGTGGAGAAGACGGATGTCGGCTCGCGGCCGGGGTCATTCGCCACGGGATCGATAGTACGCGCGAACTGTGCAACCGGTCGAACCGGTCGAATCCTCGACGGGAAGGCCTGCAAAACGTAAGGCACCGCTCAGCCTGCTTGCACGTCTTGCGCAATCGACGGTGGCCTGGCCGAAACAGCTTTGGATCGAAAAACGCGATGTGTAAGGTCACTTCAGCAAACCCGGAGGGGGCTTGTATGACGAAGGCTACGTGCGTTTTCCTTCTTCTTTCTCTGGTCGCGTGTGGTCCGGCGATGCGCGATGACGACGACATCGGCGACGACGGTTCCGGATCCGGCAGCGGCTCGGGCAGCGGCTCGAACGACGGCATCCCGCGCGAGTGCAACAAGATGGACATCATCTTCGTCGTCGACAACTCGGGCTCGATGATGGAGGAGCAGACGAACCTCGCATCGAACTTCCCGATGTTCGCCCAGGTGCTCGAGAACTACACGACGGCCGATGGGGACCCGATCGACTTCCGCGTCGCGCTGACGACGACGGGACGCGATGTCTCGTACACCGTCAGCAGCGGTCCGCTCTCGATCCCGATGAGCGAGCAAGGCGAGGACGGCGCGTTTCAGAACAACTGCAACAGCAACAAGCGCTGGCTCGAGCGCACCGACACGAACATGTCCTCGACGCTCGCGTGCCGCGCGAACGTCGGCGTCAACGGGCCGGGCATCGAGATGCCGCTCCTCATGACGAAGTGGTCGCTCGCCGAGCGCGTGCAGGACAGCACGAACGCGGGCTTCCTCCGCGACGACGCGCTGCTCGCGGTCGTCATGATCACCGACGAGGATGACGCATCGACGACGATGAACGGCTTCACGCTGACCGCGACCGGCTCGTCGCCGACCGACTGGAGCCCGCAGAACACGGTCGACTTCCTCGACAACCTGAAGGGCAACCGCACGCGCTGGGCCGCGGGCGTCATCGCCGGCGACGGCAACTGCAGCTCGGGCTTTGGCAACGCGGCCGATGGCGTGCGCCTGAAGCAGTTCGTCAACCTCGCGAACAATCAGAACTCGACCCAGGCCGTGTTCTCGTCGATCTGCGACGGCGATCTCACGCATGGCCTCAAGGACGCGCTCGACACGTTCCAGGCTGCCTGCGGCGCGATCATCCTGTAGGCCGGTCGCCACTACGTAGCTCGCGGTAACGCGCGGGCGCGGTCGGTGCGGTACACCTCCGCGCATGACCGATCTGGCGAAGAACATCGTCGTCACCGGCGGCACCGGCGCCCTCGGCGGCGGCGTCGTCGAGCTCCTCCTCGCGCGCGGTGCCACCGTGCACCTGCCGATCACCGAGGCCGAGCTGCCCGCGCACGTGCCGTGGCGAACCCACGCGCGCGTCGAGGTCGGGCCGAAGGTCTCGCTCGACGACGAGGCGCGCGTCGCCGCGTTCTACGACTCGGTGCCGGACCTGTGGGCGTCGATCCACCTGGTCGGTGGGTTCGCGATGGCCAAGCTCGCCGAGACCTCGCTCGCCGACTTCGAGAAGCAGTGGCGGCTCAACACGGTCACCTGCTTCCTCGCCTGCCGCGAGGCGGTGAAGGCGATCCGCAAGACCGGCAAGGGCGGGCGCATCGTCAACGTCGCCGCGCGACCGGTGGTGGCGCCGGCGCCCGGCATGATCGCGTACGTCGCGTCGAAGGCGGGCGTCGCGTCGCTCGCCCAGTCGCTCGCGCCCGAGCTGCTCGCCGAGCACATCCTCATCAACGCGGTGCTGCCGTCGACGATCGACACGCCGGCGAACCGCAAGGCGATGCCGAAGGCTGACCACGACCGCTGGCCCAAGCCGGCCGAGATCGCTGAGACCATCGCGTTTCTCGCGTCGCCGGCCAACGCCCTGACGACGGGGACCCTCGTCCCGGTGTTCGGCCGCGCCTAGGGGCGCCTCGCACGCGCGTAACCCGGTGATTGTTCGAGGCATCTGACCGGTCACTTCATTCGTAACCAGTGCATGCTTCATTCGTATGCAACGATGAAGGAGGCACTGGTCTAGATGAGTGACGTCCCCGACCTCGACCGGTATCCCGCGCTTCGCGAGAAGTGGGATCGCCGCAACTTCATCAAGTCCGCCGCCGCGGGCGCCGCGTTCATGGCGCTCGGCGGTGCGCTCGTGCGGATCGCCGCGGACGATCTGACGAAGGCCGCGCGCGCCGAGAAGCGGCCCGACGGCCGCCCTCGCCTGCCGCCGGGCCAGCGCGTGATCGAGCGCCTGCGACCGATGGGCGGCGACGAGGGCGACGGCGACGTGAAGAAGTTCAAGCTTCGCGTCACCGGCCTCGTGAAGAGGCCCTTCGAGGTCGACTACGAGGGCCTGCTCAAGCTGCCACAGGTCGAGAAGGTCGCCGACGTCCACTGCGTGACCGGATGGACGATGCTGAACGGCCTCTTCAGGGGCGTGCAGGTCAGAAAGCTCGCGGAGATCGCAGAGCTGAAGAGCGAGGCGCGCTTCGCGATCTTCCAGGCGGCACACGGCTACACCGCGAACGTGCCGCTGAAGGAAGCGACCGCCGACAACGCGCTCATCACCTATCGCCTGAACGGCAAGCCGTTCGCGCTCGCGCACGGCGCACCGGTGCGCGGGCTCGTGCCCGACCTCTACTTCTGGAAGAGCGCGAAGTGGATCACCGGCATCAAGTTCGTGAAGGACGATGTCCCGGGTTACTGGGAGCAGCGCGGCTATCACAACCACGCCGACCCGTGGAAGGAGGAGCGGTATGGCTGAGGTCGCGACGAAGGTTCGCGACACCGGCCCCCTCCATGTTTTGAAGAAGCGCTGGCGCGCGTGGCTCCGCGCGGTCCACCGCGATGCCGGTTACCTCGCGATCGGCTTCACGGTGATCTACGCGATCAGCGGCATCGCCCAGAACCACATCGAGGACTGGGGCGAGGTCAGCTACAAGGCGACGGAGAGGACCGTCACGATTCCGGCAATCCCGGCCGAGACGCCCGACGACGTCGCGGTGCGCACCGTCGCCGCGGTCGCCGGGCTCGGCACGCCGTCGTCGAAGATCCGGGCAGGCGACGAGGTCCGCCTCGAGTACGCCAGCGGCGCGAAGGCGACCGCGATCGGCACGGAGCTGACGATCCAGAGCCGCGAACGGCGCGCGTTCATCGGCGCGGCGAACTGGCTGCACACCGCTCGCAACAAGAAGGGCTGGAAGTACGTCGCCGACGCGTTCGCGGTCGTCCTGCTCTATCTCGCGATCTCCGGCATCTTCATGATCAAGGGCAAGCTCGGCATCAAGGGGCGCGGCGCGATCCTGATCAGCCTCGGTGTCGCGGTGCCGATCATCGCGGTGATGACGTCGAGCCCACAGCCGACGGCCGCCGAGGCGAGCGAGCCCGGCCCGCCGGCACTCGCGGACACGCCAGCGCCACCGGCGCCGGCACCGCCGACGGAAGGCTCCGCGTCCGCGGGCTCGAACGAGTCCGTCGACACGAGCGGCATCAAGTTCCTGCCGCCGGACGAGAATCAGTAGTCAGTCGACGAGCACGACGTCGGCCGCTGGCACGCCGCCGAAGCTCGTGTTCCACGCGAGCGCGTAACCGGACACGTCGCGCAGGACGATGCGCTCGGCGACGTCGTCGGGATCGACGGTCCACTCGCCGATCACGTCCTCCTCGTAGCAGGTCGGGCCGACGAGCTGGACCTTGACGCCGGTGCCGGGAGGCGCCGCGCGAGGGACGACCGGGGCCGATGGCGTAGCCGCGCGGACGCTGGGCCGAGGGAGTCCCTTGTGGACGAGGTCGACCTGGCTCCAGCGCAGGTGGCAGATCCGCGAGAGATCGATGATGGCGAGCAGCCGGTCGGCGAGCTCGCGGCGCGCCGTCACGCGGCCGTACGCGAACCCGGCCCCGTCGGCGTAGAGCCGCCCGGGCTCGACGAGGATCTCGACCTCTCCGAGCGCGCGCCGGATCTCGGCGAACGCGCCCGACAGATCGGCGACGCCGTGCCACGCACCGCCGAGGTCGACGAACGCCGGCGGCGTATCGAGGAGCGCGAGCGCGGCGCGTGCGGTCGCGAGGAAGCGCTCGCCGGTCGTCGCGGTGATCGGTCCGTGGTGGACGTGGAGCCCGACGCGGCGCGTACCCGCTGCGCCCGCGAGCGCTGCGACCGCGGTGCGATCGTCGAGGCCGAACCGCGACCGGCGATGGCCGCTGCCGTCGAGGACCGCGCCGACCGCGGGATCGCGGCCCGTGATCGACGCCGAGATCCGGATCGCGATGTCGGCGTGCGCCGGCGCGGCGCGGACCTGCTCGACGGTCTCGCACGACACGATCAGCCGACCGTCGCGCGGGGCGTGCGCGATCGCCGCGCCGCTCGGATCCGCGATCGAGAGCGTGCGACCGGCGGGAACGCCGCGCACCTCGGCGGCGGACGCGGCATCGAACCCGTCGAGCAGCTCGGCGGCGAGCGCGACGACGCGAGGATGCGGGAACGACTTCAGCGCGAACAGCGGCGTGATCCGCGATGCGCGCGCCGCCTCGGCGACCCGGCGCATGTTCGCCTCGATCGTGCGGAGGTCGAACACGAGCGACGCCCGTGGACAGCGCTCGATCGCGGCGAGGACGGCGTCAGCGATCGCCGCCGCCACCGTTCAAGAACTCGGTCGGATCGACGATGACCGGCTCGGCTCCGACCGGCGAGAGATCCTTGCGGTCGGCGCGCACGCTGTTGTTGCGGCGCGGAACGCGGACCTGAAGCTCCTCGGGCCAGCGCAGCGAGAACGTGAAGTAGAACGTGTTGCGGAAGAACGACGGCACGATCATCTCGCCGATACTGTCGCCGTTCTGGTACTGGAACTCGTAGCGCAGGCCGACCGTCTGGCCGGGACGGGGCGACCAGCCGACGCCGACGTCGATCCGTGCCGCGGTGAAGTCGCCCTCGAGCGTGCCGCTCGTCGGATCGATCAGCTGCGTGCGCTCGATGCCGATCGTGCCGATGCCGACGACGCGCGGGTCGCGCCGGCGCGCATCCTTGTCGAAGATCGTCAGCGGCATCGCCGCGGTGATGTTGAAGCTGTCGGAGACGGTGTTCTGCGCGATGTAGAGGTTCGGCGTCACCTGGCGGCGCGCCGTCGCGGTCGCGCGGCCCCAGACGTCGGTGTACGCGCCGAGCACGCCGAAGATCGGAAAGAACGCGCCCTTGCGATCGTCCGACGGATTGTACGGGTCCGCCCATAGCGGATTGACGTACACGACGCCCGCGTCGACGTTGGTGCTCCACTTCTGATTGATGTCGTGCTGCCACACGAACACGCCGCGCGGATTGAACTGACGGTCCAGGCGATTGCCCATCTGGACCATGTTCGGGTCGAGGCGCTCGAGACGCAGATACGACGCGCCGAGCTCGAACACGAACGTGTTGTAGCGAAGGTTGCGATCGAAGCCGATGCCGCCGCCGACCTCGAACGAGCTGGTCTCGACGGCCTGCTGGTTGTCCTCGGTCGTCGTGTAGCGCGCGACGCCTCGCTGCCAGATACGCGACGCCTCGCTCGCGACCCACGAGCCGTTCTCGCTGCCGCCGACATTCCTCGTGTCGGTGCGCCCGAGCGGCCGCACCTGCAGAGGGTCCCCGAGTGGAGACGCCGACGCATCGAGGTTGTTGAGCTGACCGAGGCTGGCCTCGGCGTCGAACGTCTGCTCGGTGCGCGGACTCGGGATGAAGAACGACTTCCAGCCGGCTCGGAAGGTCACCGATGGCTTCGCGCTCGCGAGGTGGTACAGGAAATCCACCTCCGATGTGATCTCGTGGACCATGCGTGGCGCGTTGTACGTGACGAGGAATCCGGGCCGGACGTCCGAGAACACGTCGGCCTTGCGGCCCGGCGACCCGGTCTCGGCGCCGTTCACGTTGTCGGTCGTGGCAACGCTGCCGTTCGCGGTCGCGTGAAAATCGACATTGTCGGCACGAACCGCGTGAACGGGTGCGATGCTGATCAAGCATCCGATCGCGATCACTTCGACTGGCCGGCGCACGACAGCGTTGTAGCATGCGGTCTCCACACGAAAGGCGCCTCCCGGGTTGACAGACCTCACACCCAGCAGGCTTAGATCCAACAGGATTCTTTATGCGCAGTGATCTCGTCGAACCAATCGACCCCATGTTTGCCGCCTCGCCACGCAAGAGCATCGTCCGCGACGACGATGAGGACGAGGACGATGATGATGATGACGAAGATGAAGACGAGGACGAGGACGGCGACGACGAGGACGAAGACGAGGACGAGGA
>JAEWJO010000049.1 GCA_023386455.1 Pseudomonadota bacterium | reverse complement strand
CGACCGCATCCTCGGCGCGACGCGCATCCCCGCGATCGCCGAGCGTGCAGGCGCGCCGACGCGCGACGTCCTGCCCGAGCGCCTGCCCGCTCGCTACATCCAGGATCGCGTCGAGGCCGCGCTGCGCGCCACGCGCCTCGAGGTCCTCCCGCTCGCCCAGCTCGAGCTCCGCCCTTCCCACCGCTCGTCGAGTGCGTGGCCCGAGCTCGTCGGTACCTGCGCCCGACTCGTCCGCGAGGGCAAGGTCCTCGCGTGGGGCGCGTTCGTCGATCACGTCGTCGCCGACGACGCTCCACCCGCGCCGCCACCCTCGCGCGGCGACGAGATGTTCCTGATCGGCGTGCCGACCCGCGCGCCCGCCGCGCCCGTCGCGAATCCCGATGCGACCGCGCGCCTCCTCGACGAGCCCTGGCTCGCCTCGATCAACGCGCCGTTCAACCTGTGCGAGCGCGCGGCCGAGACGCTGATCGCGCCCGCGCGCGAGAAGTCGATCGCGATCCTCGCCCGCCGCCCGCTGGCCGGTGGCGCGCTCGCCGGCGAGCTCGGTCCCGGCATGAAGCTCAAGGTCGCCGACGATCGCCGCACGCTCGACGCGTCCACCCTCGAGCGCATCGCGGTCGGGGTCGCGCGCCTCGCCGCCCTCACCCGTCGCGAGCCGCCGGCCGCGCGGTCGTGCGACGCCGCGAAGATGCAGCTCGAGCGCAACGTGCGCCCAGAGGCCGTCGAGGCACAGACCGTCGCCGAGCTCGCGCTGCGCTACGTCCTCGATCGCGGCGCGATCGCGATGCCTCGCCTCCACCGCGCCGATCACGTCGCCGACGCGCTCGCCGTCACCGCCGCGCGGCCGCTCGCGAACGATCTGACGTCGATCGAGCTCTGAGCTTCGGTGGGCCGGCGATCATCCCGTGCGCCTGCTCGATCAGGCTCGCGACCATGCCCCAGTCCGGATCCGTATCGAGGACGATCGCGACCCAGCCGCGATGCCCGACGTAGGGCGGCCGGAAGAACCGGTCGGGATCGGAATCGATCAGGGCCTGCTGCGCGCCGTCGGGAGCCGGCAGCCACACGGACACGTGCGCGGCGCCGTGATGATGGTTGTCGAGCTGCGCGAAGATCTTCCCCTTCACGCGCCACGTCGGCTCGCCCCACGCGATCTGCATCGTCGCGTCCGGCAGCGGTAGACAGATCTTGTCGAGCATCCTGATGATCGCGGTGCTCGCGGCGGTCCGCTTCTTCACCGGATGCGTCGACACGCGCGGCGCCTTTGTCGGCTTCGCGGTCGTGGCCTTGCGAGGTCGCGGCTTCGTCGCCTTGCGCGCCGTCGTCTTCCGCGTCGCCATGCGCGGAGCATCGCATGCAGTACGCTCGTGTCGTGGCCGTCGTCCGAGGCCAGCGCGCCCGCATGCAGCGCGACGCCAGGGCCCGCGCTCGTGAAGGCCGGTGAGATCCCGGGAAGCACGCGAGGTGCCTTTCCGGATCCGGTTCGAACGGTTCGAACCGAGGCCCAGAGTCGCAGTGCCCGAGCGCATGGGCTCGGTCCCGCGAGATCCCGGGAAGCACGCGAGGTGCCTTTCCGGATCCGGTTCGAACGGTTCGAACCGAGGCCCAAGTCGCAGTGCTCGAACGCATTCGCTGCGGACCCGGCGACCAGGCGCGCGCGTCGTTCGAACGGTTCGAACCTGATCCGGAAAGACACTTCGATGAGGGAACCCTTTCTGTCACGGCCCTTGCAATTCGGCGCGCAGGAAATCGATCGTCAAGTGAACGCGTCCGAGCGGCTGGCGGCGCGCGCGTCGCTCGAACGGTTCGAACCGAGGATCGGCTCGGTCCCACGAGATCCCGGGATCTCGACAACTGACCACCCGTTCAGTATTCTCGTCGACGGTGAAGGCACGCCCGACGGACAACCCGCCCGTTCGCTTCCGCGATGTGACTGTCACCTATGACGAGGAGGAGGGCGGACCGCCCCCATCCAAGGTCACGCTGCTCGAGGACCAGTCGCGATCGATACTCTCGCACAACGACTCGCCCGACCTCGGGTTCAGCTGGAGCGCGAATCCCTACCGGGGATGCCTTCATGCGTGCTCGTATTGCTATGCTCGACCCAACCACGAGTACCTCGACATGGGCGCGGGCACGGACTTCGACACGAAGATCGTGTTCAAGCCGCGCGCGGCCGAGCTGCTGCGCGAGGCGTTCGACAAGCCGTCATGGAAGGGCGAGCTCGTCATGTTCAGCGGCGTCACCGACTGTTACCAGGCGGTCGAAAAAGATCTGCAGCTGACGCGGCAGTGTCTCGAGGTCTGCCTCGAGTATCGCAACCCGGTCTCGATCATCTCGAAGAGCGCGCTCGTCGAGCGCGACGTCGATCTGATCGCCGAGCTCGCGCGCGAGGCCGGTGCGACGCTCAGCGTCTCGCTCGCGTGGATGAATCCCGAGCTGCAGCGAATGATCGAGCCGTGGGCCGCGTCGCCAGCGCGGCGTCTGAAGGTCATCGAGACGTTCGCGAAGGCGGGCGTGCCCGTCGGCGTGATGATCGCGCCCGTGATCCCCGGCCTCAACGACGATCAGCTCGTGAAGGTGATGGAAGCCGCGCACGCGGCCGGCGCGCAGTGGGCCGGCTGGACGCTGCTGCGGCTGCCCGGTGCGGTGAAGGACGTGTTCAGCGAGCGACTGCGCGTGTCGCTCCCGCTCGCGGCCGACAAGGTCCTCCATCGGATTCGCGAGACGCGCGGCGGCGACAAGCTCTACCAGGCCGAGTTCCACACGCGCGGCCGCGGCGAGGGCGTGTACGCGCAGACGATCGCGGCGCTGTTCGACACGACGGCCCGGCGCCTCGGGTTCGCGGACCGCGAGTGGCCGGAGGCGTCGTCGCGATTTCGCCGGCCGCCGAAGCCGACGAACCAGCTGTCGCTGTTCTGAGGGCCGCGCGAGCGGTGTCGCGCGCCGCACAATTCCGCTGCCAGCGGCCGCCGATGCTCGGGTCAGTTGTCCCCAGCTGCCGCCTCTTGCCGGTCGCGGGGAACATTTTCGGACACGCGGGGTACTACGTGCGTTTACCGTTGTGCACGGTGTCCGTACCGTAGACAAAGGCCACGTTCCCATGACGACCACTCGCCTCGTTATCGCTTGCACCCTCCTCGCGCTCGCTGCCTGCGGTCCGGACGAAGGACGTCATACGCCGGGCATCGACGCGTTCAATCCCGATCAGGATGACGACGGCGTCATGAACGAGTCCGACAACTGTCCGCTCGTCTCGAACGCCGATCAGACGGACACCGACGGGGACAGCCTGGGCGATGCGTGCGACGACGACGACGATAACGACGGCGTCCAGGACACGAGCGACAACTGCAAGCTGCTCGCGAATACGGACCAGTCGGATCTCGACGCCGACCAGAAGGGCGACGCGTGCGACGACGACGACGACAACGACGGCGTCCTCGATCCGACCGACAACTGCAGCACGGTGCCAAACCCCGACCAGGCGGACACCGATAACAACATGGTCGGCAACCTCTGCCAGGGCGTGCTCAATCCGAACCTCGCCGGCAAGATTCCGGGCGGCCACCTGTTCACCGTCGGGCTCGCGACCGCGGGCCGCTACAACAGCGCGATCGTGCCGAGTGCACCGCTGCAGGTGATGGGCTTGCCGCAGGATGCGGTGATCGTCCACGCCTGGCTCTACTGGGCCGTCATCGGCACGACGACGACGACGGTCAACCTCAACGGCGTGCCGGTCACCGGCAAGATCCTCGGCATCACGCCGGATACGTGCTGGAGCATCGGCATCAACACGATGTACCGCGCGGATGTCACGTCGATGATCCTCGGCAACGGTACGTACACGATCACCGGGCTGCCGTCGGCGCTCTCGGGTCCGGATAGCCAGGGTGTCAGCCTCGCCGTGATCTATCGCGACCCGAACGACAGCAAGACCAACTTCATCGAGATCAAGGACGGCGCGTACTACCAGCAGGGCGTCCCGGTCGTCACGATGCTCGAGAAGGTCCCGCACCCCATGGGCTACGAGAGCGCGAAGGTCACGCACTTCGTCGCGGACGCGCAGCCGGCAGCGGACTCGCTGACGATCAACGGCGTTCCGTACGGCGGCAACGATGCGTTCCCGGGCAACGTCGGTGCGATGTGGGACGTCCGCGTCGACGACATCACGGCGCAGTTCCCGCCGGCGGACACCGAGGACACGTTGACCTCGACGGTCACCGCGGTCGCGGATTGCGTCGCCCCGCTGTTCGTTGCCGTCGAGGTCACGAACATCGGCACCGTCGTCATCCTGAAGTCCGACGGATCGACGAACGCGCACCCCGTGCCGGCGGCCCCACCCGTCCGCGCGACGCCCGCCGTCCCGCAGCGCGCGGGACGCCGCGGCGTGCTCGTCGACTGAGTCCTCGAGGACTCGAGGCCGCGAGGACGCGACGCCGAGGCGATGCCCGACAAGGGCGCGTCGAAGTAGTCGGACCTCGTCGGCGCTCGCGGTGACGACAGCTACGAGCTGACGATCCAGACGAGCGCACCGATCGCGACGAGCGCGATCGCGATCGCGACGTAGAACGGCAGTGCACTCGCTGCCGCGGGCGCCGGCGGTGTCGTCGCCGCGCGCTGGCGACCGGTCGGGCGTGCCGGCGGCGGCAGGTTGCCGCGCAGGTGCTTCTCGGCCGGATCGCGAAACCGCATCACGATGTTGCCGAGCTCGATCGTCTGGCCGTCGGACAGCATCACGCCCTCGCCCTCCTCGACCGGCTCGCCATCGACCTTCGTGCCGTTCTTCGACCCGAGGTCGGCGATGCGGATGCCGTCCCAGCCGCGCCGGATCGCGGCGTGCGCGCGCGACAGGTCGTCGTCGGCGAGGATCCAGTTCGCCTCGTCGCCGCGGCCGATCACGAGCGTCGACTCGGGCGGCGCGAGCATGCGCCTGGCGCCGGCGGCCGGGCCACGCTCGATCGTCAGCGAGGGCGCGGCATCGGTGCCGAGCATGCTGCGGACGAGCTCGCGCGCGAGGCTCTCGGTGCGGCGCGGGGGCGTGGCGACGGCGCCGTCGGGCGACGCGGTGATCGAGACGCGATAGGTGCCGATCTCGAGCAGCACGCCGCCGCCGATCGGGCCGGTCTCGCGCGCGTTGCCGCCGATCGTCACGGGACCGACGGCGTGCCAGTGCGTGCCGTCGACGCGGACGTGCGTCGGTCGCGCGCCGGCTGCGGGCAGGCGGATGCGCGCGGTGATGTCGCTACCGATCGTGAACGCGCCGTCGAGATCGATCGGCGGCAGCGCGGGCTGGCCCTGCTCGGTCACCTCGACGCGCAACATGGCAGCGCAATATCACGGAGTCGCGGTCGGCGGCGACGCGGCGCGCTGCTGGGTCTCCTGCGCCTTGTACTGGTAGTAGCGCTCGAGAACCATCTTGAGGTACTGGCGCGTGTACGTGTAGGGCGGGACCGTGTAGCCGAACTTCGCGAGCGAGCCGAGGCCCGCGTGGTAGCCGGCGATCGTCAGCACGAGGTCGCCGTCGACGCGGTTCGCGAGGTATCGCAGGAGGCGCGTGCCCGCCATGATGTTCGTACGCGCATCGAAGATGTCGCCCTGCACGCCCATGTCGATCTCGACGTCGGGGTGCACCTGCATGAGGCCCTTGCAGTCCATCGCGGAGACGACGCGCGAGTCGTAGTCGGATTCGGTCTTGATGATCGCGCGGATGAGCGGGACCGGGATGCGATAGAGGGCCGACGCCTCGTAGATGAACGGGTCGTAGCGGTGGAAGCGGTCGGGCGAGTGATCGGTCGCGCCGACCTTGTCGCAGCGCGGACAGCGCTCGGCAGAGGCCTTGCTGCCCTTCGGCGGTGCGCTGTCGAGCACCTTCTTCCACTTGCCGGCGCCGCGCGGCTTGATGTTCGTGAAGTGGACGACGCCGTCCTCGTCGGTGAACGAATAAACGTCGGCGCGCGCGAGAGCCGCGAGACCCGCGACGAGCATCAGAGCGAGGACAGTGCGACGCGGGCCCACGGCGACGGGAATCGTACCGTGCCCCCGCCGTGCCGGCAAAAGCTGTATGTTGCGGCCTCACATGATTGTTGCTGCCGCCGCCGGGAGCCACCGACGATGACCGAGCCCCTCGACACCGATTACCTCGTCATCGGATCCGGAATCGCCGGGCTGAACTTCGCGCTGCTTGCAGCGGAGCACGGCCGGGTCACCGTGATCACGAAGAAGCGGCCCGCGGATACGAACACGAACTGGGCGCAGGGTGGCGTGGCAGCGGTGCTCGCGGACGACGACAGCTTCGAGCGGCACATCGAGGACACGCTCGTCGCGGGCGACGGTCTGTGCGATCGCGAGGTCGTCAAGATCGTCGTCAACGATGGGCCGCAGCAGGTGCAGCGGCTGCTCGACGTCGGCGTGCGACTCGCGCGCGATCCGAGCGGCAAGCTCGATCTCGGGATGGAGGGCGCGCACACGCGGCATCGCGTCGTCCACTGGGAGGACGTCACGGGCCGCGAGATCCAGCGCGCGCTGATCGCGGCGGTGCTGGCGCATCCGAACATCACGGTGCTCGACGGGCACATCGGCGTCGACCTGCTGTCGCTCGCGAAGTACGGCGGCGATCCGGCGTGCTTCGGTGCGTACGTGCTCGACATCCACAGCGGCGAGGTGAAGACGATCTGCGCGCGCGCGACCGTGCTCGCGACGGGCGGCACCGGCAAGGTCTACATCTACACGTCGAATCCCGACGTCGCGACCGGCGACGGCATCGCGATGGCGTATCGCATCGGCGCGGCGTGCGGCGACCTCGAGTTCACGCAGTTCCACCCGACGGTGCTGTATCACCCGCTCGCCGGCAGCTTCCTGATCTCGGAGGCGCTGCGCGGCGAGGGTGGCGTCCTGAAGCTCGCGAACGGCGAGACGTTCATGGAGAACTACCACCCGATGAAGTCGCTGGCGTCACGCGACATCGTCGCGCGCGCGATCGACAACGAGCTCAAGAAGTCGGGCGCGGACTGCGTGTTCCTCGACATGACGCACCTCGATGCGGCATTCGTGAAGGGGCGGTTCCCGAACATCTACGAGCGCTGCCTGTCGCTCGGCATCGACATCACGAAGCAGCCGATTCCGGTCGTGCCCGCGGCGCACTACCAGTGCGGCGGCATCAAGGCCGACCACAGCGGTGCGACGACGATCCAGGGCCTCTACGCGATCGGCGAGTGCGCGTTCACCGGCCTGCACGGCGCCAACCGCCTGGCGTCGAACTCGCTGCTCGAGGGTATGGTGTTCTCGCAGCGCGCGGCGGCGGCGGTGCGCGAGGCGCCGCGCATCCGGCCCGCGCACGTGCAGCCGTGGTCGTACGGCGGTGCCACCGACTCGAACGACGCGATCGTGGTGACGCTGAACTGGGACGAGATCCGCCGGTTCATGTGGTCGTACGTCGGCATCGTTCGGTCCGACAAGCGCCTCGAGCGCGCCCGCCGTCGCATCGAGATCCTTCGCGACGAGATCCGCGAGTACTACATCGACTTCAAGATCACGCCCGACCTGCTCGAGCTGCGTAACCTCGCGCTCGTCGCGCACCTCATCATCGAGAGCGCGCGCCGGCGCAAGGAATCGCGCGGTCTGCACTACACGCTCGATTATCCCGAGCACCTTCCGGAGGCGCGGCACTCCGAGATCCAGCTGACGAACGGCCCGCGCGGCTGATTCATCCGCATCCGGCCGCTGTCGCTTCACACCACGGCCAGTGAACGGCCGGTCACATGCCGGCCCCAAATGGCACGTCGATTGGGCCACTTGCGGCCATTGAATGGCCTCCCGCGGCCACCGTCCATCTGGCATCTGCCTCGCAATACTGCCGGGCATACTCCTCGCTGCCGGATCTTGACGGACGGCCACGCAGCGCGGGGGGGCCACCGAAGCATGGTGCTTCGGTGGCTTTGCTTTTTCGGTGACGCTACATTCACGGAAGTGAAGCGGGTCGCCATCGTTCTCGCGCTTGCCGGATGCGGTGGCGCACGCGGTCCGTCCTCGCCCGCCTCCGATGGCGTGCGCGCCTACCTGAACGCACTCCGCGCGAACGACCCGCACGACGCGTACGACCTGCTGTCGAGCGACGCGAGGAAGAAGCTCAGCTACGACGAGTTTGCCCTCCAGTGGAAGCAGTCCGCGGAGGAGCGGTCGTGGCAGGCGAAGGTCCTCGAGGACTCGCTCAAGGGGAATCCCGACGTCGGCGAGCGCGCGCTCGTGAGCTTCTCGGACGGCAAGCTCGTCCAGCTCGAGCGCGAGGGCAAGACGTGGCGCCTCGAGTCCGAGCTCGTGTCGAGGTCGCGGGCAAAGGAGCCGCGCGACGCGATCCGGCTGTTCGCCGACGCGATCGCCGCGCGCGACGTCGGTGCGGCGCTCAACGTGCTCACGCAGCGCCGCCGCGACGGCCTGACAAAGCAGATCGAGGGCTTCATCTCGGGCCTCGGCAAGCGCATCAACGATCGCCTCGATCGGTTCGGCCCCGACCGCGCCGAGCTGCGCTGGGACGAGAACGGCATCCGCTACCGCATCGTGCTCCGCAAGGAGGACGACGAGTGGCGCGTCGACGACATCTACATCCGGCCCGCGCCGAAGGATGACGAGTCGAGCAAGCCGGGCGAGATCGAGGGCGTCTCGCCCGAAGACTTCTGACTTCTAGTCGACCGTGACCTGGAGGTGGCGCCGCGCCGCGAAGTACGCGGGCGACACCGAGTACGCGACGAGCTCCTGCACGCGCTGCGTCGGGCGCTGCGCCGAGACGCCGGCTGCGTCGCTCGAAATCATGCGCGCGGTCGCGGCGAGGTCTCCGGACACGAGCAGGCCGGCACGCTGCGCGGCCGCATCGACGGCAGTGCGCCACGCGGCGAGGTCCGGCTTCTCCGGCAGCCGCTGGACGAGCGCGAGCAGCGTCTCGCCCGTCGAGCGCGTCAGCCGCCGCTGCAGCTCGGCCGCGATCTGGTTCGTCGCCTGCTCGAGCTCGGGACGCGCCGCGCGCGACTTGAGGCCAACCGCGAGCGCGGCTGCGTGGAGCGCGGCCTCGAGCTCGTGGACGGAGCCGAGCGTCAGCTTCAGGTAGTAGGCCGGACGCAGCAGCGCGATCATCGCGCCGACCGACGCGGCGATCTCGGTGTCGCGATAGCCGGTCATGAGGTCGCGACCGACGATCACCGCGGGCACCAGCCTGCCCTTCTCGATGCAGTTCGCGAGCAACAGGCGCCCCGGCCGGCGCGGCTGCACGTAGACGTCGGGCAGCGGCACGTTGAGGACGCGCGATGCGTGCTTGAAGATCTTCGCGACGATGCCGGTCGACTCCTCGATCGCGAGTCGCTCCTTCGGCTTCAGCTCGAACACCTTGGACGGCCCTGCCTTGAGCGAGACCGCCGCCTCCCACGTCAGCGAGAAGATCGTGCTGATCGTCAGATCCTCGTCGGGATGGCGAAGATACGCCCACGCGTCGTCGTCGAGGATGCCCTTCGCCTTGCGCGTCTCGAGCTGCTGGAACCGGCGGTAGAGCGCCTGCTCGTCCTTGTCGGCCTGCTTGAGGAACACGAGCGCGCGACTGACGCACCACGCCTCGTCGGTGCGGCCCGCGGCGAGCGCGGTGCGGCGCAGCGCGTGGTACGGGTCGGCATTCGTCGGGTCGACCTCGACGAGCTTGGCCGCGCGCTCGCTGGCCTGCGCCGGACGCTTCGCGCCGGTCTTCGCATACAGGTCGGCGAGGATCTTCGCGCGGTGCGCCGACTTCTCGGGATCGAGCGTGTGCGACAGCTCGAAGGCCTCGATCGCGCTCTGCGGGTGGTCGAGACGCAGCCGGTAGATGTCGCCGAGTGCATCCCACAGCGCGATATGCGCCGGGTCGTCCTTCGGCAGCCGCTTGATCATCCGCCGGTACGTCTGCTCGAGGTACTTCGCGTCGCCACCGACGAGCTCGCGCAGCACGTTGAACGCGTCGAGCGCGCGCTCGCGGGTTCCGCCGCGCAGCGGGTTCTCCTTCAGCATCTCGTCGAGCGCCGCCTCGTAGAGCTCGAGCGCGCCGGCGGGATCCTTCAGGTGCGTGCGGCGAATCTCCGCCGACGCGACGAGGTACGCACCGCGCCGCGCGCGATCGTCCTCGAGCTCGAGGAACCGATCGATCGTCTCGATCGCGGCCTTCCACTGCCCGGTCTCCGACTGGAGATCGAGCACGCGCTGGAGCACGCGATGGTCCGTCTTGTCGATCGCGAGCGCGTCGAGATACGCCGACATCGCGCGCGCCGGATTCTCCAGCTTGTCGCGATACAGGTTGCCGACCCGTTCGAGCAGGCGGATCCGCTCCGGGGGCGACGCGAGCGCGGCACGCGAGCGCAGGCTCGCGACCGCCTCGTCGTACCGACCACCCGCCAGGTGCAGCTCGGCGACCGCGTCGAGCGTCGTCGGGTCGCTCGGCTCGAGGTCGAGCACCTTCTGGTAAAACCCGATCGCCTGCGGCACCTTGCCGAGCTCGGCCTGGATCGCGCCGAGGCGGCGGTAGACCGCGGCCTGCTGCGTGCGATCCATGCCCTTGGCGTGGAGCGTCGCGACCGTCTGGTACGCGGCCGCCGCGGCCTCGAGCGCCTTGCTGCGATACAGCGCCTCGGCGCGATCGAGCTGCGTCGTCGGGCTCGGGTCGCTCGCGATCGCGAGGTCGTAAAGCTCGATCGCCGTGCCGAACTTGCCGAGCTCGAGCGCGCAGCGTCCCGCCTTTGCCAGGATCGCGGCCTTCTCGTTCGCCGCCATCGCTGCATCCGTCCGCGCTCGCTCGGCCTGCCCCTCGAGGTGCGTCCACAGCGTCGCCCACTCCTGCGTGTCGTGCAGCAGCTCGGCGAGCGCCTGCTTGGCGTCGGCATTGCCCGGATCGATCTGCAGGATCCGATCGAGGCACGCACGTGCCTGCTCGTTGTCGTTCGAGCGATAGCGGTACACCCACGCCGCATCGGCGAGCAGGCGCACCGTGTCCTGCGGTGCCTTCGCGAGCTGCGCCGCGCGCATCAGCTTCTCGGTCGCCGCGGCGAGCTTGCCACCCGACAGCAACACGCGGCCCATGCCCTCGTGCGCGTGCGCGTTGTCCGGATCGAGCGCGATCGCCTCCCCGAAGCTCGTCTCCGCCTTCACCGCATCGCGCGCACCGAGGTGAACGTGGCCGATGCGCTGGAGCAGCTGCGCACGAAGCACGCGATCCGTCGGGGCGACCTCCGCGAGCAACCGCTGCAGCATGTCGAGCGCGGCCTGCCACTGGCCCGCTCGGTCGTACAGCCGGCCGAGCGCATCGAGCGCGGTGCCGTTGTGCGGATCGAGCGTCAGCGCCTCCCTGTACGCGCCAATCGCGCCCTCGACATTGTCGAACTGACGCTCGGCAAGGTCCGCCATCTCGAGCAGCAGCACGATGCGCTCGAACGGCTCGATCGTCTGCTTGAGCTGCGCCTTCTGCGCGACCGCGAGCTCGGCCCACTGCTCGTCGTCGCGCAGCGCACGCGCCAGTCCCTTGTGCGCGCCGATGTTGCCCGGATCGATCGCGAGCAGCTTGCGCCAGCACGCGATCGCCCGATCGCGGCGCGCCAGCTCGTACCAGGCGGCCGCGATGTCGCCGTAGCGCTGGACCTGGTTCGCCCCACCCGCGGCATCGACCTCGTCCTCGGTCGCATCGAGCAGCGCCTCGGTCTGCCCCGTCGCCGAGTACACCTGCGCGAGACCCTTGAACGCGGCGACGTTCTTCTCGTCGAGCGCGATCGCCTCGCGGTACGCGTCGATCGCCTCCTCGGGCCGGCCCAGATGCTCGCCGAGCACCTGACCGAGCTCGACGTACAGATCGACGATCACGCCGCGCGGCGCACCGACGCCGAGCGTCTCGATCAGCTTCGGCAACAGCTCGCCGAGCGCATGCCAGGCCTGCGAATCCAGCAGCAGACGGTGAAGCGCGACGAGCGGCGCCGGTGCGGCCGCATCGTGATCGCGCGCGCGCTCGAACCACCGGATCGCCTCGCCCGGCTGGCCGAGCGTCCCCTCGTACAGCTCGCCGAGCTCGCAGCAGAGCGCGGCCCTCTTCTTCGCATCGGTCTCCGCCTCGACGCGCCGCACGAGCAGCGCCGCCAGCTCGGGCCACCGCTCGTCCGCTCGCAGCGCTTCCGCCGCCTCGCCGATCACCTCGGGATTCAGCCGCGCCGCCTGATCGAACGCCTGCGCGGCCGCATCGCGGTTGCCCATGCGATCGCGCTGCCACGTCCCGAGCAGCTGCCACAGCCCGGCCGCGACCTTCGGGTGCGCCGCCGCCAGCTCGTCGGCGAGCGTCCGCGTCTCCGCCACCACCTCGTGCAGGTGGCTCGCGTTATCCGCAAGCCGCGCGAGCTGCTCGATCAGGTGCGGCCGCTCCGGCTCGCGCCTGAACACCGTCAGCCACACGAGGAACGCATCGCGACCGTCGCCGACCTTCACCTCGTACAGGTGCGCGACCGACATCAGGGCCTCGAGGCGCTCCTTCGGATCGTCGTGCCGCGACGCGCGATCGAGCAGCAGCGCGATCAGGTCCTGCCACTTCGCGTGGTCCGTATACAGCGACTCGAGCTCCTTGCCCGCCCGCGCGTGCCCGCCGTCGAGCGACAGCACCCGCTCGTACGCCCCGATCGCGCGCTCGTCGTCATCCAGCCGCTCGCGCGCGATCGTGCCGAGCTCCAGCAGCGCACCGATCCGCGCCTCGACGCCATCCGCGAGCACCGCCTTCTTCTCGAGCACGTCGGCGTACTCCTCCCACTGCCCCTGCCGCACGAACACGCGCTCGAGCGCATCGAGCACGCGCGGATCACCGGCATCGATCGTCTGCGCGCTCTTCCACGCCTCGATCGCGCGATCCGACCGGCCGAGCTTGTCGGCCTCCACATTCCCCAGCTCCAGCAGCAGCTCGAGCTGCTCGTCCTCGCCCGGCTCGCCGGTCTCCATGCCATCGCGCACGAGCTCGCGGATCGCCTGCGCCAGCTCCTTCCACGCCTCGTCCGTCCGATGCGCCGCGATCTTCTTCCGCTTCCCCGCCACATCCGGGACCGAGACCTCGATCTCGTACCCATCGTCGCGCGTCTCCGGCCGCGGTTCCGCCTTCACCGTCGGCGCCGACGTCGTCACCGTCGCCGCGCGCCCGCGGGTCGCGAGCACGCGTGCCAGCGCCTCGCCCGTCACCGAAAACAGCGTCTCCAGATCCGTCACGTCCTCGAGCCGCATCGCCGCATCGCCGCGATGCGCGGCCACCACGGCCACCGTCCTGTCGCCGATCGCGATCGGCAACAGCAGGTGCGACCGCGGCCGTCCGAGCACGCCGTCGAGGTACCCGTCGATGAACGGCTCACCCGTCGCGAGGCTCGCGATCGACGGCTGCCCCGTCGCGATCGCCTTCTCCAGGTTCGGCACCGCATTCCGCGGGATCCGCAGCTCGCTGACGCCGCGCGTGTCGAACGCTGCATCGCCAAACGCGAACTGCCCGCGAATTTCGTTCGCGTGCACCGACAGCAGCGCGGCGAACCGCGCCTTCGTGCGCGTCGCCCGCAGAAGCAGCTCGAAGATGCGCCTCCGATCGCCGGCCTCCATGATGGCCGGCGCGGCCTTGCGCGGATCTAGCGGAGCGGCGTTCGTCGCTTGAGTGTCGGCGCGCACGGACACAATCCTATCGCCACGCCGCACGCCCGTGCGAGTACACTCGACGTAGATGGCCAAGAGCCGCGACAAGAACGACTCGACGATGGATATCTCGGCGAGCCAGCTCGTCCCGGGAAACCGCCCACCCGTGCCGAAACAACCCGGCGTCAACAAGAACGACGTCAGCATGTGGATCGGCGGCGTCGTCGGTGCCGACGACTTTGCGGGTGCCAAGAAACCCGCCTCCAGGAGCCGCGCCCCCCTCGCCATCGGTCTCGTCGTACTTCTCGCCGCCGCCGCCGGCGGTGGTGCGTATTACATGTTCGGCCGCGCGAGCTCGGCGACCGCCATCACGCCCGTATCAGATTCAGCGACCGCCACCCCCGTCGCGCCGGGCTCCGCCTCCGAAGTTCCTGCAGCGGTCCCCGCCGAACCTGCCGATGCCGGCACCGAGGCCGCCGACGCCGGTGCGGCCGCGCCGGTCGCGCTCTCTGCCGATGCTGTCTCGGGTGCCGATCCGAAGCACAAGGCGACGCCCGCGAAGAAGAAGACGACGAAGAAGGCCGTCAAGAAGCCAGTCGTGAAGAAGAAGTCGACGACGAAGCGTCGTTGATACAGCGGACAGCTCGCGAGAGCCCGTGGCGCTCTTCAAGGTGGATCTCGACGTCGTCCGCCGTCGCTCGCCACAGCCACCAGCGTGGAGGAGGTCGCGTTTTCAGATCGCCGCCCGCGCGTCGAGTGAGCTCCTTCGTACCGTGCTCGATGACCTGCCTCTGCGTCGAGGAGGTCCTGTTTCAGATCGCAGCCGCTCGATGCGTCATCGTTGGCGGTTGCCGTCCCGCGCAGGAGCTCCTGCTTGGACCGTGCTCGATGACTCCGCGCACCTGATCCGCTACCTGCCTCGGCGGATCTCGACGCCGTCCGCTGTGGCTCGCCACAGCCCGTCGCGTTCTTTGGCCACCGGCGACGAGGAGGTCGTGTTTCAGATCGCAGCCGCTCGACGCGCCATCGTTCGTGGTACCCGTCCCGCACAGGAGCTCCTTTCGAGCCGTGCTCGATGCCCTACCTCGATGGATCTCGAGTGGTGCCCGTGGCGTTCTTCGGCCACCGTCGTCAAGGAAGTCGTGTTTCAGATCGCAGCCGCTCGAAGCGACATCGGTCGCGGTGGCATTCCCGCGCAGTGGTTCCTTTCGGACCAGAACGCGCGCGAAGGTGCCACCGCTTCAACCCGAAGTACGTCGTCGGCCTGCTCGGCCAGAGGGCCTCGGCCCTCAGTGGATCTCGACGTCGTCCGCCGTGGCTCGCCACAGCGCCGTCACGTGCTCGTAGAACGTCTTCGGCCACTTCGCCGCTGCGGGTTCAGGTTTGAAGTCGCCGCCGCTCGGTGCGCCGTCGACGCGGAGCCGGCTCGATCCGCGCAGGATGTACTTCTTGCCGTTCTCGACGAGAAGCAGCTTGTAGGTCGCGCTGCTGACGTCGCCACGGCAGGCGAGCTGGTACCCGTACGTGGCCTCCGCGATGCCATCGCCATCGAGGTCGGTGACACCGGAGGCTCCGTCGATGAACGTCGCGACCAGGTCCAGCGGGCAGTCCTCGACGAGGTCGCGCGCGGGCAACAGCGCTCGCGGCTTCTTGCCGTTCGCGCGCGCCCAGTGGTCGATGTAGAGCATGCGCCGGCGGGCCGCACCGAAGTCCTCGTCGCTCTTCTCGCTGTCGGTCGACGAGAACACGACGTAGTTCGTGCCGAGCTTGTCGCTGAACGTGATCGCACGCTCGACCTTCGCGCCACGCACCCTGAGGTCCTTCGGTAGCTCCTTCGTGGAAACCGTCGTGACCGCGAGCTCGCCGGCGACGGCGGTGCCGGAGACGAGCAACAGGACGAGGACCGACATGCAGCGCAATCGCATGGTGCGAAGGTATCGCATCGCCGGCGGTCGCGATCAGGTCCACCCTCGCGGCGACTCACTACGCAGCCAACTCGGTCATCGGGCGCAGTGGCGTCCGAGCATCCACGCGGATCCGAGGGTCGCGCCTCGACCGGATTGCATGGGAAGAGGGCGAGTTGTGTCCGTCTCGAACATCGGAGCGCGCGGGACCGAGCCACGCGTCGTCACCTCGACCCGATGCACCTGAACGGCCGAGTCGCTTCCGATCGGGCTTACGCCTCGCCACCGCGACCGGATTGCACCTGAATGCGCCGAGTCAGGTCCGATCTCGACAATCGGAGCTCGCGTGGCTCCACGGCCTGGACACACGCGTGACACCTCGACCGGATGATCGCACCGAGTGGATCCACGGCATCGAGCCACCAACCTCGACCTGCTTGCACCTGAATGGGCCGAGTCGGCATCCGATCTCGACAGTCGGAGCTCGCGTGGCTCCACGGCGCGTGACACCTCGACCGGATGACCGGACCGAGTGGATCCACGGCATCGAGCCACGCCTCACCACCTCGACCTGCTTGCACCTGAATGCGCCGAGTCGGCATGCGACCTCGACAATCGGAGCTCGTGCGGTCCCACGGCCTCGAGCACGCGTTACACCTCGACCGGATTGCACCTGAACAGGGCGAGTTGTCTGTCTCGAACATCGGAGCGCGCGGGGCCGAGCCACGCGTCGTCACTTCGATTCGACGATCGGGGATCGCGCGGATCCACGGCCTCACCCCACGCTCGCCTCCTCGACCGGATTGCACCTGAAGAGGGCGAGTTGTCCGTCTCGAACATCGGAGCGCGCGGGGCCGAGCCACGCGTCGTCACTTCGATCTGGACGATCGGTGATCGCGCGGATCCACTGGCTCGCCCGACGCCTCGCCACCTCGACCGGATAGCTTCTGAAACGGACGAGTTGTGTCCGTCTCGAACATCTGATCGCGCGGGACCGAGCCACGCGACGTCACCTCGACCAGATTGCACCCGACGGCCGAGTCGGTTCCGATCTCGACCATCGGAGATCGCGCGGCCCCACGGCCTCGACCTCATTGCACCTGAGCTCGCCGAGTCGCCTCCGATCTCGCGCAGCGGAGCTCGCGCGGCTCACGGCCTCGACGCACTCGTGACACCTCGACCGGATGCCCCTGACCGTACCGAGTGGATCCACGGCCCGACCTACGCCTGGTCACCTCGACCTGCTTGAATGCGCCGAGTCGGCGTCCGATCTCCACGATCGAAGCTCGCGCGGCTCCACGGCCTCGACCCACGTCATGACTCGACCGGATACGCCTGACCGGACCGAGTGGATCCACGGCCTCGCCCCATGCGTCGCACCTCGACCGGCGCGCGTCGAAGGCCGGCACGGAACGCACGAAACCGGACGTCCGGCATCCGGACATAATCTCCGTTTCTCGACGAGGATTCGCCGTCATACCCTCGTGCTAATTGTTGCCAGAACCATGGCGGGCAAGATCCAACGAAAGAAGCACGTGCAGCTCTCGCTCGAGAGTGCGCGCAAGCCAGACGGCAGGCATGGTGGCTGGCGGCCGAACGCCGGGCGCAAGAAGAAGAAAGGTGCCGTCTCGCACGCGACGCGTCCCGGGTTTCCGGGGCGTTACCCACAGCACATCACGTTGAGGCTCGAGGACGACGCACCGAACGTCGTGTCCGACTGGCTCACGAAGCTCATCCGGCGCGCGATCCGCGACTCGCACAAGCCCGACTTCCGC
>JAEWJO010000041.1 GCA_023386455.1 Pseudomonadota bacterium | reverse complement strand
AGCACGAGACCGACCAGCATGCCCTTCCATCCGAACAGGCTCAGCAGGCGGATCAGACCGAAGCCGGCGCCGAGTCCACCGAGGCCACCGCCACCGGAGAACTGTTCGCCACGTCGGTCCTCGACATTGGAGCTGCGGTAACCGCGATCCCAGCGCATACGTGGATCGGAGCACCTCCGCGTGGCGCCGACAAGCGAGCGCTGCAGAACGTGCGACGTGCGCTGCCACGCGTTCGTTCGCGCGCGCGACGCGACGACCGTTCGATCTACGAGCTCTCCAGCGTGCGCGGGTGCTGCGCGAGCCACTCCAGGATCTCGTCGGCCTTCTCGGCGGTGAGCGCCGCGTCTTCCCGGGCATGGTTCGCGCCGGGCACGAGGTCCCACCGCACGTCCTGGTCGCAGGTCTCGAAGTAGGCGCGGAGACGCTGCGCGCCGCCGTGCGCGGGGTTCCTGTCACCGACGAGGAAGTACGCGGGGAACGGACGATCGAGGCAGACATCGTCGACAGGCGGCACGCCGCCGCCGTGGATGACGGTCGCCGCGAACATGCGCGGCCACGCCTGGAGGTGCTTGCCGATGTACGTCGCGCCGCCCGACCAGCCGACGAGGAAGATCCGCGACGTATCGATCGGCCTGTCGCGCACGACGTCGCGGACCTGATCGCGGAGCCACGACGGATCGCCGTCCCAGCGATACCAGGAGCCGCCCTTGCACCCGAGCTTCTCGGGGCACGTCAGGGTCAGGAGCTCCCAGCCGCGGCTCTCGACGGGCTCGCGCCAGCGGCGTTCGCTGTCGCTCGCATCCTCGCGATCGCCGTGGAGCACGACGACGAGCGGCACGCGCTCGGCGGTCGCCGATGCGATGCGTACCGACCGCGCCGTGTCACCGGCGCGCAGCGTGACGAACGCGCAGGCCAGAACGATCGCGACGCGGTGCATACCCGCGAGCATTTCAAGAACGCTGCCGGTTCGCGTCTGCGACGGGTTCGCACGCCGTGCACCGTCGCGTGCGCGCGCGTGACGAGCGCGACGGCAACTCTCAGAGGAGATCGACCCAGATATCGTCGCCGGCGCGCGTGATCCGGTAGCGGCGCAGGTGGAGGCCGGGTGCGTGCTCGCAGCGGCCGCTGTCGAGATCGAAGCGATAGCCGTGGACGCGACACACGAGCTCGCGCTCGTCGAGCTTGCCGTAGTCGACGAGCGACACGTCGTCGTGCGGGCACACGCCGGGGAACGCGATCAGCTCGCCGTCGCGCATCGTCACCATCACCGGCCACGTCACGCCGTGGACCGCGAAGCCGCGCAGCTCGCCCTCGGCGACATCGCCGATCGAACAGACGCGGACGCGAAGCGCCATCGCCGCATCGTAGCGCTACCCGCGCGCCGGTGGTCGGTGCGACGGCTCAGCCGGCGAGCTTGCTCGGCTCGGCGGCGGCCGCCGCGGGCGCGTCACCGAGGCGCGAGATGATGAACGCGTACATGCCGAGCGCATCGAACGTGCCGCGCATCGTGATGCGCCAGCCGACCTGCTCGAAGTGATCGGCCTCGATCTCGGCGAGCGTCTCGCCCCAGTACTGCGACGCGATCGGCACGAGGCCGTCGTTGGGGCCGGCGACCCGGCGCAGGTAGGCGTGGACCGGCGCGATCGCGAGCGAGACCGGCGTCGCAGAGTCGCGGATGCCACCGACGACACACGCATAGCGGACGCCGGGCGCATCCTTGACGTCGGCATTGAACCGCTCGAGCGCCGATGGTGACAGCCAGTCGAGCGCGTGCAGCGACACGCCGAGCAGGCGGATCGCCTTGCGGGCGAGGCCTAGCGGGCCCTCGTTCGCCCAGTTCGCGAGCGGCGTGCCCTTGTGCGGCGTGCCGATCGTGACGAGCGCGCGGACCTTGGTCCCGAGGCCGAGCTTCGCGAGCGCGTAGCGCGCATCGAGGCCGCCGAGGCTGTGCGCGATGATGTCGACACGCTCGTGGGGCAGGGCGTTGATCTTCTCGACCAGGATGCGCGCGCGATCGGGGACCGATGCGGCCGCTGGCAGGCGGACGGCGTGGGCGTGGCAGCCGATCGACTCGAGGTGCTTCACGATCCCGCGGAAGTAGTGGAGCTTCACGCCGGGCACGCCGATCCGATCGAAGCCGAACAGGCCGTGGACGAGGATGACCGGCAGCGGCGGCCCGCGTCCGGGGAGGCCCTCCTGGGTCTCGACCCCTTCGAAGGGTCTGACCTTCGATCGGCGCCGGTACCAGAGGACCGCCGCGAGGGTGACCACCAGCAGCGTGGCGAGCAGCGCGAGGACGACGGTGCTCACGGGACCGGCGACGAGCATGGCATAGTCGCGAAATGAGGACGATGTGGGCGATCTCACTGGCGCTATCTCTCGCCGGCTGCGGCACGGGACGCCCCGCGGAGAAGCGCGTGTCGCCGAGCCCGAATACCGAGCAATCGCTCGTGGATGGAGTCACCGCGCTGTGCGACGCGCCGGCGCGGGCGGCGGCCGACGCGGACTGGGCGAAGGCGACGGAGCCGGCGCGCAAGGCATCGATCCTCGGCAAGCACCTGGTCGAGGGCGTGACGAACCCGCGCGCGCTGCAGGTCGCGAACGCGCCGGCCGAGGACAAGGCGGCGAGCCTCGATGCGATCGTGAAGGAGTCGGGCGTGTCGCCGTGCGCGCTGCAGGCAGCCTGGTCCCCCGAACCGGTGAGCGACGATCAGCCGGTCGGGAGTGCCGCCGCTCCATAATTCAAGATCGACAGCTGCCAGCCGTCTGCGGCATGCCGTCGCATGAGCGGCCGCGCGCTGTGCGGTGAATTGTCGCGTCGGGAATCAACGACGATTTGCCACACGCATTCCGTCGACGGCGCGTGCGATCACACGCATCGAAACGCGTGGACCGATCTCCAGAATCGTGTGCGCGCAACCTTGCGAACCCCTTACGACTCGTGATGAAAGCCGCGTAGGGAAACCATGTCGAGATTCATCTTCCCGGAATGGACCGAGACGCTCAAGAAGTGGATCAACTTGTTGGTCCTCGGAGCGCCGGTCTACCTCATTGCGCTCATCGCGTATGGCGTGACGCCAGAAGCGATTCGCATCGGCTATCAGCCGGAACAACCAGTGCCGTACAGCCACGCACTTCACGCGGGTGAGCTCGGCATCGACTGCCGGTACTGCCACTCGACCGTGGAGCACGCGGCGAAGGCGGCGATCCCGCCGTCGGCGACGTGCATGAACTGTCACTCGACAGTGAAGAAGGAGTCGGACGCGCTCCTGCCGATCCGCGCCGCGTTCGCCGAGAACGAGGCGGTTCGGTGGGTCCGGGTCCACGACCTGCCCGACTACGTCTACTTCAACCACCAGGCGCACGTGAATGCCGCCGTTGGTTGCGAGTCGTGTCACGGCCGCATCGATCAGATGGCGAAGGTCTATCAGGCCAAGGCGCTGACGATGGAGTGGTGCGTGAACTGCCACAAGAACCCGACGCCGTACCTGCGCGAGCCGGCCAACGTCACGAAGATGGGCTACGTGCCCGCTCCGGGAGAGGGCGCCGCCGTGCAGAAGAAGAACGAAATCCACCCGCCCACCAACTGCTCGACCTGTCACCGCTAGGAGCCGAGCATGTCCGCCAAAGAACACGACCACACGCACGATCACGACCACGGCCCGTCCGGTCAGGTCGACAACACGGCTTCGCACCCGATGGCTCCGAGTGGGCCGCTTCCGGCGACGCCCGAGCACGGCTACTGGAAGTCGCTGCGCGAGCTCGAGGGCAAGGCGCCCTGGCAGCTCGAGCCGCACATCAAGGAGTTCGAGCCCGGCAGCGACGAGAAGCCGGTCGACCCGATGTCGCGCCGTAACTTCTTCCACCTGATGGGCGCGAGCATGGGCCTCGCCGGTCTCGCGGCCGGCTCGGGCTGCCGCCGCTACGAGAAGGAAGAGATCGTCCCGCTGTCGCGCCGTCCCGACGGCCAGACGCCGGGCCAGACGCTGCAGTACTCGACGACGTTCGAGCTCGGTGGCTCGGCCCACGCGCTCGTCGCGACGTCGTTCGAGGGCCGCCCGATCAAGCTCGACGGCAACCCGGAGCACCCGTTCGCCGGTGGCGCGATCCTGCCGGGCACGAAGCGCCACGCCGGCGCGCACACGTTCGCGCAGGCCGCGATCCTCCACCTCTACGATCCGGATCGCTCGCAGCACCCGCTGACGAACGGCAAGGGCTCCTCGATCGAGGCGTTCAAGGCCGCGCTCGGCGACATCAAGAAGGGCCTCACCGCCGGCGCGCACGTGCTCGCCGAGGCGTCGTCCTCGCCGACGCTGCTCGCGCTGCGCCGCCGCCTCGAGAAGGCCGGCGTCGCGTGGCACGAGTACGAGCCGATCTCGTGGGACAACGAGCGCATCGGCACGAAGGCCGCTTTCGGTCGCCCGGTGCGGCCGCTCGCGCGCCTCGATCGCGCCGAGACGATCGTCACGATCGACTGCGACATCTTCGTCGAGCACCCGGCCGCGATGCGCTACAACCGCGACTTCGGGCGCAGCCGCCGCAAGGACGGCTCGCTCGGCGTCGGCAAGATGAACCGCCTGTGGGTCGCCGAGAGCGTCATGTCGAACACCGGCGCGATGGCGGATCACCGCCTCGGTATGCGCGCCGAGCTCGGCCTGCCGTTCGCGCTCGCGCTCGACGCCGCCGTCTCCGGTGGCGGCGCCGCGGTCAACAGCGAGTTCCTGAAGGAGCAGAAGGTCCAGCAGTTCATCTCGGTGCTCGCCGAGGAGCTGAAGGCGAACAACGGCCGCGCGGTCGTCATCGCCGGCCGCCGCCAGCCGCCCGAGGTTCACGCGGTCGTCGCGAAGATCAACCAGGCGATCGGCGCCGTCGGCGCCACGCTCGACTACGTCGAGGATCCCGATCCCGAGCGTCCGTCGCACGTCCAGGCGATCTCGCAGCTCGCGCAGGAGATGGCCGCGGGCCGCGTGCAGACGCTCGTCATGCTCGGCGGCAACCCGGTGTACGACGCGCCGGTCGATCTCGACTTCAGCGGCAACCTCAAGAAGGTCCCGCTCTCGATCCACCTCGCCGAGTACGAGGACGAGACCTCGCTCGAGTCGACGTGGCACGTCCCGAAGGCGCACTTCCTCGAGGCATGGGGCGATGCGCGCACGTGGGACGGCACCGTCTCGATCGGGCAGCCGCTGATCGCGCCGATGTACGGCGGTCTGTCGTCGATCGAGCTCCTCTCGATGCTGCTCGGCGACGAGCAGAGCGGCGAGGCACTCGTCCGCGGCACCGTCGAGGGCATGGGCAAGACCGGCTGGAAGCAGTACGTCCACGACGGCTACGTTCCCGAGACCGGCCTCGCGACCGCACAGGTCCAGGCGAGCGCGCTCCCCGCGTTCAACCTGACGCCGGGCCAGTCGGCCGGCAGCCGCCGCAAGAACGGCGAGCTCGAGGTCGTCTACCACTTCTCGAGCTTCACGTACGACGGCCGGTTCTCGAACAACCCGTGGCTGTGGGAGACGCCTGACTTCCTCACGAAGGTCACCTGGGACAACTACGCGCTCGTCTCGCCGGAGACCGCGGTCTCGCTGGGCGTCAAGAACAACGACCTCATCACCGTGAAGGTCGGCGACAAGTCGGTCCAGCTTCCCTGCTACACGATGCCGGGCCAGGCTCGGTACTCGATCGGTCTCGTCCTCGGCGGCGGTCGCAAGCGCGCCAGCCGCTCGGTCAAGGCCGGCGGCGGTCGCGATCGCGGCCCCGGCTACAACACGTACGTCGTTCGCTCGGCGCAGGGCTTCGACATCGCGACGAACTGCTCGGTGTCGGCGACGGGCTCCTACGAGCTCGCGAACGTCCAGGACCACTGGAACTACAAGCCGGGCGCGAACAAGCTGATGAAGAACGACGACTCGGGCGGGCTGCGCTTCGACCACGAGGTCGAGCGTCGGTCCTTCGAGCTCGTCGAGCAGGTCGAGCAGGAAGTGCTCGAGAAGAACAAGACCTGGGTCGCCGAGGAAGAAGGCGAGTACTGGGACGACCAGGTCGAGGCCAACGCCGAGAAGCGCAAGGCCCGCCACCAGTCGCTGTTCGAGGAGAAGGAGTACCACGGCCATCGCTGGGGCATGGCGATCGACCTCTCGACCTGCACGGGCTGCAACGCCTGCATGGTCGCGTGTCAGTCGGAGAACAACGTCCCCGTCGTCGGCCGCAAGGAAGTGATGCACAACCGCGAGATGCACTGGATCCGGATCGACCGGTACTTCCAGGGCACCCCGGAAGAGCCGCACGTCGTCCACCAGCCGCTCCCCTGCCAGCAGTGCGAGAACGCACCGTGCGAGCAGGTCTGCCCGGTCGGCGCGACGAGCCACTCGGATGAAGGCCTGAACGACATGGCCTACAACCGCTGCATCGGCACGCGCTACTGCGCGAACAACTGCCCGTACCGCGTCCGCCGGTTCAACTTCCTCGACTGGAACAAGGAGTTCCGCGACGCACGCAACAAGGTCCGTCGCCTCCTGTTCAACCCGGACGTCACGGTTCGCATGCGCGGCGTGATGGAGAAGTGCACGTTCTGCGTGCAGCGCATCCAGAACGCGAAGATCAAGACGAAGGCGGAGATTCGCAACCCGAACCCGTCGAACGCGCCGCACGCCGCGGGCATCGGCGCTCCGATGCCGGACGGCACGATCGAGACGGCCTGCCAGATGGCGTGCCCGACCGAGGCGATCGTGTTCGGCGACCTCGCCGATCCCGCGAGCCGCGTGTCGCGGGCGCATGCGGATCGCCGCTCCTACGACCTGCTCCCCGAGATGTACACGAAGCCGCGCAACCGCTACCTGACGCGCGTCCTGAACCCCAACCCCAAGATGCCCAAGGTGGCGACCGAGGGGGGTCACTAAGCCATGAGCACCGAATCAGCAGTCGCTCACGAGCCTGGCAAGGCCCGCGAAGCATTCCGCGCGATCACGCGCGACGTGTCCTGGATTGCGGAGGCACCGAAGCCTCACAAGCTGTGGCTCGTCGCGCTCGCGATCGCCGTCATCATGTTCGGCATCGGCCTGTACAGCATCTTCGTGCTGGTCACGACCGGTATCGGTGTGTGGGGTAACTCCAACACCGTCGCCTGGGCGTGGGACATCACGAACTTCGTCTGGTGGATCGGTATCGGCCATGCCGGCACGCTGATCTCCGCCGTCCTCTACCTGACGCGTCAGAGCTGGCGCGTCAGCATCAACCGCTCCGCCGAGGCGATGACGATCTTCGCCGTCATGGCGGCAGGTCTGTTCCCGCTGCTCCACACCGGCCGTCCCTGGTTCGCGTGGTGGATGATCCCGATCCCGAACGACATGGGCTCGATGTGGCCGCAGTTCCGCAGCCCGCTCATGTGGGACGTGTTCGCGGTCTCGACCTACGCGACGACGTCGATCCTGTTCTGGTACCTCGGCATGGTGCCGGACCTCGCGACGTTCCGCGACCGCTGCGTCACGCAGGGCAAGAACGTCCGCGCGGTCATCTACGGAATCCTGTCGCTCGGCTGGCGCGGCTCGGCCCGCCACTGGCACCGCTACGAGCGCGCGTACCTGATCCTCGCGGGTCTCGCGACGCCGCTCGTCTTCTCGGTGCACTCGGTCGTCTCGTTCGACTTCGCGACCTCGCAGCTGCCCGGCTGGCACACGACGATCTTCCCGCCGTACTTCGTCGCCGGCGCCATCTTCTCGGGCTTCGCGATGGTGCTGACGCTTCTTATCCCGCTGCGGTTCCTGTTCAACCTGCAGCACATCATCAAGCAGGAGCACATCCACGCGATGTGCCGCATCATGCTGGCGACCGGCATGATGGTCGGTCTCGCCTACGGAACCGAGTTCTTCATCGCGTGGTACTCGGGCAACCAGTTCGAGTCGTTCACGTTCGTGTCGCGCGCGTTCGGACCGTTCTGGTGGGCGTACTTCCTGATGGTCGGCAACAACGTGCTGATCCCGCAGTTCTTCTGGAGCAAGCGGGTGCGCAACAACAACATCCTCATCTGGGTGCTGTGCATCTGCATCAACATCGGCATGTGGTTCGAGCGCTTCGTCATCATCGCGACGTCGCTCGCTCGTTCGTTCCTGCCGAGCGCCTGGAGCTACTACCACCCGACGCGGTGGGACGTCGGACTGTTCGTCGGGACGATCGGCATGTTCCTCATGCTGTTCCTCCTCTTCTTCCGCTTCGCACCGGTTGTCGCGATGAGCGAGGTCAAGGGCGCTTCGCCTGAGGCTCACGCCGGCGGCCCGTCCAAGGGAGGCCACCACTAATGTCGACGCACGACGAAACCACATCCGGGGGACACCCCCGGAACCCCCCGGGCGACATGAACGGCAACGACCTCGGTGAAGGAGAGCTCTACGGTGTCCTCGCCGAGTTCGACACCCCGGGAGAGCTCGTCGAGGCCGCTCGCAAGGTCCACGACGCCGGCTATACCGACTTCGACGCCTACAGCCCGTTCCCGGTGCACGGCATCGACCCCGCGATGGGGATCAAGCGGACGATCCTGCCGCTGATCGTCTTCGGCGGTGGCTTCACCGGCGCCATCGGCGGCCTCCTGCTGCAGTGGTACTGCAACGCGCACGCATGGACGTGGAACATCTCGGGTAAGCCCACGTGGTCGATCCCGGCGAACATCCCGATCGCGTACGAGTGCGCGATTCTGCTCTCGGTGTTCGCGACGTTCTTCGGCATGTGGATCCTGAACCGCCTGCCGCAGGTCTGGCACCCGCTGTTCCGCCAGGACAAGTTCTCGCGCGTCACCGACGACGCGTTCCTGATCGGCATCGAGGCGCGCGACCGCCGCTTCGACGCCGAGAAGACCCGCCAGCTGCTCCTCGATGCGGGAGCCATCTCGGTCGAGAACGTTCACCTCGATCCGGATCCGGCGAAGAAGACGATGCCGAAGTGGATCGTCGCCTTCATCGTCTCGAGCACGGCGTTCGCGCTGATCCCGTTCGCGGTCGCCGCGAAGGCGCGCAACTCCTACTCGCCCGAGCCGCACATCCACATCTTCCCGGACATGGACTTCCAGCCGAAGTACAAGTCCGACACCGCGATGGACCTGTTCCCCGACGGCCGCGCGAACCGCGGCGAGATCGCCGGAACGGTCGCGCGTGGCCAGCTCGGCGCGGACGACATGTTCTACCGCGGCCTCGAGGGCGAGAGCGGCGCCGAGAAGTGGACCACCGGGTTCCCGAAGCTCTATCCCGACGGTCGCGAGTACGTCGTGACCGACGAGGTCATGGCGCGCGGCAAGAATCGCTACGAGATCTACTGCACCCCGTGCCACGGCTACGACGGCCGCGGCCAGGGCATGGTGCCCGAGCGCGTGAAGGCGGGCGGCGGCCTCTGGCAGGCTCGCAACCTCGTCGAGGCGCCGGACAAGGACGGCAAGGGCGGCGTCGTCACTCAGATGCCGAACGGCCAGCTCTTCAACACGATCTCCAACGGCTACAACACCATGATGGGCTACGCGGCCCAGATCCCGCACGCGGATCGCTGGGCGATCGTCGCCTACGTTCGCGCCCTCGAGCGCTCGCAGAACGCGTCGCTCGATGACGTCCCGGCCGACAAGCGTGGGAGCCTCCGATGAGCGCACTTACCAAGACTCTGCACCCAGACGAGAAGTTCAAGGCCGGCAAGCTCGGCTCGAACATGATGAAGGCGGGCCTCGGCATCGCCGTCGTGTTCGGCATCATCTCGGTCGTCCTCGGCGCGATGCACGGCGATAACTGGAAGCGGTTCTTCCACTCGTACGTCATCGGCTGGTCGTTCGTCGTCAGCATCGCGCTCGGCATGCTGTGGCTGGTGCTCATCCACCACCTCGTTCGCCAGCGCTGGTCGACGGTCGTCCGCCGCATCGCCGAGGCGATGACGCTCGCGTTCCCGGTCATCTTCATCGCGGGCCTCGGGTTCGTGATCCCGGTGGTCGCGGGCTACAAGGACCTCTACTACTGGGCGCACCCGGACGCGAAGAACGCGGTCCTGAACGCGCACCTGCAGCACAAGCTCGGCTGGCTGTCGCCGATGGCGTGGGCGCTGCGCTACGTCGCGTACGGCGTCGTGCTGACCGGCATGTCGGCGTACTTCGCGAAGAAGAGCCGCGAGCAGGACGAGTCGGGCGATCCCAACATCTCGACGCGCCTCCGCGTCGTGTCGGGCCCGGCGATGATCATCTACGCGCTCGTCACCTGCATGATCGCGTTCGACATCCTGATGTCGTTCGCGCCGAAGTGGTACTCGACGATCTACGGCGTCGCGTTCTGGGGCGGCGGTAACGTCGCCGCGTTCAGCGCGCTCGCGCTGATCGTGCTGTGGCTACAGCGCAGCGGCCGCCTGGTCCACTCGGTCAACGACGAGCACTACCACGACATCGGAAAGTGGATGTTCTCGTTCACGTTCTTCTGGGCGTACACGGCGTTCAGCCAGTTCATGCTCCAGTGGTACGGCAACATGCCGGAGGAGACCGTCTGGTACAAGTACCGGATGTTCGGCGACTGGCAGTGGGTGTCCATCGCCATCCTCGTCGGCTACTGGGCGTTCCCGTTCGTATTCCTGATGTCGCGCTGGACGAAGCGCATCGTGCCGTCGCTCGTGTTCTTCGCGGTGTGGCAGCTCGTGTTCTCGTGGCTGAACATCTACTGGAACGTCATGCCCAGCTACGACTGGGAGGTGACGTTCCACGAGGGTGCGAAGCTCGTGTCCGGCCCGCTCATGGGCAACATCTCGCACCACAGCGTCGGGCTCTCCGCGGTCGACTTCACGACCTGGATCGCGCTGGTCGGCGTGTTCCTCGTCGGTGTCGGCAAGAGCCTGCACGGCAACCTCATCCCGGTGAAGGACCCGATGCTCGGGATGTCTCTCGCCCACGAGCAGCTCTAGGAGGCCACGATGTCTGGACCCAAGCGCAATCCCGACAAGCTCAACACGATCGGTATCGTGGTCGTCGGCATCTGCGGCGCGGTGATGGTCTACGTGACGATCGCCGGCCTGCAGGCCTTCTACATGAACAACACGTCGACGGTGCAGCACGCCGCCGACTACAAGGACATGGACGTCACGGCGAAGGGCCACAAGGCCGACGAGATGCGCAACATCACGGAGGCCGCGACGAACACCGGCGCGCCGACGTATCGCATCCCGATCGAGCACGCGATGAAGCTCGTCGTCGAGGACGCCAAGAACGATCCGTCGCACCTCGTCCCGTCGCTTCCGAAGGCGGACAAGGCGACGATCGAGCCGCAGTTCGGTCGTCCCGCCCCGGCGGGCGCGGCGGCCCCGAGCGGTGAGGGCGGTCAGCCCACGCCGACCTCGGGCAACGCGGCGCCGTCGGCCCTCGAGACGCCGACCGGAGCCGGTCCCGGTGGTGCCGCCGGTGCATCGCCCTCGCAGGTCAACACTCCGTCGCCGACGCCGGCACCCCAGCCCGGCGCGCAGCCTGCCGCTCCGAACCCGACGCCGGCTCCGGCGCAGGGCTCGGCCGCGGCTCCGCAGCCGAAGGCCGGTGCTCAGCCCAAGGCGGGCGCGAAGGCGCAACCGAAGGCGGCGGGCTCGGCGGCGGCACAGCCCAAGAACCCCTGACGTGATCAATCGCTCCCTCCTCGCGCTCGCGTTCGCCCTCCTCGGGGCGCAGCCGGTGCTCGCGCACCCGGGCGGGGAGGCTGCGCCGGCGGACCCGAAGGACGAGATTCTCGCACCGCCGCCGACGTACAAGGGCAACAGCGTCACCGTCGAGGAGAAGCTGCTCTCGCAGGTCCCGCTCGACGCGACGTTCCGCGATCACACGGGCAAGGTCGTCACGCTCGGCGAGCTCCTCGCCGGCGAGACGCCGACGATCCTGACCTTCAACTATTCCGACTGCCCGATGCTGTGCAACCTGCAGCTCAACGGGCTCACGGCGGTCCTGCCGTCGATCGGCGAGAAGAAGGACAACACGCTGTTCCGCATCGGCGGACAGTTCCGCATCGTCACGATCGATCTCGAGCCCAAGGAGAGCCTCGACAAGCTCCGCGCGATGCGCGGCCGCTACATCGAGCGGCTCCCCGAGAGCCTGCGCAAGGGCGCGGAGAAGGGCTGGACGTTCCTCGTCGCGGAGACGCCTGGCGACGGCGCGGCGATTCGTCGCGTCGCGCAGTCGGTCGGATTCTCGTACACGTACGTCACCGAGCGCGCCGAATGGGCGCACCCGGCAGCGCTGATCTTCCTCAGCGCCCGAGGCACCGTGACCCGTTACGTCTACGGCATCGAGTTCGATCCACAGATGATGCGCGACTCGATCTTCAAGGCGGGTGCGATGGAGCCGGCGAGTGCCGTCGGCTTCATGAACCGCTGTTATCACTACGATCCCGACGCGAACAATCACAGTCGCGCCGGCGCGCTCGCGCTGCGCATCGGCGCGGCGGGCGCGGTCGTCCTGCTGTTGTCGGGTCTGGGGATGATGCACGTCATCCGCCGGAACCGGCCGCATCTGCCACAGAGAGGTAATCGATCATGACATCGATCATCCGGACCCTTGCCGCGGCCATGCTGGTCGCGTGGGTTTCCACCGCAGCGGCTCAGCCCGCTCCGGTCACCGGCTCGGCGGCTCCTGCCGCTCCGGCCGCGGGCTCCGCCGAAGGCTCGGCGGCTCCGGCCGCGACGGGCTCGGCCGAGGC
>JAEWJO010000802.1 GCA_023386455.1 Pseudomonadota bacterium | reverse complement strand
GCTTGCCCTCGATCGCGCGCGCCGCCTTCTGCTGGCTCGCGAGCGCGAACTTGTCGACGTCCTCGCGCGTGAAGCCCTCGCGGGTCGCGATGAGGTCGGCCGAGATGCCCTGGGGCACGAGGTAGAGGCGCTCGCGGAGCTTCCCGTTGAGACCGTCGAGCATCGCGCCGTCGCTGCCCATCGGCACGCGCGACATCGACTCGACACCGCCGCCGATGCCGGCGTCGATGAAGCCCGCGCCGATCTTCGACGCGATGCTGTTGACCGCCTCGAGACCCGAGCCGCAGAAGCGGTTGATCGTGAAGCCGGTGACGTCCTCGGGCCACTGCGCCGCGATCAGCGCGACGCGCGCGATGCACGCGCCCTGCTCCTTGACCTGCGTGACGCAGCCGACGGCGAAGTCGTCGACGAGGCTCTTGTCGAGCTTCTTGCGCTCTGCCATGTGGTTCAGGGTCTGCGCGAGCAGCTCCTGCGGGTGCACGTTCGAGAGACCACCCTTGCCCGCCTTGCCGCGACCGCGGGGCGTGCGAACTGCGTCGTAAATGAACACGTCAGCCATGACAGAACCTCCGTTGGATTCGCGGAGGTTGTCCCATCTTCCGCCCGCCGTCCAGGCCTCGTCGTGTAACGTCGCATGCCGTCGACGGCGGAGGCCGGCGTCACATCGTACAGCCGGCGGTCTTCACCTCGGCCTCGAGCGCCGACAGCGACTCGCCGCAGACGCTCGCCATCCGCTGATGCGCCTCGGCCGACAGGCCGTTCGTCGGTAAATCCCAGAACTCCGCGGTCTCGTTGCCGAGCTGAACGCGCGTCTCGATCGACATCGCCTCGCAGCCGAGCGCCGCGGATACCGCGACGACGAATCGATCGCACTCGGCGACGCCCACCGCGAGGATCGACAGCCGCGCGCGCGCGATCGCGATCGCCGTGCGATCGGGCGGACCGCCGCCGAACACCGCGAACATGCCGTTGCGCATCTGCTCCGGCAGCTCCTTCGCGCAGCGACCGAGATCGCCCTCGCGCATCTTCGCGAAGCACTCGACGGCGACCACGGGCCACGCATCGACCTCGCACTTCGCGCGCATCGCGTCGAACACCGTCGACTCCGGCGGACGGACGCCGCGTGTCGCGTTCTCGAGCCCCAGCGCCGCATTCCGGCACGACGGCGTCGCGTTCGCGAGCGGTGGCGCCGATGCCGTCGCTGCGATCGGCTCGGGCTTCGCCGGCGGCGCACTCCTGCTGCACGCGATCAGAGCGGCGAGGAGCAACCAGCGCACGCTACGAGCGTAGCAGGAACAGATACCCGTGCCCGTGCACGCACTCGGTAGATGATGATGAGGGTAACCACCGAGTACGCACACGTGCACGGGTCAAGACACGTCGGCGTGCGTCAGCAGGACGCGTGCCGTGCGCTCGCGACACGCAAAGCCGCGCACGCACACGCCAGCGCACCGAACGTGTGAGGACGGTGCACATCAGGTGCAACCTCGAATGTGCTCACTCGCTGCTGGCGCCGAACGCGCCGCTGCGGTCCGTCGCCGACGGATCGACGTGCTCGCGCGGCACGATCAGCCGCAGGCCCCGCGCGATGACGTCGATCACGTAGCGGTCGCCGGCCGGAATCTCCTCGCCGTCGATCTGCGCTGCCGGGACGATTCCACCCTCCGCGCGCACCGTCAGCTCGAGCCGCTTGCCCGCGATCGGTGCCGCATGCTCGATCCCGAGCTTCTCGAGATCGTCGACGCCGATCGGCACGCGCCGCATGCCGCCGATCAGCTTCGCGGTCATGTCGCGTCGCCCGGCGACCGGCACGAGCTCGACCAGGCCATCGTCGCTCTCCGCCTGCGGGTCGAAGATCCACTCGCCACCGAAGATCTTCGTGTTCTTGACGATCACGTCGAGCAGGCTCGGGAAGTGATGGACGACGCCGTCGATCACCGCATCGAGGTCGAACTTGATGTCGACGACGTACGACTCGAAGAACCGCTGCGCGACCGCGCCGATGTACACGAGCTGATCGCGGTAGATCTTCCCGAGCCCGGGAATGCGTCCGACGCGCTCGCGATCCCGATTCCGGGTCGCCAGGCTCGCCGCGCCGAGCCCCACCGAGAACGAGTCGAAGAACAGATCGCGATGCACGACCTCGAGCCCGCGCTCGATCGTCAGCTTCGCGACGTCACAGCCGACCGTGAACCCATCTGCGATGACGGACACGTTGCGCTCCAGCGCCCACGGCCCCGACTCGAGCCCGAACGACTTTCCCTGATCGTTCGCCGTCCCCGTCGGCAGCATCCCCATCGCCACCTCCGCCGCGTGACCCGACGCGAGGATCCCCTTCGCGACCTCGGCAAACGTGCCGTCGCCGCCCATGTAGATCACCGCCCGCGCCCCGCCGTCATCGATCGCCTCGCGAACGCGGTCGATCGTGGCCCCCTCGGGCTCGGTCGCGACGAACCGGTGCGTGATCCTCGCCTCGTCGAGCAGCGCGCGCGCATGCCGGATCCAGTCGGCCGCCTTCCCGGAGGCCGCGGTCGGGTTCGCGACCAGGACCGCCGGCTGATCCTGCAACCATCGATCGATGCCGGGACTCGAGCGTGTCATCGCGCCCTCTGATGGTACGGTACGGTCCGCATGGTGTCAGAAGAGCACGAGCTGATTCGCCAGACAGTGCGGCAGTTCGCGCAGACGCGCGTCGAACCTCAGGCGATGGCTCACGACGAGTCGGGCACGTTCAACGTCGCGCTCCTGCGCGAGCTCGGCAACCTCGGCCTCATCGGCATCACGATCCCCGAAGCCGACGGCGGCGCCGGCCTCGATGCCGTCGCCTCCTGCATCGTCCACGACGAGCTGTCCTACTGCGATCCGGGCTTCGCGCTCGGCTACCTCGCGCACGCGCTCCTCTTCGTCAACAACTTCTACTGGGCGAGCAACGACGCCCAGCGCAAGCGCTACCTGCCCAAGGTCCTCTCCGGCGAGCACGTCGGTGCGATGGGCATGACCGAGCCCGCCGTCGGCACCGATGTCCTCGGCATGCAGACGACGGCGCGCCTCCAGGGCGGCCACTACGTCCTCAACGGCCGCAAGACGTTCATCACCAACGGCCCCGAGTCGGACGTCGTCCTCGTCTACGCCAAGCTCGACGAGCGCATCACCACGTTCGTCGTCGAGCGCGGCTTCGCCGGCTTCTCGACCAGCCCCAAGATCCCCAAGCTCGGCATGCGTGCGTCCACGATGTCCGAGCTCATCTTCGAGGACTGTCGCGTCCCGGCCGAGAACCTCCTCGGTCACGAGGGCGGCGGCATCACCAACATGATGCGCAACCTCGAGATCGAGCGCCTCGGCCTCTCCGCGATGAGCCTCGGTCTCGCGCGCCGCTGCCTCGACATCATGGTCAAGTACTCCACCGAACGTCACACGTTCGGCAAGCCGCTCCACGAGCACGGCCAGATCCAGCGCTACATCGGCGACAGCTTCGCCAAGATCGAGGCGATGCGCGCCCTGATCTTCAACGTCGCCGCGAGCGTCGGCCCGACCAAGCGCAACCGACTCGGCACCGACGCCGCCAAGCTGTTTTCGTCGACCGCCGCGAAGGAGGTCGCCGACGCGGCCATCCAGGTCCTCGGTGGCTACGGCTACTGCACCGAGTACCGCGTCGAGCAGTTCTGGCGCGACGCCAAGCTCATCGAGATCGGCGGCGGCACGCTCGAGGCGCACCAGAAGAACATCACGCGCGACCTCACGCGGCCTTAGCGAACGACGATCGTCGCGCCGGCGAACGGGAACTTCGCCGTGCGTGCACGCGTCTCGGTGCGGAGCTGTGCGACGTCGCTGCTCGTGACGTCGAGCTGCGCGCCGCCGGCGATGTCGGTGGCGATGATCGCGACGTCGTCGGTGACGACCGGGCAGTTCCGCATGCGGCCGCCGCCCTTGCCGTCGAACTCGCCGTGGCCGGTCCGGGTGTGCTTCGCGGCGAACTCGACGACGTGGTGGGCGCGCTTGCGCACTTCTTCGAGTGCGCTCTCCGGCACTTGAATCGTGAATCGCACGCCGCCATCGATGTCCTCGAGGGTCGAGCTCGCGCCGTCGAGTGCGAGCGGACAGTGCCGCATCTTCTCGTCCATGTCGTCGGGCGGCTTGGGCGCGGCGGGCGCGGCCGCTGACGGTGGCGCGACTTGCTGCTCGACCGCAGGCTTCGGCTTGTCGGACGAGCGGCACGCGACGATGAGCGTTGCTAGCAGGACGAACCGCACACCCGATCATACTCGGTAGCGTTGCGATCGGGTGCGAGGCACGGCGCGCGCGACGATGCGCCGCATTGAGGGCACCGAGGCGCGGTCGCTAGATTTCCGGAATGAAGCGCGTGCACGTGCCCGAGATCGAGGACGCGTCCTGGTTTCCGTCCGGGCTGCGAACGAGCATGACGAACCTGCTCGTCGTGTTCGCGCGTACGATCGGCGTCATCCCCGTGCTCGCGTCGCTCGTGTCGCGTGCGCTGAAGACAGGCAAGCTCGACCGCATTGTCGACCTCGGGTCTGGCAGCGGCGGCTCGATGCCCGATCTGATCGAGCAGCTTCGCGCGAGCGGCGAGACGGCGAACGTCGAGCTCGTGATGACGGACAAGTTTCCGAGCGCGGAGGCGGTCGCACGGTTCGACGATCCGGCGAGGCCGTACCTCAGGTACGCGCGCGAGTCGGTCGACGCGACGGACCTGGCCAGCGCGCCCGCGGGGCTGAAGACGATGGTCAACTGCTTTCATCACATGCGGCCGCCGCAGGCGCGCGCGATCCTCGAGTCGGCGCAGCGAGCTCGGCAGCCGATCTTGATCTACGAGATGGCAGACAACGCGGTTCCGTTCGGCGTGTGGCTGCTGTTTCTGCCGGTCGGGCTCGTGATCGTGTTCGTGATGGCGCTGGTCCTGACGTTCGGCGTGCGACCGCTGACAGGACGACAGCTCGCGTTCACGTTTCTGATCCCGCTCGTGCCGATGTTCTACGCGTGGGACGGCCAAGCATCGCTGCCACGGATCTACACGCTGAGCGATCTCGACGAGCTGCTCGCGGGGCTCGAGTCGGCCGAGTACGTGTGGGAGAAGGGATACGCGACGACGGAGCAGGGGAAGAAGAAGGGCATCTACCTGCTCGGCATGCCGCGCTAGATCACCGGCCAACGCGCGAGACAGCCCGCGCTTACACCGCTTCGTGACTGTAAGCGCGCGACGCGGCACGCGTTTGTCGGGTGTCGCGGCCGCTGCGTCGATCTCCGGCGCATGCAGGTCGCCCTTGCCGGAGGCCTGTCCATGCGTCTGTCGCAATTCGTGCGTTCTGCGTCCTATGTCTCGTTCGTTGTCACCGCCGCATGCATGGGCATGGGCGGCAGAAAGAATGCGATGGCGCCACCGTCGGCCGAGATGGTCGCGACCGGCGGCGCGATGTACGCACCCGAGCCGTCGACCGGCGGCGAGGACTACACCGACTACGGCAAGAACCCGTGGGTGGCGGCCGGCGAGGATCGGTTCTCGACGTTCGCGGCCGACGTCGATACGGCCTCGTACACGATCGCGCGTCGCAAGCTGCTCGAGGGCACGCTTCCGCCGGCGGCATCGGTGCGGGTCGAGGAGTGGATCAACTACTTCCGGTATGGGTTCCCGACGGCCGAGCCGGGCACGCCGTTCTCGACGGTGATGGATGCGGCGCCGCATCCGTTCGTGGCGGATCGGTATGTCGTGCGCGTCGGCGTGGCGACGAAGGCGAAGACGGTCGGCGAGCGCAAGCCGAGCGCGCTCGTGTTCCTGGTCGATGTCTCGGGCTCGATGGATCAGCCCGACAAGCTCGGGCTCGCGAAGAAGGCGCTGCACGTGTTGACCGAGAACCTCGCGGCGAAGGATGCGGTCTCGATCGTGACGTACGCCGGCGACAGCCGCGTCGTGTTGCCGATGACGAGCATCGAGCACGAGGATCGCATCCACAAGGCGATCGATTCGTTGCGATCGGGTGGCGGCACGGCGATGGCGTCCGGGATGGACCTCGCCTACGCCCAGGCAGCGCAGTGGGTGCGGCCGGGCGGGATTTCGCGCGTGATCGTGTTGTCGGACGGCGACGCGAACATCGGCGTGCATAGCCACGACGAGATGCTGAAGATCATCGAGACGCGCGCGAAGGCCGGCGTCGCGCTGTCGACGATCGGGTTTGGCATGGGCAACTACAAGGACACGACGATGGAGCAGCTTGCCGACAAGGGGAACGGCAACAACTACTACATCGACTCGCTCGACGCCGCGAAGCGCATCTTTGCGGAGCAGCTGACGTCGACGCTCGAGGTTGCGGCGAAGGACGTGAAGCTCCAGGTCGAGTTCGATCCGGCACAGGTGTCGAGGTACCGGCTCGTCGGCTACGAGAACCGCGACGTCAAGGACGAGGACTTCCGCAAGGACGCGGTGACCGGCGGCCAGGTCGGCTGGGGACATCAGGTGACCGCGATGTACGAGGTCGAGCTGACCGACGGCGCGAAGGGCAAGCTCGCTCCGCTCGGCGTCGTGCACATCCGCCACAAGCAGCCGGAGCAGGATGGCGCCACGGAGTCGGCGTTCACGATGGCTGCGCCTCCGGCGAGCTCGTTCGCGGCGTCGTCGCCTGACTTCCGGTTCGCGTTCGCGGTCGCGGCGTTCGCCGACGTGATGCGCGGCGGCGCGACGTGGTCGCTCGACGACATCCGCGCGCAGGCGGCGGCGGCGGCGGGCGAGGTGAAGGATCGGCAGGAGCTCGTGTCGCTGATCGACAAGGCGCGCGCACTGCGCGGCACGCAGAAGACGATCGCGACGGACGCGACGCCGGCGACGATCGCGCAGTAGACACCGGCAGCCGCACCTCCTTGGGTGCGCAGTTGTCGTGGGTCGCAGACAATGTTTCACGAGATCTTGCAGACCTCCGCGAGGTCGAGTGCGTCGGGAAGGGCCATGCGCCAAACGCTCGCCGTCTTCCTCCTCGGTACGACCCTCCTGACCTCCGGATGCGCCAGCAAGAGCGCCGACATGAAGCAGGAGGTATCAGGGACCACCGATCCCAGCGCCGAGGTGCTGGCCGTCCCGCGGGGGCAGGGCTCCGCCGCCGAGTCCGCGCCATCTCCCACGAAAGCGGTGGACGCGAAGAGCGAGCCGGCCCGCAAGATGGCCGCCACCGGCGCAGCAGTCGACCAGATCGGCGGCGAGGCCTACCGCGACTGGGGAAAGAACCCGTGGGTCGAGGCGAGCAAGGATCGCCTGTCGACGTTTGCCGCCGACGTCGACACCGCGTCGTACACGATCGCACGGCGCAAGCTGCAGGAGGGCACGCTGCCGCCGGCTGCGTCGGTGCGCGTCGAGGAGTTCGTCAACTACTTCAAGTACGGCTTCGCTCGGCCATCGGCGAGCTCGCCGTTCGCGGTCGTGATGGAGGCCGCGCCGTCGCCGCTGTCGCCGGGCCGCCACATCGTGCGCGTCGGTGTCGCGACGAAGGCGAAGTCCACGATGGAGCGCAAGCCGGCGCACCTCGTGTTCCTCGTCGACGTCTCTGGCTCGATGAGCAGCGAGGACAAGCTCGGCCTCGCGAAGCAGTCGCTGAAGATCCTGACGCGCAACCTCACCGAGGCCGACACGGTCTCGCTCGTCACGTATGCGGGCTCGACCCGCATCGTGCTCCAGCCGACGAACGACCGCGACAAGATCCTCGCTGCGATCGACGACCTGCAGTCGGCCGGCTCGACCGGCATGGCCTCGGGCATCGACCTCGCCTACCAGCAGGCGATGGCGAGCTACAAGCCGGGCCACATCTCGCGCGTCGTCGTGGTGTCGGACGGTGACGCGAACGTCGGTCCGCACACGCACGAGGAGCTCCTGAAGATCATCTCGAGCCGCGCGAAGGAGGGCGTCACGCTCTCGACGATCGGCTTTGGCATGGGCAACTACAAGGACGAGCTGATGGAGCAGCTCGCCGACAAGGGCAACGGCAACAACTTCTACATCGACTCGATCGACGCCGCGAAGAAGGTCTTCCAGGAGGACCTGACCGCGAACATGGAGGTCGTCGCGAAGGACGTGAAGCTCCAGGTCGAGTTCGATCCCGCGATGGTCGCGCGCTATCGCCTCGTCGGTTACGAGAACCGCGACGTCAAGGACGAGGACTTCCGCGACGACAAGGTCGACGCCGGCGAGATCGGCGCGGGTCACCAGGTCACCGCGCTCTACGAGGTCGAGCTCACCGCGAAGGGCAAGCAGACGGCCGCGCCGCTCGGCGGGATTCGCATCCGGCACAAGGATCCGGAGGGCGCGACGGCTACGGAGGCGGCGTTCCCGATGGTCGGTGGTCCGGCGGTGTCGTTCGCGAATTCGTCGGCAGACTTCCGGTTCGCCTTCGCGGCCGCCGCATTCGCCGACGTGTTGCGCGGTGGTCAGGATGCGGAGCACTGGTCGCTGGCGACGATCCGCGACCTCGCGAAGGCGGCAGCCGGCGACAGCGCGCAGCGCAAGGAGCTGGTGACGCTGATCGACCGGGCGATCGAGATCAAGAACCGCACCGCGTCGCGCTGATTGCAGAGCATCTGCACATCCACGCGGGAGCAGCGCGCGAGCCGGCTGGACGCAGGTAAGCTGCAGGCGTGCGCACCGTGCTCGTGCTCCTCGGCCTCGCGGTCGCGTCGACCCC
>JAEWJO010000801.1 GCA_023386455.1 Pseudomonadota bacterium | reverse complement strand
AGCGCGCACCCCGACGAGGTGCTGAAGCTGTTCCGCCACACGATCCCGACGGGGCTCCAGCACGGCACGGTCACCGTCGTGACCGGCAAGGGCGTGCACACGCACGTCGAGGTGACGACGTTTCGCGGCGAGGGCGCCTACACCGACGCGCGGCGGCCCGATCACGTCGTGTTCGGAGTGCCGCTGATCGACGATCTCGCGCGGCGCGACCTCGTCGTCAACGCGATGGCATACGACCCGGCGCGGAGCGAGCTGATCGATCCGTTCGGCGGCCGCGCCGACATCGCCGCGCGCCGGCTGCGAGCGGTCGGCAATGCGGTCGAGCGGTTCACCGAGGACGGCCTGCGCGTGATGCGCGCCGTGCGCTTCGCGGCTCAGCTCGAGTTCATCCTCGATCCGGACACCGAGGCCGGTATCGGGCCGGCGCTGCCGTCGCTCGCGAAGGTGTCGCGCGAGCGCGTCTGCGAGGAGCTGCGCAAGATCCTCGAGACGCGCCAGCCCTCGCTGGGCCTGTCGCCGGCGCACCGCACGCAGATCATCGCGTCGATCCTGCCGGCGCTGCACGACCGGCTCGGCGACAGCATGATCGTCGCCGACTGGCTCGGCCGCGTCGATCGCGCCGCGGATGCCGTGCGTCTCGCCGCGCTGCTCGCGCCGCTCGCCGATGCCGAGGATCCGTACATCCACGACCAGCGGACGGTGAAGCGCGTCGCCGAGATCCTGCGCGACCTCAAGTTCTCCAATGCCGAGATCGAGCTCGCGTCGCAGCTCGTCGGCACCGCGCGGGCGCCGCGCGGTGATGCCTGGACGCCGGCGCAGGTGCGCCACCTGCTCGCCAAGCTCGGCAAGCACGCCCGGCCGCTCGCGGTCGAGCTGTGGGCCGCCGAGGCCGTGCAGAACAGCGCGCTGATCGGCTTGGCGCAGCAGACCATCGCCGAGAAGCACCCGCTGACCATCGGTGACCTCGCGATCACCGGCGGCGACCTGATGAAGGAGCTGCAGATGCCGCCGGGTCCGGCGGTCGGCCGCATCCTCGCGCTGCTCGTCCTGCGCGTGATCGACGATCCGGATCACAACACGCGCGAGGCGCTGCTCGCCGCCGCCCAGAAGCTCGAGCTGGAGCTCGGGCGATGACCGAACGCGCCGACGCGCAGCTCGCCGGAGACACGCTTGCCGAGCGCTACGACATCCTCGAGCTGCTCGGCGTCGGCGGGATGGGCGCGGTCTATCGCGCGCGCGACCGCGAGCTCGACGAGATCGTCGCGCTCAAGGTGATCCGCAAGGAGCTGTCGGCGGTCCCCGCGATGGTCGAGCGGTTCCGCCACGAGGTGAAGCTCGCGCGGCGCGTGACGCACATCAACGTCGCGCGCACGTTCGAGCTCGGCATCTCCGACGGCGTGATGTTCTGCACGATGGAGCTGATCGAGGGCGAGTCGCTGTCGAAGCGGCTCGTGGCGCGCGGCCGGCTGCCGGTCCCCGAGGCGGTCGCGATCGCGTGCGCGATGTGCGACGCGCTGACCGCCGCGCACGCCGCGAACGTCATCCATCGCGACATCAAGCCCGACAACGTGCTGCTCGCACTCGACGGCCGCGTCGTCATCGCCGACTTCGGCGTCGCTTCCGTCGGCGTCAGCACGACCGGCGAGCTGTCGGGCACGCCGGCATACATGGCACCGGAGCAGGCGAGGGGAGAGCCGCCGACGCCCGCGACCGACGTCTACGCGGTCGGTGTCGTGCTCGCCGAGATGGTGACCGGCCGGGTGCCGTTCGACGGCGACGTCATGAAGGTGCTCACCGACAAGCAGACGATCGACCACGTCGCGATCTCGGCCTCGGGCGACGTCACCGCCGAGCTGGCCGCGATCGTCGCGCGTGCGACCGAGCGCGAGCTCGCGACGCGCCTCGATACCGCGAACGCATTGCGGACCGCGCTCGAGCCGTGGCTGAAGGGCTCGCGGCAGTCGCAGCCGGCGATCCCGCCGCCGGTGGCCGCCCGGGCGACCGCGGCGCACGAGCTCGTCACCGTCGTCGTCCCCGCGCCGGTGGCACGCGCGGAGGCGACGAAGCACTACCTCGCCGAGGCCGTGCACGAGCAGCTGCTCGCGCGCCTTGCCCGCGCGCCGCGACTGCGCGTCAGGTCGCGCCGCGACGACACCGACGGCGATCTCGTCGAGGTCGCGCTCGAGGTTGGAGACAGCCTCGACGTCCGGCTGACCGCACCCGCCGGACTGCCGGTCGCACTGCAGTTCCCGCTGTCGGTCGACCTCGTGCACTCGACGGCCGACTCGATCGCGATGGCGATCGATGCCGCGATCCTGCACGACAAGGATCGCACGCGTGCCGATGCGACCGACATGCTGCTGTTCGCGCGTCACATCGCGCATCGCGACCCGAGCCGGTTTCGCGAGGTGCTCGATCTCCTCGAGCGCGCGCACGTGATGTCGCCGCGTGACCCCCGGATCGCGGCGAACCTCGCGACGATCACCGTGCGGACCGCGTTCTTCCTGCCGAACGTCGCCGCCGGCGTCGGCGCGAGGGCGCGGCAGCTCGCGTACGAGGCGGTCACCGCCGCCCCCGACCTCGCGGACGCGCACCTCGCGGTCGGCCACGTCGAGCTGAACGGCGGCAATCCCGTCCTCGCGGCGACCCACTTCCGCTACGCGATCCGCTGCGCCCCGCACCTCGCCGACGCGCACGAGCAGCTCGGCCGCATGCTGCTCGAGACCGGCTACCTCGACGACGCGCTCGCCCGGCTCGAGGAGGCGATCGCGCTCGCGCCCGAGCTCAGCTCTGCGCGGTGGGAGATCACGCGTGCGCTCGCGCTCGACGGCCGCTGGGTCGAGCACGACCGGCTCGTCGCGGATCTCCTCATCTACAGCACCGACCGGCCGCTGTCGCGCGCCCGCTACGCGTGGTGGCGCGGCGACTGGGCGACGCTCGCGTCGCTTCGCGCGCAGATCAAGATCGATCCCACCGTGTGGCCGGGGACGATCGACTCGCTGTTCGCCTCGTTCCTCGACGAGGGCGGCTGGGCGCGCAACAAGGCGCAGATCGTGATGGCGACGCGCACCGAGGTGCCGAACCGGCGCCGCCGCGTGTTCACCGCCCAGCTCGCCGCCGAGGCCGCGGCGTTCGCCGGCGACACCGAGACCACGATCGAGCTGATCGCATACGCGATGGAGTTCGGCCTGTTCGATGCGCACTGGATGGAGCGCTGCGTGGTGCTCGACGGCGTGCGCGGTGCGCCGGAGTTCGGCGCGCTGCACGCGCACATCAAGCAGCGAGCAGACGCGATCCACGACGCGCTCTACGGCGATCACATGGCGCTGTCGGAGACCGCGGTCGTCTAGGACCGCGAGGGCAGGGGCGTCGCGCCGGCGAGCTCGCACCACGCGTCGGCGACGACGGTGCGCGAGCCGCGGCCACCGACGACGACGCGCGGCAGCTCGAGCTTGACGATCTTGCGATCGAGATCGACGGCGAAGTGCGACGCGCGCCGGAGCAGATTGGCGAGCCCGGTGCGATCCGGATCGGGATCGCTCGCACGCGACGCGACCATCGCGCGCGCGAGCATCTCGGCGTCGACGAGCCGCAGCGGCGCGGGCGCGGCGGCGACCTGCTGCGCACCGGGTGCGTCGACGACGACGGTCCAGCCGAGCGCGGGCAGCTTCATCAGCGAGACCGAGAGGTCGCGCCCCTGCGGCGGCGGCTCGCGAACGATCACGGCGCCGGGCTCGGCCTTCGTCGACGGCCGGCCGGCGGCCGCGAGCACCGCGGAGAACGCGCGGCGGACGAGCGCGTCGCTCGTGACGTTGCGTTCGACCGGGCAGCCCTCGGGCTCGGTCGGCAGGTCGTGACCCCACGGCTTGATCTCGACCGGCCACGGCAGCTTGAGGTCGCGGACCTTCTTCACCGCCGCCGACGGCGTCGTCGCGACGCCCTGACGCGTCACCGGGACGCCGTACGAGTAGAGCAGCGTCTTCGTCTCGTGGTCGCCGACGCGCGTGCTCGGCGTGTTGTCGCGGCGGAGCTTGTCGAACTGGCGATCGAGCAGGTCGCGGTTGATCGCGAGCTCGGCGGACGCGGTCTTCGGCGCGGGGCCGATGCCGACCGCGATGCGCTCGGCGGCGTGGCCGAGGACCGCGAACGCGCCGAGCGCCGAGCGCGCGCCGTACAGCGCGGCCGACTCGTCGCCGAGCTCGCCGCGCGCGACGACGGGGATGTGAAGGCCGGGCAGGTGAGACGGCACCGGCGCGAGCGATGGGTCGTAGAGGACGACGTCGGTCGGCTCGTCGCCCTTCGCGCCCTTGCCGACGACCGGAGGGCGCACGCCGAGCAGCTCCGCCTCGGCGACGAGCGCGGACGCCTGCGCCTCGAGCCACGAGCCGGCCGGCGCGATCACCGCCGCGCGCGGGCCACTCGGCATCCCGAAGCGGACTAGCGCGACGACGCTCTCGAGCCACACGTCGACGTCG
>JAEWJO010000792.1 GCA_023386455.1 Pseudomonadota bacterium | reverse complement strand
GTGCAGCGCCGCGCCACGGAGCTCATCGCGGAGAAGAAGGACGCGACGACGGGCCAGGCCCACGACTCCAAGGGCACGCACGGCGGCGGCTCCGGCATCTGCCCGGTCTACGTGCCCGAGGGCGCGACGGCCGAGGCCAAGAACACCAAGGACGGCGTCGCGATCACGATCACGCCGAAGGACAAGGTCGAGGATCTCCAGAAGGAGATCGACGCGCGCATCCCGAAGGCGGCCGACTGGGTCAAGGAGAACGTCAAGGCCGGCGACCAGGGCAACCAGGGCGGCGTCGGCGGCGGCAAGGGCGAGCACGGCGGCAACCACTCCGGCGAGGGCGACTCCAAGGGCAAGGATCGCAAGGGTGGCGACGGCACGGGCGGCGGCAGCGGAACCGGCGGCGGCGGCGGCAAGGGCACCGGCGGCGGCGGCGGCAGCGCCGCGAAGTCGAAGTAAAGAGCTACTTGTTCGGCGCGTGACCGGGCGCGACCTTGATGTACTGCTCGGTCAGGTCGTCCTGCATCGTCTTGGCGACCTCGGGCTCGATCATCGCCGTGTTGCTGCGAGCGATCGCCCAGTCGCTCTTCTCCTTGTCGTTCTGGAAGGAGACGAGCATGACGCAGGTCGGTCGGCCGTTGTCGAACCGGATCGTGCGCGTGTGGACCGTGCCGCGGATCGGGTGCTTCACCGAGAGCGCGAGCGGCGCGTTCACCATGTCGACGCGGTAGACGATCACCGCCTTGCTCGCCGCCTCGAACTGCGCGGCGGCGCGGCGCCTGGCGGTGGCGTCGGCGTTCGGGTCGAGCAGCGTCGCGACGCCCGGGCCGTCGAGCTGCGGCGGGTTGAGCCACGGCATGAGCGTCGCCTCGGTCGGGGGAGTCGGCCGACCTGCGAGCGCGAGCAGCGAGCGATACGTGATCGACGGAACGTTCGCGACGTCGGCGTCGGTGCACTCGCGCGTCTGCGAAGGCGACGGCATCGCCTGGATGAGGCGGGTCGCGACATCCTTCGCGATGGCGGGGTCGGCCTCGGGCGCCTTCTTCGCCTTGGAGTTGCCGCAGCCTGCCGCCGCGAGCGTGGCGACGAGCAGAGCGACGTTACGCGGAGATGATGGTTCCCACATCCTTGCCCTCCAGGGCGGCGAGTACTTGTCCCGGTTTGAGGCCGTTGACGACCTGCAGCTCCTTACACCAGCGAGCACGGGGCAAGTATTCCACGACGACGCGCTCGACGACGAGATCATCGAGGTTACGTTCGATGAGCTCCTTCGACGTGATGCGAGGGATGTGGGTCGCCGTCGGGTCCTTCTTCGGATCGTTCGTGTAGAGCCCGTCCTCGTCCTTGATGAAGATGGCGCGACGCGCGCCCAGGAACTCGCAGGACAGGAACACGCCGGCGTCGGTGCGGTGCGGCGGGATGCGACTGCCCTCCTCCCGCTTCTCCCAGTAGCCAAACGGCGGCATGCCGCTCATGACCGGAATGCAGCCCAGCTGGAGGTACAGCGGAAGCTTCTCGAAGTCGTCGGGCAGGATGTACAGGCCGCCGTGCTTCGCGAGCAGCATCTGCACCATGCGCGCGTTCTGCATCGGGATGTACTTGCCGAGCGTCGCGACGACGCCGGTCGGCATCTCGAGCTCGCTCGCGATCGTGTAGATGTGGCGCGCGCGCGTCCCACCGCCCGTCAACAGGACGACCTGGATGCCCTTGCGACGCGCCTCGATGACCTCGTCGAGGATCGGGAACAGCGCAGCCCGGCCGCGGTCCATGATCGACTGGCCGCCGATCTTGACGACGCGGACATCGGGCATGACCGCGACGGGCCGGTAGTCGATCGACGACGGCGAGCTGCCCGTCAGCGTCGAGCCGGCGAGCGCGGAGTCGAGTGTGCGGCGCTCGCTCACGACGCGCCTCCCTTCGTGATGATCGTGCCGACGTCCTCGCCGTCGAGCGCACGCGTCAGCTGGCCGGGCTTGAGGCCATTGACGATGATGATCTTCTTGAGGTTCTTGGCCTCGTGCCACGTGCGGTAGAGCTCCTCGTCGAGGATGTTCTCCGCCGGAGGGTGCGCGAGCAGGTGCTCGAGCGTGACCTTGTCGTAGCGCTTCGCGTCCGCGTGCTTCTTCGGATCGCGGTCGTACAGGCCATCCTCGTCCTTCACGAAGATGACCTGCTTCATGCCGAGCACCTCGGCGAGCTGGAACAGGCCGAAGTCAGAGCCGTGCATCGGCACCGCGCCCTCGAGCGGCGGCGGCTCCCAGAAGTGGAACGGCGGCACCGAGATCGCGATCGGCGTGATGCCGGCGTCGAAGTAGAGCGGCAGGTCCCAGAAGTGGTCGCGCTGCATCGGCATCGAGCCGTGCGGCGCGAGCAGCGCGTTCAGGAGGATCGCGTTCAGCTCCTCCATCGCACCGACGAGCTGCGCGATGCCACCGGTCGGTAGACCGAGATCCATCGCGACGGAGACGGTGTGGCGCACGCGCGTGCCGCCGCCGACACCGATGACGAGCTTGTGCCGGCGCTTGACCTCGGCGAGCTCCTGGACGAGCGGCAGGATCGCATCCTTGCCGCGATCGAAGATGCTCTGGCCACCGATCGAGATCAGCGAGGCATCGGGGAAGATCTGCAGGTCGCGCTCGCTGTCGGTCTTCGACAGCACCGTCCGGTCCTGCAGCGACTCGCGCATCAGCCGCGACTCGATGTGCGTGCGGCCGTCGCCGCCTACAAGCTTTGTCATGTCACCCTCGGCCGACAAGAGTACCGCCGAAAAAGCCGAAAGGCGCCTCGACTGCGGCGCCTTTCGAACCAGTCAATTACCGAGCTATCACATCGCGGGCGGGTTCAGCTTCGTCGTACCGCAGTTGCCGGTCGCACCAGCTGCCGTGACCTTCGCCATCGTCAGGTCGTACCAGCTCTTCAGGGCGGTCATACCGTTGTTGTTCGTCGAGTTGTAGCGCGGGTGCGTCGAGTGCGGCGCAACACCGTTGGCAACTCCATCGAACGCCGTCTGGTTGATGATGATCTTGCCCTTCTTGCCGTCGGGGCCCATGACCGAGAGGTCCACCGTGAACCACATGATCATGTACTCCTTCACCGTCGCGATGGTCGTGAACATGCCCGGGGGACCCGAGCCATCCGCGGCCGTCTCGGTGATCGGCGTGATGATCATGTTGTAGGCGCCGGTGCCGTGGCACGTGCGGCAGGCGGAGCCGCCGGCCGTCATGTTGTTCCACGCGTTCGACATGTTCGCCGTCTGGAAGTCCGTGACCGCGAGGCAGCTCGACCACGCGTTCATCAGGCGAGCCGTCGCGGCGCCCGGCGACTCGGTGCCGGTGCCACCGCCGCCACCACCGCCACCGTTGGCGCGCTCGAGAGCCTCTTGCGCGAGCCAGTCGGTGATGGCCTGGCGCTCCGGACCCGAGTAGGTGCGGGCGTTGTGGCCAGCGTCGATCTTGGTGAGGATCGCCGCGGTGCTCGGGGTGAAGGCGCCGACGACCGAGGTGAAGCTCGTCGTCGTGGCCCAGCCTTCTTGCGCCGTCTGGGCGACAAACTGCGTCGAGCCAGGCGTGTTCCCGATCATGTGGCAGCCAGCCGCCGCGCAACCGGAGATCGCCGTCTTGCTGGCGATGATCGGGTACACGTTGTCGTCGAACATCTTCTTGGCCTGGCTGTTATCGCCCTGCGGGTTGGGGTTCGTTCCCGAACCGTCGCCCACGTCGTTGTCGTCCGGCGTCCCGGGTCCCGGTTCGAGATTTCCGACGCAGCCGACGAGGCCCATCGAGGCAATCGTGGCGAGGAGGAGGGAGCGCATCGTAATTCTCCGATTTCTTCTTGGTAGAAGGAGGGGGTGTTTGGCGTGGGTGGTTGGGTTGGTTTAGCGGCGGCGGCGGATGAAGGCCGCGAGACCGATGAGGAGGAGCGTCGCAGCGCCGCTCGAGCCGCCCGAGGTGGAGCAACCACCGAGGCTCGCGCCCGGGTCGGTCACGCCAGTGTCGTCGCCCGTGCCGGTGTCGTCGCTACCCGCGCCGGTGTCCGAACCCGAGCCCGAGTCCGAGCCCGAACCCATGCCCGTGCCGCCACCCGTGCCGCTGCCGTTGCCGGTGCCAGTGCCCATCGGGTTCGAGGCAATCGGCATGATGGTGAGGTACGCGCTCAGCTTGATCTTCGCGCAGTCGAGGCAGGTCGCCGACGGCTGGTCCGCCATGTCCTTACCCGAGGTCGCGATCATCATGAGGTAGAGGTCCTTGCCGGCGTCCGCCTTGGTCACGAAGGGGTTCTTGATGACCTGGATGTCGGCGTAGTTGCGGCCCTGGTTACCCGGGTTGTTGCCGAGGTAGTTCGGGTAGAGGTGCATGTCGTACGGAGCAGCCTCGCGCGCCTCGCCCTTGCTCATCTTGTTCGTCGCCTGGTCCCACACCACGTGCTGGACCTGGGCACCGAAGTAACCGCCGTTCGGGTTACCACCGACGATCGTGATGGTCGGCTTGAGAGCGTCCGTCGAACCGACGACCGAGTACTTCATCGCGAGGTGCGTCGCCTCGAGGCCGAGCAGCTTGCTCGACATGTCGGTCAGGGGCACCACGTACTTCATGCCGGAGCGGGTCGCCTCGATGACGCCCATCATGTTGCCGTAGTACTGGCCACCCTTGTTGTTGGTGTTGTTGTTGCCGCGGAGGACACCGTGGCGCCAGACGATCATGTCCGTCTTCTTGAGCTCGCCCGTCGTCGCATCCGGCATCTCGATGCGGTCCGACATGGCGCGCATCGCGTACGCGCGCTGGCCGTTCGGCAGCGTGACGCGGCCTTCGATCATCTGCTTCCAGAGGATCGACGCCTGGCCGTTCTTCGTCAGGTCGATGGCGGCGAGCCACACGCCGTCGCGCTGCGGCTGCGTGTTGCCTTCCGTCCACGAGCAGATCGCGACGTTCGAGTCGGTGCCCGTCGTGCACTTGCCGTGGCTGCGCTCTTCGCGAGCGGCGAGCGAGACATCACCCTGCTGGGTGTACGTGACCTTGGTCGGGTTCGCGAGGTTGTCGACCTTGTACGAGCCCCACGAGGCCCAGCCGTCATCCTGGCCGTTACCGTTGCAGCCGTACCACTTCACGACGCGGGTCGTGCCGTCGGCCTTCGCCTCGACAACGTGCGTCGAGCCGTCGTCCTGGCTCATCGCGCAGTCGTCGTTGTTCTTCGCGTAGATGCGGGTCTGCGCGAGCAGCGTCTTGCCAGCCGTGTCGAAGCACTGCGTGTAGCGCTCCGTGTTGTTGTTCGGCTGGTAGTTGTACTCGGCGCAGATGACGTTGTCGGCGATGCGGAACGCCTGCGGGTGGTTCGCGTTGCGCTGCTCGTTGCCGTTGTTGTTCGTCACGAAGCGAACACCGCCGGTGGTCGCCGTGTTGTTGCCGATGCCCGTGAAGTTCGGCTTCGCCGAGACGGCGCCGGTGGCGGCGTCCTGCACGAGCTCGAACGGCACCATCGCGAGCTGCATCTTGTTGTTCGCGCGGTGCGAGACGGTCGGCGCCGCGGGGTCGACGATGTCGACGTTCATCGAGAAGTACAGACCCTTGGTGGCGTTCGCGCCACCAAACATGGCGACGTGCGCCATCTCGTTACCCGGCTGCTCCTGGTCGGTGCGGCGCAGGCGGCCCGGGGTCGTGCCCTGGGCTCCGGTGATGGGAGCGAAGTCCGTGGGGCTCGAGGCCACCATACGGGTCTTCTGCGGAGCAAAATCCGCGGAAGCGACTGCGGGAACGAACGCTCCGGCCGCCGCCGACATCGCGATGAAGAGCTTCTTGTTCATTTGAGATGGCCTCGGGGTCTTGGGGTTGTTGATGTCGAACCCTTGTGCACTTGATGTGCCGCGACTTTTCCGCTGCAAACGACTGGAATCACTGCGTGTGACCTGGGTGAAACATGGGGGAGGCAGTTCCCGGGGTGGGGCCCCAGCATCTCCAACCCCCGGGGATCTCGCGAGGTTGTCATGTCAGGACAGCGGGCAACTGCATCCGGACAGCGCCCAACTCGGTGTCCGGTGGCCGGACGGGTGGCGTGGTGGTGGCCAAGTGCTGTGGGCACGTGCGGGTACTGGGCCTGGTACTGGCGTACCGGGTACCGAGCACCTGACAGGTACTTGGTACCGCTGTAGGCACTCGGTACCGGGGCTCCACCCCCGGGACTGGGGCTCGAGTCCCAGCCTGGGACCTGGCACGACGCCCGGTGGTCAGCCCAGCTGTCCGACCACCGGCCCGAAACGGCGAGACGCGGCGGGAGTCACTCCGCCGCGTCTTGTGCGATTCGTTGGCGCTCAAACGATCGCGATCACCACACCTCGTCCGACCGGATCGCCGGCAGCTCGTCGTCCTTGATGGTGCGCGAGTGAAGCGCGAGCGCGTTGGCGATGATTCGCTTGTCGCCGAGCGCGATGTGGCCCTTGCCCTGCGACGTCGCGGTGAACGTCATCTTCGACAGCTCCTCCCACGGGATGCGCTCGGCGCGGCGCTCGTCGCGGATCACCCAGCCCTCGACGACCTTCGACGTATCGACGCCCTTCGACGCGAGGAACGCCTGCAGCGGCCACTCGAGCGAGCCGTCGGGAAGCTGCTTCGCGAGCTTCACGTCGAGCTCCTGGCGCTTCACCATCGTCGCGAGCTTGTCGTCGAGGTAGATGCGGATACCGCCGCGCACGGGCTCGCCGTAGTACGGGACGCCGTACTGCTCGACGCCGTCGAGGATGAGGCCATCGGGCGTGATCGTCGGCGGCTTGCGCTTGATGTAGATCATCACGCTGACGAGCTTGTCGGGCGTCTCCTCGTTGCCGAAGCCCTCGGGCGTGTGCGGTAGCGGCTTGCCACCGACGAGCCCGCCGAAGCGGAACATGAAGTCCTTCGCGAGCGGCGTCTGCAGATCGTGCCCGGTCGCCGCGATCGTCTGCGACGCCTTCGGCGCGAGCACGTGGATCATTTTCACCTGCTTGACGTCGATGCCGTACGCCGCCATCAGGTCGAGGAAGCGATAGAAGCGCATGCTCGACTTCTTCGTCGCGGGGCACTCGGGACACCCCGGCGGCTTGTTCACCGACACCACGTCCTCGACGAACACCGGCTTCAGCGCGATCGGCAATTCTCCGAACGACAGGAAGCCGACCGGCTGGCCATCCACATAGACACCGACATCGCGCCACTTCGCCATGCCGCTCTTGAACTCGGCGGGCACGTACGCCGACGAGCCGCTTCCCACACCCTCGTCATCGGCCTCCGCCGATCCCGATCCCGCCGCCGCGACCGCGCCTGCCGTCGAGGAACCGCTCTCGACCTGCTTCTCGGACGGCGCTGCTCCCTTCGAATCGCGACACGCTGCGAACAGCAGAACGGACAGAGCAAGGAGCGCATGCTTCATGGGGACCCCCATTGTTGCAGTGGTCGTTCCACGCGCAAGCTCGTGACATGTCTCTCTTCCGTGATCCCCGTACGCGAGGTGCCGACTCCCCAGGTGGGGCCTAACGCCCGATCATGAATCGCGTCCTTTGCAGCAGAAACACGGTCTTCGCGCTGGCATCATGGTTGCTGATGACGGGCACCATGAAGCGACTCGCCGGGGCCTTCGCACTCACTGTTCTTGCAACCGCATGTGGCGTGGGTGACCCCGGCACGGGCGATGACGGTCCCGGCAGCGGCAGCAATGCCACCGGTCGCGTCTGCGGTGCGGTGCTCTCCACGACCGGCACGTTCGCGCCCGACACGGCGCACCCGCAGCCCGTCGAGAACATGGGCTGCTGGCCGTACGGCACGTGGACGTTCACGGCGAAGGTCGAGATGAACGACTGCCAGAAGCAACCGCCGACGCTCCTGCCGCAGTATCAGATGCGCGTCGACTACTCGCTGAATGCCGACGGCGACCCCGTCCAGTCCTACACGTTCACGACCGACCCGAGTGCACGCCACCTCGTCAAGGTGAGCCAGGGTGGCGCCGGCCTCTGCGAGGGCGAGCTCCAGATCTTCTCGGCCGACGGCAAGACCGTCTACCTCCTGAAGCCCGAGCTCTACGGCGACGGCTCGCTGCTCGGCGACGGCGAGTACGGCGTGTTCAACGACGACCAGTGGCCGCTCTGAGGTACTGACGATGGGCAAGTGGCTCGTAGCAGGCGGGCTCGCGATCGTCGGGCTCCTCGCGTTCCTGCTCATCCAGCTCAACTCGGAAGCAGCCGCGCCCGAGGTGCAGGCCGCGCCGACCATGGCCGCGGTCGCGCCGGCGACGCCGACGACGACGAAGGCCGTCGCGAGCGTCACGCCGGAGCGCATGAAGGCCGACATGGCGAAGATCGCCGAGGCGCAGAAGAACGCCGGCAAGATCGATCCGGCGAGCGACGAGTTCTTCCGGCGCTACGACGACGTCGTTCCCCAGATCCTCTCGCGCAGCGCCGCCAAGTGCTACACGGGCGGCCTTCACCGCGTGCACCGCAACCAGAAGGTGAAGCTGGCGTTCACGAACCGCATCGTCAACGGTGATGCGTTCGTCGAGGACGTGAAGGTCGTCGAGTCGACGATCGATGATCCGGCGCTGGTCGAGTGCTTCCGGCGCGAGGTCGCGAACACGCGCTGGCACGACGACGAGTTCCCCGACTACACCGCACCCGACGAGCTCGTCATCCGCCCCGAGCGCGGCCTGAAGAAGCACATGAAGGACAACATCGACTACGTCGGCGAGGAAGCGCCCGTGAAGGCACCAACCCAGGAGCCGGGAGAAGACCAGCCGTGATGCGCTCCGTGATCGCCGTGATGTTCGCCGTCGCCGCGTGCGGCGGTGGTGACGATGGCGGCGGGGGCGCGCAGCCCGACGCCGCAGGTTCTGCTGCCGCGTGCACCGGCGCCGTCTACGACGTCTGCACCGACAACGCGCAGTGCAGCTCGCAGAACTGCCACTACTACCAGCAGTCGAACTTCACGGTGTGCACGCAGGCGTGCAGCGCGAGCAATCCGTGCCCGAACGACTCGAGCGGCACCCCGGGCACCTGCAACAACATGGGCATTTGCAAGCCGGCCGCTGCGACCAGCTGCACGCGCTGACAACGCGCGCGGTCGCGCAGCGTCCTCTACTGGTGCTTCTTCGAGAGCGTGTCTCGGATGTCTTGCTCGTGCTTGTGACCGGTGCCCGGGCGCGTCTGCCCCGCCTGCATCTTCGCCTTCACGGTCTCGGGCAGTAGCTCGCCGGCGATGCCCTCGAGCTTGCTCTTGAGCGACGCGGCGATGACCTTGTCCTTGCCGGCCATCATCGCGTCGAAGCCGGCCTTCGCGACGTCGGCCGGGTCGTCCTTCTTGCCGTCGGCGACCTTCGTCGAGTCCATGTGCGCGCGCTCGAAGAACTCGGTGTCGGTCGCGCCGGGCTGCAGCGCCGTGACGGTGACGCCGGTGTCGGCGAGCTCGAAGCGCAGCGCCTCGGCGAACGACAGGACGAATGCCTTCGTCGCGCCGTAGACGGCGAGGTACGGGGCCGGCGAGGTGGACGCGACCGACGCCGTGATGAGGATGCGGCCTGCGCCGCGGTTGACCATGCGCGGAATGATGCGCTTGGCGAGATGGATGACGGCGATCGAGTTGACGCCGACCATCCGGATCTCGTCGTCGAGATCGGTCTGGATGAACGGCCCGCCGACGCCGACGCCCGCGTTGAGCATCAGGGCATCGATGTGGCGATTGGACTGTTCGACGGCCTTCACGAGCTTTTCGCAGCCCTCGTACGTCGCGAGGTCACAGCGCACGGCCTCGACGGCAGCGCCCGCCGCGCCGAGGTGACGAGCCGCTTCGTGGATTCCTGCATCCTCCGCACAGATGAGGAGATCGAAGTCGTGCTCGATACACTGTCTGGCGAGCTCGTAGCCGATGCCCGTCGACGCGCCCGTGACGACGGCAAACTTCCGGTTGGTTGCGGATCCCATGTGCATGGCCTCGGTGAACCAGGTAGTCCGAGGTTTTGCGAATCATGTGCCGGGTGGCTGCGCGTCGTCGATCGCGGCGAGCACGGTCGCGATGTCGACCGGTTTTACCAGATGCTCGTCGAAGCCGGCCTCGCTGCTGCGGCGGCGGTCGTGCTCCTGCCCGTAGCCGGTCAGTGCGACGAGGCGCGGGGGGGACGCGAGCATCGCGCGAAGGCGGCGCGCGAGGTCGTAGCCATCCATGACCGGGAGGCCGATGTCGAGGAGAGCGACGTCCGGCGTGAAGCGATCGGCGGCGGCGAGCGCGCTCGGGCCGTCGTGCACGACGAGGACCTCGTGGCCGGCCTGGCGCAGGATCTCGGCGAGCATCTCGGCCGCGTCGGCGTTGTCGTCGACGAGCAGGATGCGCCGTGCCGAGCCGGGCGCGGAGCCGTCGACAACCGAGATCGGGCGTGACGAGGCGCCGCGGTCGGCGGTGGCCAGCGGCAGCGTGAGGGTGAAGCGGCTGCCCTTCCCTGCCCCCTCGCTGTGCGCGGCAACGACGCCGCCGTGCAGGCGGACGAGGCTCTTCACGAGCGCGAGGCCGACACCGAGGCCGCCGTGGCTGCGCTCGACCGAGCGCGTGCCCTGGACGAACGGCTCGAACATGACCGCCATGAGCTCCGGTGCGATGCCGTCGCCGTTGTCCTCGACCTCGACGAGGACGGTGCCGTCCCGCGCCGATGCACGGACGGTGATCGCGCCGTCGGGTGGCGTGTACTTGGCCGCGTTGGTGACGAGGTTCTGGACGATCTGGTTCAGGCGGACATCGTCGCCGTCGACGACGAGCGGCGTGTCGGGGAGGTAGAGCGCGAGCGTGTGGTTGCGCTGCTCGAGGAGCGGGCTCGCCATCTCGATCGCCTGCGAGATGATCGGGCGCAGGTCGACGCGGGCGCGCCGCAGCTCGAGAGTGCCGCGCGTGATGCGCGAGAGATCGAGGAGGTCGTCGACGAGCATGCCGAGGTGGCGGGTCTGGCGCTCGATGATCTGGCGCTCGCGGAGCGCGGCGGTCTCGCCGCGGAGGTCCATGAGCTGCAGCGCCGTGAGGATCGGCGCGAGCGGGTTGCGCAGCTCGTGGGAGAGCATCGCGAGGAACTCGTCCTTGCGGCGGTCGGCGGCGCGCGCGGTCTCGTCGGCGCGAGTGCGGTCGATTGCCTGCGCGCACTGGTTCGCGAGCACCTCGAGGAACGCGCGCTCCTTGTCGCGGAACACATGCGCGGACGCGAACGAGACCGCGAGGCCACCGATCGCGCGACCCTCGCTGAGGAGCGGGATCGTGGCGGTCGCGAACTCGTCGGGGAGCGCGTCGCCGAGCCGGGCCGCCGAGCTCGCAAACCTCGCGACGTACTCGTCGCGGCTGCCGACGTACACGGC
>JAEWJO010000205.1 GCA_023386455.1 Pseudomonadota bacterium | reverse complement strand
TAGCGCCACACCGGCAGACCGAGCTCGAGCTCGAACTCGACGAGCTCGAGCGGAGCGCTCTTCGCGTACTGCGGCGGCACCCAGCCGACGTCGAAGCGCTGGCCGCCGTCGACGCGGATCTGCGCCGGCAGCGATGCGAGCATCATCACGCGGCCGGCCGGGTTCGGAAGCGCGCCGACGAGCAGGCCGTGGTAGCGCCGCGTCGGCAGCCCGCTGATCGTACCCGACGCGTAGCCGCCCAACCCGTTCGTGACGAGCCACTCCTGCGTCGGCTCCGCCGCGATGGTGACGCGACGGATCGGATCGGCGGCTGGTTCTTCGCTACGTCTTGTCATGGATCGACCGGGTGTTTCTCGCCGCTGTCGGGCGCTGGATCGACGCGTAGCCATGCGGCGGGATCGGGGGCGAGCAGCACCGCGGAGCGAGCCGGGATCGCGAGTCGCGCGAGCGTGAACGGCTCGGGCGTGCCATGGCCGCCGTAGCGAGGGTCCTCGCTCGACCACGCGATGCGCCAGCCCGTCCTCGCAGGTGGTGCGAGCAGCGGCTCGGGCAGCACCGCGTGGCGAAACGTGACGCCGAGGTTCACGAGCAGCAGGCGATCGCCGTCCTCGTGCCACCAGCGCAGGCAGAACGCCCTGTCGTCGAGCACGGCACCGCGCATCGTCCCGGCGCGCTGATCGGTGAAGCACGCCGTGTCGCGGCGCAGCGCGAGGAGGTCGCGATGCAGCTGGACGATCGGCCGCGCGACGTCGCGGTCGGCCGGATCGAGGACGCACTCGTCGAACGTCTGCGGCGCCGACGGGTCGGGCAGCGCCGCCTGCGACGCGGGCGTCGCGAGCCGCTGGAACTGCGACAAGAAGCTCGCGCGGCCCTGGCGAACGAGCCTGGCGAGCTCGGGATCGTGATCGACGAAGAACCGCCACGGCCTTCGCGAGCCGGTCTCCTGGCCCTGGAACAGCATCGGGATCTGCGGGCCGAGCAACAGCACCGCGGTCATCGCGCGGAACGAGGCCGGATCGGTCGACGCGATCAACCGATCGCCGAAGCCCGTGTTCGCGACCTGGTCGTGATTCTCGAGGCAATGGACGAGCGCGCACGGCGGCAGCCCGCGCGTCGACGTGCCGCGCGTGTTGCGTTGCCACGCGAACACCTGGCCCTGGAACAGAAACCCGTGCTCGAGCGCGGCGACGAGCTCGCGGGGCGTGCCGCGGAAGTCGTGGAAGTAGCCGTCGTTCACGCCGGTCAGTGCGACGCGCGCCGCGTGCTCGAAGTCGTCGTTCCACAGCGCGTCGAGACCGTGGTCGCGTACGAGCGCGACGTCCTGCGGCTCGTTCTCGCCGACGACGAAGATGTGGCGCGTGCCGGCGGCAGTGCGGGCGGCGCGGACGATCTCGGCGAGCACGTGAGGCTCGCGCGTGTCGGTGATCGCCTGCGTCGCGTCGAGCCGGAGCCCGTCGAAGTGAAACTCCTCGATCCAGTAGCGCGCGTTGGTGACGAACAGCTCGCGCACGCCGTCGTGCGAGAAGTCGATCGAGTCGCCCCACTCGGTAGCGACCCGGTGACGGAACTGCGGGGCGTACGCGAAGTGCGAGTTGCCGGCGGGGCCGAAGTGGTTGTAGACGACGTCGAGGATCACCGCGAGGCCGATCGCATGCGCGCGGTCGACGAACGCCCGCAGATCCGCCGGCGTGCCGTAGCCATGATACGGCGCGAACAGATTGACGCCGTCGTAGCCCCAGCCGCGCCGCCCGGCGAAGTCGTTCACCGGCATCATCTCGATCGTCGTGATGCCGACGTCGCGCAGGAACGGTAGCTGCATCGCGGCCGCGGCCCACGTGCCCTCGGGCGTGAACGTGCCGACGTGCAGCTCGTAGATCACTTGCTTGCAGGGATCGGTGATGCCGGGCCACGTCGCGTCGGTCCAGGCCGCATCGTGCGGGTCGACGACCTGCGATGGACCGAACGGACCGTCCGGTTGATAGCGAGACGCGGGATCGGCGTGCAGCGCGGGGCTGTCGTCGAGCCTGTAGCGATAGCGCGCGCCTGCGGCCAGGCGGTCGTCGTGCGCCGCGTGATAGCCATCTGACTCCGCGCGCAGCGCGACCTCGCGGCGGTCGGGCGCCTCGACCACGAGCGTCACCTTCTTCGCGGCGGGCGCCCAGACGCGAAACGATGTGCCCCCGGCGACGAGCTCGGCACCGATCGGCAATCTGCGCGTCTCGCCCACGACAGCAGGTGGTGCAGCGCATGTGCCACGGCATGTCCGCGCGACGAGAACGACGCTCGGATAGCTGACTCAGCTCCTCGGTTCGGGGTTGCCCGGGAGCGCGCCTGACAGCACGCCGGGCGTCTACGCCCACGTGAAACCCGGGAGCCGCATGGTATGACCCGCGGATGCGTCTGAGCATCCTCGCCCTCGTTCTCGCCACGGCCGCCGCGGCCTGTGGTGGCTCGCAGAAGAAGTCAGAACCGATCCCGCTGCCCGAGCCGAAGGCCGAGGAGGCGAAGCCCGCCGAGCCCGAGGCCAAGGCCGAGGAGCCGCCGCCGCCGGCGGAGCCGCTCGAGGTCATGCTCGCCGCCCCGAAGGTGACGGTGAAGCTCGTCAACGCCGGCAAGGGCAAGAAGGAAGTCCTGAAGCTCTCGCCGACCGCGGGCTCCAAGCAGGCGGTCGAGTTCGCGATCGACTTCGTCGGCAAGTCGACCGGTGGTCCGGAAGGCGCGGCCGAGGACATCATGCCGACGGTCGTGCTCGTCGGTGACGCCGAGGTGAAGGCCGTCGACAAGGACGGCACGAGCGAGTTCCTGCTGACCGTCACCGGCACCGACGCGCGCGACGTCCCGAACTCGAAGGCGCCGGCCGATCAGGTGAAGGTCGTGCTCGAGTCGCTGAAGGGCATGTCGATCGGCGGCACCGTCAACGCGAACGGCTCGGCGAGCGATCTCAAGATGCGCGTCGAGACGCCGACCCAGCAGTCGGCCGGCGCGATCCAGCTCGTCATGCTCGCGTTCCCGAGCCTGCCGGTCCTGCCGAAGGAGCCGGTCGGTGTCGGCGCGAAGTGGAAGGTCGTCGCGACGTCGAAGTTCGCCGACCAGCTCGACGTGACGGCGACGACGGACTATCAGGTCGTGAGCCACAAGGACAAGACCTGGACGATCAAGGGCACGACGAAGGTCACCGGTGCCGACCAGCAGATCGGTCCGGCTGGTGAAGACGGTGTGCCGCAGGCGAAGGCGACCAAGATCGGCGGCAACGGCACGATCGAGGCGACGATCGTCGAGGGCGCGTTCTACCCGACGATGTCGTCGGGCTCGCAGACCGGCTTCACTATCGAGGGTACGGATCCGCAGACGAAGCAGCCGGTCAACGGCAGCCTCGAGATCAAGCAGAAGGCGACGATCACGCCGAAGGCGTGAGCCGTCCTCCGAGATCATCGGGCGCGACACGCGTGCGACAGCATGCGGCGCGCTGGATGGTTCGCCGCGGCGCGTGACTCGGTAGTACAACCGCGGGATGCGATGGGTGGTCCCGCTGGTCGTGGCGTGCATGGCGTGCACGCCGAAACGCGTCGTCAAGAAGCCCGACGAGCCCAAGCTCGACATCGTCGCGCCGTGGCTCGATCCGGCTGACTGGTGGCCGAAGGGCGAGCCGGAGAAGGCGCGCCCGCTGTCGGATGCGCTCGCCGACCCGGGCACGCCGCCGATCGTCATCCGTGGCGCGACGATCATGACGGCGACCCGTCACCGCTACGACAGCGGCACGATCGTCGTCGACCGCGGCGTCATCACGTACGTCGGCGATGGCGATGCCGCGTCGCCGTCCGGCGCGATCGAGATCGATGGCAAGGGCAAGTTCGTCACGCCCGGCATCATCGACGCCCACAGTCACCTCGGCGTGTACGCGGCGCCGAACGCGAACGCGAACGAGGACGGCAACGAGATGGTCGCCCCGACGACGCCGCAGGCGCGCGCCGAGTACGGCTACTGGCCGCAGGACCCGCAGATCGCGCGCGCGCTCGCCGGTGGCGTCACCGCGGCGCAGATCCTCCCCGGCTCCGGCAACCTGATCGGCGGGCGCGGCTACATCGTCGCGATGCGGCCGGCGCGGACGGCGCGCGAGGCGGCATTCCCGGGTGCTCCATCGACGGTGAAGATGGCGTGCGGCGAGAACCCGAAGCGCGTGTACGCGAACAAGGGCGGGCCGATGACGCGCATGGGCGAGTACGCGGCGTTCAGGACCGCGTTCGCCGAGGCGCAGGCGTACGTCGCGAAGCAGACCGCGTACGCGAAGCAGAAGCAGGTGTGGCTCGAGAAGCGGCTGCGCGCGTCGGAGCTCGAGGGCAAGCGCACCGACCGCGAGCGCAAGATCCCGGGCGAGACCGCGCCGGAGCCGCCGCCGATCGATCTGCGGCTCGAGACGCTCGCCGGCGTGCTGCGCGGCGACGTGCTCGTGCAGATCCACTGCTATCGCGCCGACGAGATGGCGAACCTGATCGCGGTGAGCCACGAGATGGGCTTCAAGATCCGCTCGTTCCACCACGCGCTCGAGGCGTACAAGATCCGCGATCTGCTCGCGCAGGAGGGCATCGCGATCAACACCTGGGCCGACTGGTGGGGCTTCAAGATGGAGGCGTACGACGGCATCCCCGAGAACGCGGCACTGCTGACGGAGCAGGGCGCGCGCGTGACGATTCACTCGGACTCGGCGATCGGCATCCAGCGCCTGAACCAGGAGGCCGCGAAGGCGATGACCGCCGGCCGCCGCGCGGGCATCGCCGTCGACGAGAACACCGCGCTGCGCTGGATCACGGCGAACCCGGCGTGGGTGCTCGGCATCGACTCGGTGACCGGCACGCTCGAGGCCGGCAAGCGCGCCGATGTCGTGCTGTGGAGCGGATCGCCGTTCTCCGTGTACTCGCGCGCCGACGTGGTCGTGATCGGCGGCGGCATCGCATACCAGCGCGACAAGGGGATGCGCGCGAGCGATTTCGAGCTCGGCCACGGCGTGCTCGACGCGCCGAACCCCGAGACGCAGAAGGCCGAGCCGCAGAAGGGCAGGACGCCATGAAGGCCGCACTTGCAATCGTGATGGCGCTCGCGAGCGTCGCGTATGCCGAGCCGGTCGCGATCGTCGGCGCGAAGGTCCACATCAGGCCCGGCCAGACGCTCGACACTGCGACCGTCGTCATCGACAACGGCAAGATCACCGCGGTCGGCGCGAACATCGCCGTACCGGGCGGCGCGAAGATCATCGACGGCAAGGGCAAGGTCGTCACCGCCGGCCTCATCGACGCGGTCTCGACGGTCGGCCTCGTCGGTGTCGAGCTCGAGTCATCCGCGGTCGACGGCCAGTTCGGCGCGAAGGACCCGGTCCACGAGGATCCGGTCCACGCCGCCTACGAGGCGCGCGACGGCTTCGCACCGCGCGACGTCACCGTCGGCGTCGCACGCGCCGGCGGCATCACCGCGGTCGGCGCGGCACCGAGCGGCGGCCTCGTCGCCGGCCAGTCTGCCGTGTTCGCGCTCGACGGTGGTGCCGAGCCGGCGCGCGCGCCCGGCGCGATGCACGTCGCGCTCGGGCCCAACGGCGCGGCCGGCGGCTCGCGCGGCAAGACGATCGAGCTGTTGCGCGAGATCCTCGACGACGCCCGCGCGTTCGGTCGCGACAAGGCGAGCTACGAGCGCAACCAGAAGCGGCGCATGGTCGCCGACCGTCTCGACCTCGAGGCACTGCAGGCGGTGCTCGCCGGCCGCGTCCCGCTGTTCGTCGACGCGCAGGCCGAGTCGGACATCCGCGCCGCGCTGAGGATCGCGAAGGACTTCAAGATCCGGATCGCGATCCTCGGCGGCACCGAGGCGTGGCGGATGACGAAGGAGCTGGCCGCCGCGAAGGTCTCCGTGCTCGTCGATCCGACGGCGAACCTGCCGGCCCAGCTCGCGGCGAGCGACGTCCACGACGACGCGGCGGCGGTGCTCGACAAGGCGGGCGTCGGCGTCGTGATCTCGACGCTCGGCGGCAGCTCGGGTGCGCGCACGCTGCGCCAGCTCGCGGGCAATGCGGTCGGCCATGGCATGCCCTGGGATCGCG
>JAEWJO010000649.1 GCA_023386455.1 Pseudomonadota bacterium | reverse complement strand
GCGCCTCGACGGCGTGTACTCCGGCAAGGCGGCGGCCGCGCTCCTGCGCCTTCATCGGGAGGGCGTCGGGCCGCTCGTGTTCTGGTCGACGAAGTCGACGGTCGAGATGCAGGCGCCCGACCACGCGGCGCTGCGCGTTGCCCCGCGCGCGCTCGTTCGCTGGCTCGGCTGAAGCTACTTGCTCGGAGCCGGCGCCGCCTGGGTCTCGTCGGCGTTGACGCGCTTCTGCGCGCGCGCCTTGCCGCTCTTCTCGGCGTCCTTGTCGCGCTCGCTGTTGATGTACGCCATGCACGACTTGAGGTCGCGATCGCTGGCCATGCTCGCCGCGTAGTAGTCCGGCGCGCGGTTCGACACGCCGAGCGCGCGCTTCGCGGCCGCCGTGCAGTCGCCCTTGCGAACGAGCGCCTTCACCGCATCGTGCTCGCCCTTGGCCCACGCGAGAAGCGCGGAGTCCTCGCGGCGCTGCTGCTCCTGCGCGGGCGCCTTCTCCGGCGTGCTCTTCGTCGCGACCTTCGCGTCGCTCGGCTTCTCGGCCTGCTTGGGCTCGGACTTCGGCGGGGCGGGGGTCGCCGGCTTCTGCGCGATCGACGACTTGTCGGTCGATGGTGCGGCAGGCGGCGGCGGCGGCTGCGCGTAGGGAGCGTTCGTCGCGGGCGGCGTCTTGCCGAAGCTCACGCTGCTCGAGCCGGTCGACGCGGTCGCGGTGCCTGTACCCGGCGCATTCGCGCCACCGCCGGCGCCCGCGCGCGTCGCGGTGTTGCGCGCGACCGAGTCGTCGGCGCCGTCGAGCGAGAACGTGTTGCCCTTGGCGCCGCCGAGCACATCGCCGGTGTCCTTCGCGGCGTCGAGGTCCTTCGGCTCGGGCGCCGCGGTACCGACGACGATTCCGTTCGACGGCCCGGACTTCTTCCGCTGCGGCGCGGCCTTCGCGAGATCGTCCTTGCCTTCGGCCCAGCGCTCGGAGGCGGACTCTTCCTTCGCGGCCTTCAGATCCTGCTTCTTGTTGCTGGCCTCGTCGCGCTTGCGATAGCTGTCGCCGTCGCTGTTCCGGTCGTAGAGACCGGCCTGGTATTGATCGTTCGGTGCAGCCTCGGCGGGCGTCGCGGCCGCGGAGCCCGCGGCACGACCCTCGGCCTGCTCGGCGGCGCCGAGCGGAGCGGGCGCGGTCTGCGCGGTGACCTCGGCCTCCTCGAGCTGGCGCGTCTCGCCGGCGTACTCCTTCTTCGCGAAGTCGGCGCCCTTGCGCATGTAGAGCGAGCCGGCGACGCCGACGACGAGCACGAGCATCGCGGCGGCAGCCATCGCGGGATGGGCGGCGAACGACCGCATGAAGCGGGTGAACCAGCTCTCCCGCTCGGGGTCCTGGACGACGCGCTTCGGCGCGCGACGATGGGCCTCCTGGAGCAGGAGCGCGGAGAGATGCTGGGGTGGATCGACCTGCAGCTCGAAGATGCGGCTCTCCCGGACCGCCTGGCGTGCGGTCTTCAGATCATCGAGGGCGCCCCGATCGGTCGGGTGCGAGTCGAGATGTGCCGCCAGGCGAGCCTCCTCGGCGGGCGTGAGCTCGCCGTAGAGGGCGCCGATCAGCAGCGCATCGATGTCCTGACGATCCATGACCTTGTGTCCTTATACTACGTGTGTTCCACCGGAGCGATACACGAGGCATTCCGAGCGCTTGGCACTTACTTCGTGCCGTCTCGGGCCTTCGATGTCGTCGCCTGGTGATTACAAACGTCGGACGTCGGCGATGGATCTAACGTGGTGCTGAAAGTGCACTACGTCGCAGGTCGCAGGGGCAAGTCCTAGTCTTTGTTGGGCTCGCAGCCCCAGTGAATCGAGTCGATCGACCACGCATCGTCGCCGCAGATCTCGGCGGAGGCCTCGGTGGATCCCCCGGCGCCCTCGCCGAGCTTGAGCTTCTCGGACTTGTCGTGGACGGCGCGGCGCTTCTTCGAGTCGGGCGCGCACACGATGCGCCACTCGATCTTGCAGTCGACCGGCACCTTGCAGCTGTTCGTGATCGACAGCTCGACCTTGGCGTCGTCCTTGTCGGTCTGCTTGAAGGACGTGCAGTCGGACAGTGACTTCGTGGCGGTCTTCGCCATCGCGGCAGGTACGCAGATCGAGATGGCGAGGGCGCACGTCGCCCATCGCGCCCAGCGGGTGGAACGCATGACTCCTCCGGAATGTCGGGACGGTCTCGCACGCCGCGCGCAACGCGCAGGCGATCGAGCGCGAGCAGAATCGCTCGCCACCTCGACACCGCTTCTCGCGAAGCAGCATCGTCGGTTCAAAGCACTAGACACCGACCCTGGATTTCGGTTTCGGATTTTTCGCAGGTTCGACAAGTCCCTGAATGTCCGGCGTCCGGCAAGATGCGCGCATGCCCACACCCCTCGATGTCTTTCGCGATGGCGTCCTGTCCGGCCATGTAGCGCTCGTCACCGGCGGTGGCACCGGGATCTGCCGCGGCATCGCCGAGGCCTACGCGCGCTTCGGTGCCGACGTCTGCATCGTCAGCCGCAAGGAAGACGTGCTCGCGAAGACGGCGGACGAGATCAAGGCGGCGACCGGCCGCGAGGTGCTCGGCGTCGCCGCGGACGTCCGGCACCCGGACGCAATCGCGGATGCGATCCGCCGGACGGTCGAGCGCTTCGGCAAGCTCGACACGCTCGTCAACGGCGCCGCCGGCAACTTCCTCGCCCCGGCCGCGGGGCTGTCGCCGAACGGCTTCAAGACGGTCATCGAGATCGATCTCGTCGGTACGTTCAACGCGTCGCGCGCGGCGTTCGAGCCGCTGAAGTCGAGCGGCGATGGTCTCGTGCTCAACATCAGCGCGACGCTCCACTACCACGGCACGCCGCTGCAGATTCACGCGTCGGCCGCGAAGGCCGGCGTCGATGCGGTGACGAAGAACCTCGCGGTCGAATGGGGACGGTTCGGGATCCGCGCGTGCGGGATCGCGCCCGGTCCGATCGGCGACACCGAGGGCATGCGCCGGCTCGCGCCGCCGGGCGACATCGAGAAGATGGCGAAGGCCGGGATCCCCGCGGGCCGGTTCGGCACGATCGCCGAGATCGCGGCGGCCGCGGTGTTCCTGCGCTCGCCGGCGGCGGCGTACGTCACCGGCCACGTGATGGTGGTCGACGGCGGCCACTGCGTCGCGACGCCCTCGATCGTCGGCGCCTGAGCCTTGCGTCGCGGGCGCACCGGGTGCGCGCGGTCATCGCACGCACGCGCGTTGCACTCCGTGTGACCAGCGACTTTCCGAGGAGGCTCACGATGATCGAGATCAGCTCTTCCGCGTTTCAGCCCGACGGCACTCTCCCGAGCAAGTACACGTGCGATGGCGATGGCGTGTCGCCACCGCTCAACTGGACGCACGTTCCAGAGAATGCTCGCAGCGTCGCGCTCCTCGTCGACGATCCCGACGCGCCGAACGGCCCGTTTCTCCACTGGCTCGTCACCGACATCCCGCCCGACGTCGACCACATCTACGAAGGCGGCGCAGTCCCGCACGAGGCGTTCGTCGGCGAGAGCGATGCCGGCACGGCGAGCTACTACGGTCCGTGCCCGGTCAGCGGCAAGCACCAGTACCGCTTCCATCTCTACGCGCTCGATACCGTGATCGGCCACCGGGTCGATAGCCGCGAGGACTTCTTGTCGGCGATCGCCGGACACGTGCTCGACGAGGGCGAGCTCGTCGCCCAGTACCAGCGCGCGCAGGCCTGATCCGCGCATCCTCCATGTCAGCGGCTCCCGCAAGAGGCGTGGGGCACGTGGCGGCTGAGTCTCGCCCCGGCCGATTTCGTGACACCTCGCGCACGGCGATCGATGATCGCCGGCCGTGCCTCGCCGTACCCCGGAGCCGTCGCCGCTCGACCTCGTCGCGCCTCGCCGCGCGATCGCGATGGAGCTAGTCGGCGGCCGAGGCCACTACGAGCGCGTGCTGTCGGCGGTGCTCGCCGCGAAGGTCAGCGTGTGGATCGCGACGGCGAACGTGAAGGAGCTGATGGTCGAGGACCATCGCGCGCGGCCCGGCCGGCGGCGGTCGATGCGCTCGCCGCCGTACGTGTCGGTGCTCGCCCATCTCGACGAGCTCGCGGCGCGCGGCGTCGAGCTGCGGCTGCTCCATGCCGAACTGCCGTCGCGACCGTTTCGCGAGGAGCTCGCGCATCACCCGCGGCTCGTCGGCGGTGGCCTCGCGCTGCGGCGCTGCCCGCGCGTGCACCTCAAGGCGGTGATCGTCGACGGCGAGCTGCTCTATCTCGGCAGCGCGAACTGGACCGGAGCCGGCCTCGGCGCGAAGGGCAGCGGTCGGCGCAACTTCGAGCTCGGCTTCGTCACCGACGACGCGCCGCTGCTCGATCAGGTGCAGGCGCTGTTCGAGCAGATCTGGACCGGCGGCGAGTGCGAGGCGTGCCGGCTGCGCGACGTGTGTCCCGGCCCGCTCGCCGAGGTCGAGGCGCGCGCGACGCTCGTGGCGCTCGCCCCGTCGAAGAAGGCGGCGCCGAGACGGCCGCGCTCGAAGAGACGTCCATCGCGGATCGCCGCCTGACGAACCGCCGCGCGGGTGCGCGAAACGGTGGTCTGCTCGTGTAGGCTGCAAGCGGCGTGCAGGTTGCGACCGACGACGAGGGCGATGGCGAGCTCGCGGCTCGCATGCGCGGCACGTGTCCTGCCGCCGACGATCTCGTCAGCCGCGTCGTGCGCTCGCGAGTTGCGGCGAAGCTGTTCGGCACCCCGGAACGCGTGCGGCTCGGGCGCTACGAGCTCGAGCGCCTCGCGGGTGAAGGCGGCGGCGGCGTCGTGTTCGCTGCCCGGGATCCCCACCAATCCCGT
>JAEWJO010000616.1 GCA_023386455.1 Pseudomonadota bacterium | reverse complement strand
GTCGCGGCCAGACCGGCGGCGCGCCCGGCCCCGGTGGTGCCGCCGATTCCTGCGGGGCCGCTGCGCGTCGTGATCATCAGCGAGGACGGGCTCCGTCCCGACGTGATCGACGAGGATCTCACGCCTCGCCACATGCAGCTGACGCGCGAGGGCACGCGCGCCCACGTCGCACGCACGATCCGCGAGAGCGACACCCTGCCCTCGCACGCGGCGATGCTGTCGGGCTTCGGCGCCGAGGCGCACGGCCTTCACTGGAACAGCTACAAGCCGGAGCGCGGGTTCATCCACGTCCCGACGGTGTTCTCGATCGCGAAGCAGAACCATCTGCGGACCGCGATGATCGTCGGCAAGCCCAAGCTCCGGCACATCGCGCTCCCGCGGACGATCGATCACTACGAGCGACCGAGCTATCTGTGTGGTGGCGTCGCCCGGCGTGCCGGCGAGTACTTCACGTCGGAGAAGCCGGACCTCATGTTCGTGCACTTCTCCGACCCCGACGAGTACGGCCACAGCAACGGCTGGATGTCCGAGGAGTACGTCAGGGCCGTGCGCAACAGCGATCACTGCCTCGCCACGCTGCTCGCCGCGATCGATGCGTCGGACCTCGCGGCGAGCACCGTCGTGATCGTCACCGCCGATCACGGCGGTCATGGCAAGCATCACTCCGGCAAGGCGGCCGAGGTCGATCGGCAGATCCCGTGGATCATCCGTGGCCCCGGCGTCGCGCGCGGTGCGGTGCTCGAGGAGCCGATCGATACGTTCGACACCGCGGCGACGGCGCTCGCCGTGCTCGGACTCGAGAAGGCACCGAAGATGGGTGGCTCGGCGCGCGTCATCCACCGCGTGCGCTAGGATGTCGGCATGAAGGGCAGCGCCGAGATCCTGACCGTGCTGAACGAGCTGCTCGCCAACGAGCTGACGGCGATCAACCAGTACCTCGTCCAGGGCCGCCTCTGCGACCACTGGGGCTACCAGCGGCTCGCCGAGAAGCTCGCGGAGGAGTCCCGCGAGGAGCACGAGCACGCGAACAAGATCATCGCGCGCATCCTGTTTCTCGAGGGTGTGCCCGACATGCAGCGCTATCACCCGGTCGTCGCCGGAACGACCGTGCGCCAGGCGTTCGAGGCCGACCTCGAGCTCGAGAAGGCGGCGGTCACCGCGCTGAACCAGGGCATCACGCTCGCGCGCGCGCTCGGGGACAACGCGAGCGAGGACCTGATGACCGGGATCCTCGTCGCCGAGGAAGAGGGTATCGACTGGCTCGAGAGCCAGCTCGGCCTCATCGAGATGATCGGCGAGTCGAACTACCTGTCGCAGCAGCTCCGGTCGTAGCGCGAAGCCACGGTGTGCGAGTGCGCTCGCGCGCGGCACTGCGGGCATCCACGTCGGTTCGCGCCCGTACGCTGGTCTCGCCCTTGCAGTCGAGATGGGCATGGGCATTCTGCGAAAGCTGTTCGGCAACGACACGACGACCGACGTCCTCGAGCTGCTGACGACGCAGCACCAGGAAGTCGACACGCTGATCGAGAAGATCGAGAAGGGTGACGGCAACCGCCGCGCCCTCTTCACCGAGCTCGCCGACAAGCTCGCGGCGCACGCGACCGTCGAGGAGAAGATCTTCTATCCCGCCGTCATGGCGAAGGACACCGAGGAGATGCTCCAGGAATCGGTCGAGGAGCACCTCGCGATCAAGCGGCTGCTCGCCGACATGATCGCGATGGCTAGCGACGACGACCAGTTCCTCGCAAAGCTCTCGGTGCTGAAGGAGCAGGTCGCTCACCACGCGCACGAGGAGGAAGAGGGAAAGCTCTTCCCGAAGGTGAAGTCGCTGTTCGGCGCCGACGAGCGCGCGGGCCTCGGCAACGAGGTGCTCGTCCTGTTCGAGGAGCTGATGCAGTCGCATCCGTACAAGAACATCCCCGCGGAGACCGCCGAGGCCGCGCCTCTGCCGTCGCCGTCGGGCCGCTAGCGCGCCCTGGCGATCTCGTCGATCGCGAACCCCATCCACGCGCGCACGTACGGCAGCGGATCGGCGAGGCCGCGCCGGAGCGCGTCGAGTGCGTAGCGGCCGAGCGGCGAGCGCGCGTACGCGTGCGCGGCGACGAGCCGGATCGCGGGGCTCTTCGCCGCGAGCCAGACGTCGCCGACCGACTCGTCACCGTACGCGTCGGCGATCGACGCCGGCAACCGGACGTCCCAGCCCGCGCGCAGCTCGTCGCGCGTCCACGCGATCGAGCGGTCGAGGTGGCAGAGGTTGCACGCGTTCGGGGCGGCCTCGGCGAGCAGCTTCGCGTTCGTCGGCGAGCTGATCCGGTGCGTGCGAACGTAGCGGTCGATGCCCATCACGAGCTTCGGCATGTGGCACTCGAGGCACGTCACCGCGCCATGGCCGGTGCCGGCGTGCTCCGGCGCGGCGAACGTCTCGTGACAGCCGATGCACGCCGCGACCGCCTTCGCCTCGTCGCCACGCGAGTCCGCGACGTGGGGGTCGTGGCAGTCGGTGCACTTCGCGGCGCACGCCGACGCCGCGAGATCGAGCGCCTCGCTCGAGTTGCGCAGCGCGGTGCCGTCGGCCAGCCGCGGCGACGGTCCCGAGTGGCACTGCGCGCAGATCGCGTTGACGACGCGCCGATCGGTGCGCTGCAGCGCGAACGTCGCCGGCAGCTCGGGAGTACCGTCGCGCCGCGTCGCCTGCGGGATCGCCGTGATCCCCGCGCCGTCGGCATGCGCGCGCCCGCCGAGGTGGCAGCTCTCGCAGCTGATGCCGGTCGTCACCTGCTCGGCGACCGCGAGCCGATCGGAGCCGGGCGAGGCGACGAAGTACTGCTCGAGGCCGTGGCCGACCGCGCGAGGTCCGGACGCCCTCGCGATGCGCTGCGCGAACGGATACGTCGAGTGACACCACGGGCAGCGCTCGGCCCAGGGCTCGCGCACCGGCGCGAACGGATCGAAGCTCGCCTCGTCGAGCCACGGATCGAACGCGACCTGTGGCGCCCAGCCGCCGGCGCGTGGCCACCAGCCAAACGGCAGCCGGACCTCGTCGGTCTTGCCGGCCTCGATCCCGACGTACTCCTGCAGGCCGCGGCGTCCGATCGTGCGCGTCACGCGATACGTGACCTCGCGGCTGCCCTGGCGGGTCGTCATGAGATAGCCGGACAGATCGCGATCGAAGTGGACCTCGCCGCCGCCGTAGGTCGCGACGGTGCCGCGGAAGTCGCCGATCACCGCGCCCGGATCGTCGACCTGCGCGTTCATCACGCGGTGCAGGCTCGCCGACCACAGCGCGTGCTGCGTCGGATGACACTCGCTGCACGCCGACGGACCGATGTAGTCGGCGGCCGCGACGTTGCTCTCGCCGAGCGGAACGGGCCGCGACGTCGGTGGCGGCGACGACGGCGGCGCCGGCGAGCACGCGGCGGCGACGAGCCAGCCGGACAAGGCGACCGCGATCGCGCGCATCGGCGGCGAGAATACGCTTGAACGCGGGTGACCACGAGCTACTGTCGCAGGCATGGGGAAATCGCTGGTCGTCGTCGTGATGCTCGCCGCGTGTCAGCCGATGTACGAACGCCCGCCGCAGAAGCTGAAGAACCCGGTCTCGCACAGAGGCCCCGCGACGACGACCACCGAGCAGCAGCCGGTCTACGACGATAACTGCCCTGTCGACTTCAGCGCCCCGCCCGTGGCGAAGCGGCCGGTCGCGAAGGGCGATCGCCGGGTCGGCAACGGCGAGGGCGACGTCAACGTGGCGCCGAAGGCCGAAACGCCGCAGGAGGCGCTGCGTCGCCTCGAGGGCTATCGCGCCACGCTGATCGCCGATCCGTACAACGCCGAGGCGACGCTCGAGCTCGCGCTCGCCTATGACAGGTTCCTGCGCCGTGGCTGTGCGATCGCGATGCTGAAGCGGCTCGAGAGGCTCGCGCAGAACCCGAAGTTCAAGGCCGAGGCGCAGATCGATCGTGTCGTCTACAACGAGCAGTGGTTCAAGCCGTACCGGCAGGACGCACTGCGCGCCCTCGGTCACTGACCGCGCGCGATCGGGCGCTCGCGCACGGCGCGCTCGTCATGCCGCGGCAGGAGCCGCGTGCGCGTGCTCGGACGCGCGCAGGCGAAAGCCCGTGGCGACGAGCATGCCGCCGAGGATCAGCGCGTAGATGCCGACCCAGAGGCCAAGGACGATCGCGCCGGCGAGCGGGGAGAGAAACAGCATCACGCCGAAGACGATCGATAGCCCGCCCTCGATGCCGAGCAGCCACTCGTGCTCGATCTGATGACGCAGCCGGATCGCCATCGCGATCTCGAAGATTCCGGACACGATGGCCCAGCCGGCGATGAGCATCAGCAGGATGAGCCCCGTGACCTGGGGCAGCACGAGCGCGAGGACGCCGGCGAGGATCGAGACGATGCCGCGGCCGTACATCGCGCCCCTGGGCACGAGGCCGCTGCCACCGAGCGAGAACGCGAGGACGCCGTCGGCGATCGCGAAGATGCCGAACAGGATCACGAGTGACAGAAACGCCGTCGCCGGCGCGACGAGCGCGAGGATGCCGAACGTGATCGCCGCGAGCCCGCGCAGCGCGACGGTCCACCACCGCCAGTTTCGAAATCTCAGGTGTCTGTCCATGCCCGGCACGAGTTGCACTCGACATGCCGTGCGGGCCTGGCGCACCAGCACGTTTCGCGCGAGCTACCACGCGTAGTCGCCGAGATTCACGAGATACACGCGGTGATCGATCGCGTCCCACGAGACCTGCTTGCGCGAGACCTCGAAGTACAGGTCGTAGCCCATCAGATCGCCGAACGTGATCCGCTCGCGCTCTCGATCCGGGATGCCGAACGTCTCGATCAGGTCGTCGTACGTCCTTGGATGGCCGAGGCCCGCGAGGTGCGGCCCGTACAGCGAGAAGCCCATGATCCGGCCGGCCACGATCTTGAAGCTGACCTGGGACTCGAGGTGGATCAGGCCGTCCCCGTCGAGCACCGAGTCGATCACCTCGTCGAACGGAACGATGGTGCCGGCGGCATCCCAGTACGTCGGCGCGATCGAGGTACCGGTCGACGAGCCTGCGACGAGCGGCGAGCCCGAGACCTCGACGATCGCGCTGCGCGGAATCTCGCGGCCGCGCTCGCCGAACCTGACGCCGGCAAGGCTCAGCGTCGACAGGTACAGCGCCTTGCCCCGGAGCACGTCGATGTTGTCGAGGAGCTCGACCACGCACGCAGTCTACGGATTACGTGTCCACGCGAAAGTACCGCGACCACGTATGAGACGAGACTCCCCGTTGCAGCGGGCCTAGCGTCCGGCCGTCAGCGAGTCTTCCATCTTCTTCATGATCTGATCGATCGTGAAGCTGGCCGCCTTCTGGCGTGGCGGGAACTCCTTGAACGTCGAGAGGAAGTCGGCCGCGATCGACTGCCCTGCCATGATCATGTACGCCTTCGACAGGTACCAGTCCCAGTACGTGTTCGACGTGACGTCGGCGCGCTCGAACGGATCGGTGCGCAGGTTGAACAGCTTCGGGATACGCAGCGCGGTGAACGGCTCGCCCCACACCTCGAGCGTGCCTCGACGGCGCTGCTCCAGGAACACCATCTTCCAGTTGTAGGCGCGCAACGCGACCATGTCGCCGTCGTCGTTGAAGTACATGAAGCCCTGGCGCGGCCACTTCGCCTTCTGCGCCTGGCCCGTCAGGTGGGACAGCAGGTTGTAGCCGTCGATGTGGTTCCTGAACGTCTTGCCGTTCGCCTGGTGGCCACTGCGCAGCTTCTCGATGATGTGCGGCTCGCCGGCAGCCGCGAGGAACGTCGGTAGCCAGTCGTGGTGACTGACGATCTCGTTGCACACGGAGCCCGCGGCGATCTTGCCCGGCCAGCGCAAGACCATCGGGACGCGGTAGGCGCCCTCCCAGTTCGTGTTCTTCTCGCTGCGGAACGGCGTCATCGCGCCGTCGGGCCAGCTGTTCATGTGCGGCCCGTTATCCGTCGTGTACATGACGATCGTGTCGTTCGCGATCTTGAGATCGTCGAGGAGCTTCAGCATCTCGCCGATGTTCTTGTCGTGATCGACCATCGTGTCGTGGTAGCGCGACTGCCAGCGGCCCGCCTGCCCGACGCTCGACTTCTTCGTGTGCGTGCGGAAGTGCATGTGCGTCGTGTTGAGCCAGCAGAACCAGGGCTTGTGCGCACTCGTCTGCCGCTTGATGAAGTCGCTCGCACCGGCGATGAACTCGTCGTCGCACGTCTGCATGCGCTCGCTCGTCAGCGGCCCGGTGTCCTCGATCTTCTGCTTGCCGACTCGCCCCCACCGCTCCTGGTCGGAGGTGTCATCCTTGTCCTGGGCCCACGACTTGATCACACCGCGCGGGCGGAATCGCTTGTTGAACTCGGGGAAGTCCTTCGCGTCGGGATAGTCGGGATCTTCGGGGTCCTCCTCGGCGTTGAGGTGGTACAGGTTCCCGAAGAACTCGTCGAAGCCGTGCACCGTCGGCAAGAACTCGTTGCGGTCGCCGAAGTGGTTCTTGCCGAACTGTCCGGTCGCGTAGCCGAGCGGCTTCAGCACCTCCGCCATCGTCGCGTCCTCGGCCTGGAGGCCGATGGTGGCTCCGGGGAACCCGACCTTCGACAGCCCGGTCCGGAACACCGACTGGCCGGTGATGAACGACGCGCGTCCGGCCGTACAGCTCTGCTCGCCGTACGAGTCGGTGAAACGCATGCCTTCGTTCGCGAGGCGATCGATGTTGGGGGTCCGGTATCCCATCATCCCGCTCGAGTAACAGGACAGATTCCACATCCCGATGTCGTCACCGAAGATGACGAGGATGTTCGGCTTCTTGCTGCCGTGATTGTTGGCCATCTGAGCTCCTCCTGGGAGCGAGCACGAGAGCAATTCCCGTACCTCGGTGGCACATCGCTCGCAGCCTCGCGAAGTACTCCACACGGAGCTCGTGATGTTGGCGAGTATCGGCCACTTCCTGGCGTCTCACGCGATCGCACTGTTCATGCTGTCCGTCGGTCTACGTACGGGCCACGTGATCTTGCGCGAGATGGTCACGACGCGACGGACGATGACACTGCGCGCGCTCGCGGCGGTGTGGATCGGTGTTCCGCTGCTGACGCTCGCGCTCCTCTACGTGCTGCGCCCCGGGCCACTCGACGCAGCGACGCTCATGGTGATGGCAATCTGCCCCGGTGTGCCCCTGCTCCTGCGCAAATCCGACAAGGCACATGGCGACCGGGATACGGCGTTGATCGTACTGATCGCGGCGCTGCTCACCGCGGTCGTCCTGACTCCCGCGTGGGCGGCACTGCTCAGGCAGTTCACGCCGCTCCACCTCGTGGTCGCGCCACGCGACGAGCTGGCGGTCGTGCTCCCGAAGGTGCTGCTCCCGTTCGCGCTCGGGCGAATCGTCCATCACCTCGCCCCCCGCCTCGCGGCCCCGCTCGCCAAGGTCGCCAACGCGCTGTTCCTCGTCGGGGTCGCCGCGATCCTGATCGCCGTGATCGTCAAGCGGCCGATCTCGCTGTCCGACCTCTCGGGGCGCGGGGCGATCGCCGCATTTCTCATCGCGCTCGGCTCCGCGCTGCTCGGGTACATGTCGACGCGCGGCCCGATCGGCGAGCGCAGCGCGATCGCGTTTGCCGGCGCGTTCGGCAATCCGATGCTCGCGCTCACGATCCTGGCCCAGAGCTACTCGTTCGAGGCGTTCTCCCTGATCGGAATCTACATCGTGATCCGTACGCTCGCGTTCGTGCCGTTCAGCCTGTGGCTGAACCACGAGCGCAAGCACCACCAAGGACTGACCTATGCCTAGACTCCAGCACCTCCTCCTCTGCGTCGTCGTCGCGATCGCAGCCGCGAGCTGTGGCGGCAGCACCGCGTCGATCGAACAGTCGTGGCGCGCCCCGAATGCACGGATGGGCGAGCTCACGAACGTCGTGACGCTCCTCATGTCGCGCAACGTGACGCTCAGCCGTACCGCCGAGGACCGCCTGGCGATGCACCTCCGCCAGCACGGAGTCCGCGCGACGCCCGCCTACACGATCCTCAGCGGCGAGGACCTCGCCGATCGCGGCCGCGCGCTCGCTGCGTTGCGCGCCGCCGGCTACGACGGCGTCGTCACGATGCGCCTCGTCGACAAGGAGACGCAGCTCGAGTACGTGCCGACGCTCGACTACTACTGGGGCGATCCGTGGGGCGATGTCGTGCCGACGACGGTCGTCCGCATCGAGGTCAACGCGTACTCGCTGAACGGCAACCGGCTGGTCTGGTCTGGAATCAGCAAGTCGACGGACCCCGATTCGCTCACGCAGCTGGTCAACGATGTCACGCAGGTCGTCAGCCGCGAGCTCGACAAGGAGGGCCTGATCCCGGGGAAGCCGGCCTCGACGTGACCTCAGCGAAGTCCCGCGATGCCCTTCGCGATCAGGACGGCGGCGAGCAACGCGAGGACGACGCCGGCGACGAGCGCTCCTCGCGCGGCCATCCATGCCGCGGCCCGCTGCAGCGCACGGTTCGTCGCGGGCCCTCCGAACAACCGCAGCAGGACGGGGACGGCGATCCCGACGCTCGCGACGAGCGAGAACACCACGACCGACGTCACCTGATGGTGCACCGACGCCGAGACCGCGGTGATCACCGTCGCGCCCGATGCGACGAACGCGAGGTTCTTCGGATTGAGCGCGCCCAGGCCGAGTCCGACCACCAGCGCGCGCGTGGCCGACCAGGTCGACAGCCTGGCGAGCGAGCCGCTCTCCGCCGAGTCGCGGTTCCGCCACGACCGCACCGCCAGCACGGCGAGCACACAGCCGAGAACGATGCGCACGATCGCCGCGGCGACCGGATGTAGCCGCGGACGCAGCGACAGGTCGACGAACGCGACGAGCACCGTCGCGACGGCGAGGATCCCGAGATACCAGCCGGCGAGGAACATGGCCGAGACCTTCGGGGGTCTCGTCGTGATCATGATCAGGACGACGGCAAGGATCGGAGCCGCGCTCACCGCGAGGGCCAGCGCATACGGTAGAGCCTGGAATGCCACGTGGACGCTCCTTTCTACGTAGGGAGACCGCCGAGCAACATCTTGCCGAGGTGCTCGGCGACCTCCGTGATCGGCATCGACGACAGGACGACCGGCAGCACGGGGACGAGCACGCCCATCCATAGCGTCACGAGCGTCCGGACGCCGAACGGGAACATGCTGGTCCTCTCGGTCGTCGAGTACGAGCCACCGAGGTCGTTGAGCGACTGGATGTCGGAGAGGCCGAGAATGGACATTCCTCTCGGATCGCCCGCGAGCCACGTCGCGCGGAACTGCTCGACGTACTCGTGCGCGAACGCGTGGTAGCGCGACAGGTCGCGATGACGCGCGCGACACACCTGCGGCGAGGTGAACATCAATGGCCCGCATCCGAGCACCACGGCGAGGAGCGTGATCACGACGAACGTCGGGATGAATGCCTGGAGCGTCGTCTCGTCGCGGAGGATCTTCGCCGACCAGGTCGCCGACGCGATGCACGTCAGGCTCGCGACGAACGTCGCGAATGCGCTCGTCGGCATGCTGAGGATCTTGAGCCCGGCGGCACCGTCCGGGTGCATGCCGTTGATGTCGAGCGGCAGACGCGCGAACCGGACGAGCACCGAGACCCAGAGCAACCACTGCCACAGCCAGCGCAGCATCAGGAAGTTGAGGAGCGGTAGACCGAAGCCGACGTACCACAGGGTCTCGACCGGCGCGCCGCGCAGGTCCTCGATGCCGTGCACGAGCCCGAACGGCGAGACGCCGCCCCACAGCATCGCCTGCGAGCGCGCGACCACGAGCACCGCGAACACCGCCTCGACGATCGATGAATCGCGCAGCCGCTCCGCGCCGGCGAGGATGCGCTCGACCCGCGTCCTGTCGGCGAGTCGCTCGGTGCGCATGACATAGGTGACGCGCTCGACGCGCTCGTCGAGCAGGCGCTCGGCGATCAGCAGGAGCGGCATCGAGACGAGGAGTCGCACGTGGACGCTCGGATCGAGCACCACGGCGCCGAGCGGATCGCCCGAGATGAGCCGGACGGCCGAGGCGATCACGATCGGAAGCCAGGCGATCGGGACGAGCCAGAACCAGCGAATGCTGCCTCGCGGCGCGACGAGCCGGATCCGCCGCAGCAGCCGAAAGAACGGCCCACCGTGCGTCAGCGAGAACGGATGATCCGCGGCGAGCTCGGCCATGATGAAACGCGCTCCCTCGCGTCCGTACGCGACGCGACACGCGACCGTCGGTGCGCTGTCGTACGCGCGATACCTCGTGGCGCGCCGTACGCGTCGGAGGCAACCGGAGCGCGCGCCCGGTGACATCCGTGCGACGCGACGACGGCGAACACGATCCCGACGGTGGCGCCTACGATCGAAAGCGTCTTGGTTTCCTCGCGCATTCAGGCTCCTTGTCCGAGCGAACTGCGTAGAGGGAACGAAGCAAGCGCCATGCGAATGCGTGGGGCGCGCTGGTCGTTGCGCGTTCCACGTGGCGGCCCTGTGCTTGCAGCCGAAGCTGCAGGAAAGGACCGCCATGCCTGTTCATGTCAGCCCCGACAACTTCAATCGCGCCGAGACAGACATGTACTTCCAGAGCATCGTGAAGGAGGGTGGGCTCGGTACGTTCGAGCACTTCCGGACGCTGGCGCCGATCGATCAGCAAACCGTCATACGTTCGAACCGCGACACGCTGTACTCGGCGGCGGTGTTCGATCTCGATGCCGGTCCGGTGACGATCACGCTGCCCGAGGCTGGCCCGCGGTTCATGTCGATGCAGGTGATCGACGAAGATCAGTACGCGGTCGCCGTCGTGTACGGCGCCGGCAGCTACACGCTGATGCGCGAGAAGATCGGAACGCGCTACGTCCTCGTCGCGATCCGGACGCTCGTCGATCCTCGCGACCCGAACGACTTCGCGCGCGTCCACGTGCTCCAGGACGCGATCACCGTCAAGCAGAAGAGCCCGGGTCTGTTCGTCGTCCCCGACTGGGATCCGGTCAGCCGCAAGAAGGTCCACGACGCGCTACTCGTGCTCGGCGAGACGATTCCCGACTCGCATCACATGTTCGGCCCGCGCAGCAAGGTCGATCCGGTCCGGCATCTGATCGGCAGCGCGATGGCCTGGGGCGGCAACCCGGAGACCGACGCGATGTACCTGAACGTCACGCCGGCGAAGAACGACGGCAAGACGGTCCATCGGCTCGCCGTTCGCGACGTCCCCGTCGATGGGTTCTGGTCGATCAGCGTCTACGATGCGGACGGCTACTTCGAGCCGAACGCGGCCGACGCGTACACGGTCAACAACCTGACGGCGACGACCGGCCCCGATGGATCGATCGTCGTGCAGTTCGGCGGCGACGGCGATGACCCGCAGGTCAACTGGCTGCCGATCACGCCCGGCTGGAACTACATCGTCCGGCTCTACCGCCCGCGCGCCGAGATCCTCGACGGCGCGTTCGCGTTCCCAGAGGCGCAGCCGATCTGAGCGGAGGTCCCATGCAGCACGTCACACCAGACAACTTCAATCGTGCCGAGACCGACATGTACTTCGAGAAGCTCGCCGACGAAGGCGGGCTCGGGACGTTCGCGCACCACCGCCAGCTGGTCGAGATCGACCGGCAGACCGTGATCCGCAGCAACCGCGACACGCTGTACTCGACGGCCGTGTTCGATCTCGACGCCGCGCCCGTGACGATCACGCTGCCCGATCCGGGCAACCGCTTCATGTCGATGCAGGTGCTCGACGAGGACCAGTACACGCACGAGGTCGTCTACGCCTCCGGTCCCTATTACCTGAACCGCCACGATCTCGGCACGCGATACGTGCTGTGCATCGTGCGGATCCTCGTCGACCCGAGCGACCCTGCCGATCTCGAGGTCGTGCATCAGCTCCAGGACTCGATCAGCGTCGCGCAGGCGGAGCGCGGCCACCTCGAGCTCCCCGACTGGGATCCGCTCAGTCGCAAGAAGGTGCACGACGCGCTGTTGCAGCTCGGCGCGACCGTGCGCGGACCGGCGCGGGCGTTCGGCTCGCGCACCGAGGTCGATCCGATCCGGCACCTGATCGGCACCGCGACCGGGTTCGGCGGCAACCCGCGTCAGGACGCGATGTACGTCGGCGTCGTCCCCGACAAGAACGACGGCGAGACCGTGTATCGGCTCGTCGTCAAGGACGTGCCCGTCGACGGGTTCTGGTCGGTCAGCGTCTACAACGCGCAGGGCTACTTCGAGCCGAACCCGTACAACCTGTACACGGTCAATAACCTGACGGCGCAGCGCGCGGCCGACGGAACGATCGTCGTGCAGTTCGGAGGCGAGAGACCGGAGGACCCGCAGATCAACTGGCTGCCCGTGTCCCCCGGCTGGAACTACCTGGTCCGGCTGTATCGACCTCGAGCCGAGCTCCTCAACGGCCACTGGACGTTTCCCGACGCACAACCGATCAGGTGATCGTCATGACGCGCATCCCGAGCCTCGCGATGTTGCCGCTGGTCGCCGGCGCCGCTGCGTGCGACGAACGGAGCGAGGCGCGTGCGCCGGTCCCGGTCGTCCACGCGGAGCCGCGGTCCTCGATCGATGTCGACCCGTTGCCCTCGTGGAACGACGGCGACGTGAAGGCGGCGCTGATCGCGTTCGTCGCTCGCGTCACGAAGCCCGACAGCCCGGACTACGTGCCACCGCGCGAGCGGGTCGCGGTCTTCGACAACGACGGCACGCTGTGGGTGGAGCGCCCGGTCCCGACCCAGTTCTTCTTCGCGCTCGATCGCGTGCGGGAGCTCGCGCCGGCTCACCCGGAGTGGAAGTCCCAGCAGCCGTTCAAGGCGGTGCTCGAGGGCGACATGAAGGCGCTCGCGGCAACCGGCGAGCGGGGCGCGATGAAGCTGATGGCCGCGACGCACGTCCACAACACGAGCGACGAATTCACGAAGGTCGTCACCGCGTGGTTCGAGAGTGCGCGCCACCCGGCGCTCGACCGGCCGTATCAGAAGCTCGTCTACCTGCCGATGCTCGAGCTCCTGACCTACCTGCGGGCGAACAACTTCTCGACGTACATCGTGACCGGTGGCGGCGTCGAGTTCCTCCGGCCGTGGTCGGAGCGCGTCTACGGCGTGCCGCCGCCCCAGGTGATCGGCAGCCGCGTGAAGCTCGAGTACCGCAAGGCAGATGACGGGCCGGTGCTCTACCGCCTGCCGCAGATCGATCTGCTCGACGACAAGGCAGGCAAGCCGGTCGGGATCTACGAGGCGATCGGACGCCGCCCGATCCTCGCGTTCGGCAACTCCGACGGCGACTACGAGATGCTCGAGTGGACGACGAGCGGAGACGGACCGCGACTCGGTCTCCTGCTCCACCATACCGATGCGGAGCGCGAGTTCGCGTACGACCGCGACGCCCAGGTGAGCACGCTCGACCGCGGGCTCGCCGATGCACCGTCGCATTCGTGGATCGTCGTCGACATGAAGCGCGACTGGCGGGCCGTGTTCCAGGCCCCCTAGAGGAGATGCCCGATGGCCGATATCCAGACGAAGACCACGAACGGCCACTCGAAGCACCCGCCGGAAGCGCGGCCCCTCGTCTCGCCCGACGCGATGATGTCCCTCGAGCAGGCGCGCGAGGAGATCAGCTACGCGCTCGGCCTCGAGGCGTACCTGTGGGGCTTCCCGCTCTACAGCCACTGCAACGCGCTGACCGACTGGCTCAAGGCCGGCGCGATCGGCCTCAACACGCTGCGCCGGTACACGCGACCGGGCGATGGCATCGCTGGCTACGGGGTTCCCGACGACGCGACGATCGCGTCGTACGCGATGTTCGACGTCACGCGCGAGCCCGTCGTGATCCACGTGCCGTACCTGCAGGACCCTCGCTGGTACCTCGTCCAGATCGACGACACGTTCGACGAGGTCATCGCGAACATCGGCGGCATGAAGGGTCCGCGGCCCGGCGACTTCGTCATCACGGGACCGGGCTTTGCCGGCGCGGCTCCCGCGGAGATGACGCGCATCGCGTCGCGCACGCGGATGGGCATCGTCACGGTCCGGATCGCCGTCGCCGGCGACTTCGATCACGGCGCCGCACTCGCCGCGCAGCGAGGCTTTCACGTCCTGCCGCTCTCGACGTACCTCCGCGACGGCCTCGGCTATCCACCGCCGAAGCCCGCCCCGGTTCGCGAGCCCGCGCTGCGCGGACCCGCCGACCTCCTGTTCTTCGAGATCCTCGGCCACGCGCTGCAGAGCTATCTCCCCGACACGACCGACTCGCTCGTCGCCGCGTTCCGCGCGATCGGGCTCACGCCCGGCGCCGGCTTCGACTGGCGCGAGCTCGACCCGACGACCCTGCGCGGTCTGTCGCGCGCCGCAAAGGCGGCCTCGCAGATCATCGACCAGACGTGGGAGGCCGCCGGCGAGCTGACGAACGGATGGCGCTACATCCTCGCGAGCGGCCGCACCGGGCACGACCTCGCACTGCGCGCGGCGCTCGCGAAGCACGCGTCCGGCACCGAGCTCGCCGCCGAGGTGATCGCGGCCCGCCTCCGCATCGATGCCGCCGACGACGCGCTGACCGGCGAGCACAAGTACACGCTCGACTTCCCCGCCGGCCAGCTGCCGCCGGTCGCCGCGTTCTGGAACCTCGCGCTCCACGGCGAGGACATGCGGTTCGTCGAGAACGCGATCGGCCGATATTCGCTCGGCAGCATGTCGGACCGGCTGAGGGTCACCGGCGACGGTTCGCTGCGGATCCTGATCCAGCACGAGCGGCCGGCCGAGGTCACGAACTGGCTGCCGGCGCCCGCCGGTCCGTTCACGTTGACCATGCGCATGGCCGGCCCCGCATCACCGCTGCTCGACGGCTCCTACCGCCTGCCTGCCGTGCGCCGGACCGTGTAGATCGCGGTGCGGCCGCGAGGTCACGGCTGGCGATCCTCGATCGAGTAGATGAACGTGACCGCCGTGCAGACCGGCACCGCGCTGCCGACGACGACGTAGGGCTTGTAGACCCACTTCGCCATCTCGCGCATGATCTTCCGGTCGTAGGCGTCGTACCCGGTCGGCTTCAGCACGGTCACGGCCTGGGGAACGCCCTTGTCGTCGAGGCACAGCTTGAAGGAGCCGACGACCCTCCGCGAAGCCGTCTCGGCGATCTTCGCCTTCGTCGCGTCATCGGGCGCGATCGCCTTCGAGCCACGCACGCGGAGCGACTCGAGCGACTTCGGGTCGACGTTGGCCGGACTCGTGGTCGTCGCTACCAGGTGCTCGAGCGCAGCAGCCGGATAGCCGACGATGTACGTCGCGCATGCGAGCTGCGGCTTGCCCTCGAGCTCGAACGGCTCGATCTTCCAGCCGCGCGCGGCGCTGACGACGTCCTGCTCGTAGGACTTGAACGCGGCATCCGCGACGGTCGCGACCGGCACCGTCGTACCCTCGGCATCGACGCATAGCGATAGCTCGGCGCGGACACCCTTCGCGCCGCGCGCGTCGAGCGCTCGTTGCGTGTCCTTCGACGGCTCGATCGCGCGCGTGAAGCTCGTCACGTGGGACGCGAACGCCGACGGCTCGATCCGCAGCGGCTTGGTCCCCGGCGGCGACGACGAGATCAGCGCGAAGACCTTGCCGTCGGCGTTGAACGCGATCTCGAGCGGAAACCCGGGACCGAAGATCGCGCTCGCGGTGGCGGTCGACGCCAGCGCGGTGACCTTCTGGCTCGCGAGACAGTCGACGAGCGCGTTCAGGTCGCTCGCACGCACGAGCACGGAGACGCCCCAGAACTTGCGGCAGGCGTCGGTCGCGAACCGCACCTTCTCGACCCTCAGCGGGAACGCGACGAGCGACTCGATCGTACGCGTGTCGCGCTTGTTGATCGACTCCACGAGGCGCGCGCGGACCTGGGCGCGCTCCTCTGCACGCGCGTCAGCCACCCCGAGAAGAGCCATCGCCAACGCCAGATGCTGGAATCGCACGACCCCCGCTTACCACGGGCCGGCGGCGACCTGCTCGGTATTTCGTGGGGTCACGTCACGCGTTCGACATCGCCGAGGACCCAGGTCGTGGTCCGGGTGAACACCGAGCGATCGGGGCCGTAGTTGCGGAACATCAGAAAGAACGGCTTGCCCGATGCGCTCGAGATCCAGTTCGTCTCCTCGCCCTTCGGCGGCTGCGGTCCGATGTAGAGATCGACCGAGCCATCGGCATTGCGGCGCAGGTTCGGCATGTACGAGTCGACGCCGACGACCGCGGCCTCGCGGATCGGAGCCGCGGTGCGGTTGTCGTAGGCCGACACCGACCAGAACTGCGTCGTCGGCACGTCCGGCGGGACCTGCAGCCGGTACGTGTGCGAGCCGTCGAGCTCGGCGCCGTTCGCGTCCTCGAACGTCTTCACGTAGAGGTGCGGCGAGGGATTCTTCGTCGGCCCGAACGCGCCGAAGAACATGAACGCGCGCTCGTCGACGAGGATCCGCGCGCCGAGCCGGAACGTCGCCTTCGACTTGACGATGTCGTCGGCGACGAGGAACTGCCAGCGCCGCTGCGGCCACCACCGGACACCATCGGTCCGGAAGCCCTCCACCATGTAGTCGTGCGCCTCGGCGATCGCACGCTGCATGATCTCGGTCAGCTGCGCCGTCGGCCGGTACGGCGTGCCGTCGCCGATTCCGAGCGAGTGGAGCTGCGACATCATCGCGAGGTCCTGCAGCTTCGTCGGTTCCTCGCCGACCATCCGTGCGAGCGAGCGATAGAAGCTCGCGTCGTAGCGCGGCAGCGCGTCGAACGGCTTGTCGGCCAGATCGATGAGCTTCGGCGCGCGCGCGGGCCGTGCGGTCGACAGCGGATGGATGTGCAGCCGCGACACGAGCTCGAGCGCGCTCGCGATCGCCTCGGAGCTGCGGTTCTTCGGGATCACGCGAAGGAGCGCGTGCACGTTGTAGGTCGCCGAGCGCACCGGCACGAACCCGGTCGTCGGCTGCGCCTGGGTGTCGGGCGGCAGCACGAGAT
>JAEWJO010000584.1 GCA_023386455.1 Pseudomonadota bacterium | reverse complement strand
GCTCGCGGACGACGGAGATCCACTCGTCGAGGATCTCGTCGAGATACCGATGGACGAACCAGCGAATTGTGTGCGGCCGAGCGGGATGCTCCGACCGATCCGTGAACATCGAGTCCAGGGGATGCAGGTCGCGAGCCGGCGCTGCTGCGTGGATTGCCGCCACGCGATCGACGTACGTAGCGTACGTCGTGCCGGCATGGGTTCCTCTCGCGCGCTCGGCGCTAGACTCGATCGTGCTCGAACCGGTGCTCTTCGTCGACGACGATCCTGACCTCCGCGAGCTGATGCAGATCTCGCTCGGCCGCATCGGCATCCGCAATGTCGTCACCGCGGGGTCGCTGAGCCAGGTCGAGGAGCAGCGAGAAGCGGTGCTCGCGTGCCGGCTCGCGATCCTCGATATCAACCTCGGCGCGGACGAGCCGAGCGGTGTGAACGTGCACGAGTGGCTCGGTCACGAGCAGTTCGCAGGCAAGATCGTGTTCCTGACCGGGCACGCTGCCAACGATCCGCAGGTCCAGCAGGCGGCAAGCCTCGCCGGTGCCCAGATCGCGGCGAAGCCGCTCACGTTTCCCGAGCTCGCACGCCTCGTCGAGGCGCCGGTCAAGTGAGCTGACGATGAGCGGTCCGCTGTGGGCGGCGTTCGGCATCTCGGTGGGAGCGGCGCTCCTGAACGGCGTGCTCGGCCTCACTCGACCGCTCAGCCGCACGTACCTGTCGTTCGCATGGATCATGGCGTTCGTCGCGGCGTACCTCTATCTCGAGCGCCTGCTCTACGCGGGTGCGACGCCGGCGGAGTCGGTCGAGATCATCCGCCTCGAGGTCCTCGCCGCGCATGGGTTCCTCGCCGGCATCATCGTATTCGTCCCGGCATACACGCACGTGCTGTTGCCGCGCTGGCTGCGCGGCGCGCTCTGGACGCTGCTCGGCGCGTTCTTCTTCATCAACCTGGTCAGCGCCTACGGTGTGTGGTTCTCCGGTCCACCGCGCGTCGAGCCGACGACGTTGTTCGACGAGCCGTACTTCACGGTCGTCGCAGCCTCGCTCGGTCCGCTGCAGTACGCGCACGCCGCGTTCGTCGCCGTGATCGGCGTGGTCGCGGTCGTGTGCGCCGTCAAGGTGATCCTGCGAGGCGACCGGCGGCGGGGGATCACGCTGGTGCTCTCGGTCGCGATCCTCCTGCTGCACCACCTCGCCGACGTCGTGCGCGACGTGATCGGAGCGTCGTGGCCGTACGTCGCCGAGTTCGGGATGGCGTCGTGGGGTGTCATCATGACGATCCAGCTCGCGCTCGACTATCGCGAGGTCGAAGACGGGCTGCGCTCGGCGCTCGCCCAGGTCGAGGAGCAGACCGCGGAGCTCGCCCGGGCAATCGAGCTGACGGTCCGCGTCCGCGACCGGCTGAACACGCCGCTGCAGACGCTCGAGCTCGGACTCGCGATCCAGCCCGCGGAGCGGGGCGAGGAACGAGCGATCGTCGACGATCTGCGCGGAGCGGTTCGCAAGCTGACCGCGCTCGGGCGACGGGTCGCATCGACTGCAGCACGCAGAGACGCCGAGGCGAACGGATGACCGGCATGCTCTGGGCATCGCTCGGACTCTCGATGGGCGCCGCTATCCTGTACGCCTCGCTCGCGCTCCGCCGGCCGATCGATCTCACGTACCTCGCGTTCGCCGGCATGATGGCGCTGCTCGCGGTGTTCCTCTACTTCGAGACCGTGCTCGCCGGCGCGGACACGCTCGACGCGGCGACCACCGCGGTCCGGCGGCAGGTGTTCGCCGCCCATGGCTTCTGCGCCTGCGCGCTCGTGTTCATCCCGGCGTACGCCGGCGTGAGGCCGCCGCGCTGGCTGATGGTCGTGCTCGCCGGTGTGCTCGCCGTGTTCTTCGTCGAGAACCTCATCGCGCCGTATGGACTCTCGTTCAACGGGCGGCCGGCGCTCCTGCGTGGGCACCTGTTCGGCCGGCGGTACACGACGCTGGCGGCGCAGCCGATGTCGACGCTCCAGGTCGCGTACGCCTCGTACATGTTGGCGCTGCAGGCGATCTCGCTCGGGCTGACCGTGGTGCTATTTCGGCGCGGCAAGACCCAGCGCGCGACCGCGCTCGCGATCTCGCTCGTGCTCATCGGCGTGGCGAATGGTGCAGACATCCTCCGCGACGTGAAGGGCGCGAGCTGGCCCTACGTCGGCGAGTACGGTCTCGTCGCGCTCGCCCTCATCATGTCGGTCCAGCTCGCGCGCGAGTTTCGGATGAAGACCGAGTCGCTCGCGATCGCGATCCAGGAGGTCACGCGGCAGGCGGAGCAGCTGGCCGCGATCCTCGGCGCGCTGCGCACGCTGGAGGACAGCATGCTGGCGTCGGTGGCGACCCTCGAAGCGGGGATGGCGCGGCTGGCGGCGAGGGCGGGGGATACCGCTGATCTCGCACGACTCGGCCGCGCCGTGACCCGGCTGCGAGAGGTCTCGCGAGCGATGTCACCAGCGTAGCCTTCCGACGGCAAAGCTGCCAGACTGGCTCCCTCTCGGCTGTTATGATGAGGACCCCGTGACCAGCGGCACGACCCCCAAGCAGATCGGGAGGTATCAGATCCTCGATCGCGTCGCGGTCGGCGGCATGGCCGAGCTGTTCAAGGCCCAGCTCCAGGGTCAGCTCGGCTTCGAGAAGCTGGTCGCGATCAAGAAGATCCTGCCGCACCTCGCCGGCGACAAGTCGTTCGTCGACATGTTCATCGACGAGGCACGGATCACCGCGCAGCTCGATCACAAGCACATCGTCTCCGTGTTCGAGCTCGGCACCGATGCCGACACGCCGTACATCGCGATGCAGTATGTCGACGGCCTCGACGTGCTCGCGCTGCTCCGCGAGTGCGCGCGGGCGCAGATCCGGCTGCCGCCCGATCTCGCGGCATTGATCGCGAGCGCCGTCCTCGATGCGCTCGACTACGCGCACAACGCGCTCGACGTGCAGGGCAGGGCGCTGAGGATCGTCCATCGCGACATCTCGCCGGGCAACGTGCTGCTGTCGTGGCGCGGTGACGTCAAGCTGACCGACTTCGGGATCGCGCGCGCCGCCGAGCGCCAGCACAAGACCGAGGCCGGCACGCTGAAGGGCAAGTACGGCTACATGTCTCCCGAGCAGGTCTCGGGCGCCGAGGTCGACGGTCGCAGCGATCTGTTCTCCGTCGGCATCCTGCTCGCCGAGATGGTGATGGCGCGCCGGCTGTTCACGTCGACGAACGACCTCGACATCCTGCTGATGGTGCGCGACGCGCGCCTCGATCGTCTCCACAAGTACGCGTCGGAGTTTCCGGTCGAGCTCCGCGTGTTGACGGTGCGGGCGCTCCAGCGTCGTCCCGAGGATCGCTGGCAGACGGCCGCGCAGTTCCGCGACGCACTCGACGAGTGGATCCGGCGCACGACGCGCGTGACGTCGCGAGACCTCGCGATGCTGATCGGTCGCGTCATCAACTCGCCGACCGCCGAGCTCGAGTCTCGCAACGTCGCGGCACAGGACGTCGCGGGCATGGAGGGACCGTCGGGCCTCTCCGGTCCGATGACCCGCATGCACATGGCGCAGGCCGAGGCCGAGGCGAAGGTCGCCCGCGCCGAGTTCATCTCCGGCGGCGAGGCCGCGATTCCCGAGGGCGAGCTCGGCGTCGAGGGCTCGAGCGGCGTGATGACGGTCAGCGACGACGACGTCATGCCGGAGCCGCCGCGCGAGCAGGGCTCCGGACCACGCGAGGTCGGCGACCTCAAGGAGCATCCGGTCCTCCGCGTCGTCTATCGCCTCGCGAAGACGAAGGGCACCGGCATGCTCGCGCTCGAGGGCCGCGCCGGTGTGCTGAAGGAAGCGTACTTCGCCGACGGCCAGCCGCAGTTCGTGAACTCCAACGTCGAGAGCGAGCGGCTCGGTAACTTCCTGCTCGAGCAGAAGGCGCTGTCGCCGCAGGCGCTGCAGCGCGCGGTCTCCGTGATGCACCACTTCGGCGGCCGGCTCGCCGACACGCTCGTCGGGCTCGATCTCCTCGATCCGCTCGAGGCGTATCGCCTGCTCGCGAAGCAGGTCGCGGCCAAGCTGATGGAGGCGTTCTCGTGGCAGAAGGGCCGCTACACGTGGACGCCGCGCCAGCAGAACCCGTTCAAGGCGCGCTCGCTCCACCTCGACGCGTTTCGCGTGATCGGTGCAGGCGCCGCGCAGCTCGCGGAGTCGCTCGTCGACGAGTGGCTGCAGGCGAACCTCAAGACGTTCGTGACGCGCGAGCATCAACCGGACTCCGAGCTCGCGCAGTTCGGCCTCGGTGAGGCGCTGCTGCGCGTCTACAGCCTGCTCGACGGCCGCACGCGCCTCGGCGATCTCGCGGGCCGCGTGCGCTCGCCGGAGGCGCGGCTCAACCTGCTGCGCCTGACGTACCTGCTCGTCCAGACCGATCTGGCGCGGCTCGCCTGATCGCCAGGAGCCGGCGACGACTCAGTCGAACGGCGAGCGCGACCCGGCCTCGACGTGCTCGCGGAGCAGCTTCTTCAGCTCGTCGAGCACCTGCGGCTTCGCGGTCGCCATGTTCGTCTTCTCGCCGGGATCGTCGGGGAGCCGGTAGAGCTCGACGGAGGTGCCGGTGTCGATCAGCTTCCAGCCGCCGCGGACGATCGCGTTGACACCGCCGGGATTGCTGCGGTCCTTGATCATCGCGGAGAACGCGACGCCGCCATCCTCGCGCGAGGCGCGCGCGCCGGTCGCGAGCTCGGCGAACGACTTGCCGTCCATGCTCGCGGTGTGCGGGACCTCGAACCCGGCGAGCTCGAGGATGCTCGGCGCGAGGTCGGTGAGGCTGACGGTCTCGCCGATGTGGCCTGGCTTGATGCCGGGACCCGCGATCACGAGCGGCACGCGGATCTGCGAGTTGTAGAGGTCGGTCGAGTGATACGGCTGGTTGTGATCGCCGAGGCCCTCGCCGTGATCGGCGCTGACGATCACGATCGGTGCGCGCTCGGGCGGACGCGTCGAGAACGCACCGAGCGTCTCGACCATCATCGCGTCGGCGGCGGTGAGCGCGCGGTCGTAGAGGCGGCGGCGCTCCTCGTCACTCGCGGGCGCGGAGCCCTGCAGCCAGTTGTGCGGCTCGAGGATGTGCATCCACAGGAACAGCGGCTTGCCGGCGCCCGTCTTCTCGCGCGCCTCGAGCCATGCGCGCGCCTGCTTCGCGAGCTTCATGCCGTTCGGCTCGATCTCGAGGTGCTGGAGGCCGCGCTGCAGGCCGGTGCGGAAGTCCGCTCCCCAGAACCCGTAGCAGCAGACAAAGCCCGCGGTGTCGTAGCCGCCGGCCTGCAGGCGCTCGGCGACGACGACGTGGCGCGGATCGACGCGCAGTGCCCAGCCGACGACACGGCCGCGGACGCGGTTCGGTGCGAGGCCGGTCGCCATCGACGGGATCGAGCGGCGCGTCACGTTGCTCGGCGCGAATGCCCAGTCGAACACGGCGCCACGGACGCCGAGCTCGCGCAAGAGCGGCATCTCGGCCGAGCCGCCGTAGGGCGGCGTGTGATCGGCGCGCACGGTATCGATCGTGATGAGGATGATGTCGGGATGCTGCGAGCCCGGCTTCGCGTTCGGCCGGAACTCGGCGAGCGAGACGCGCGCACGGATCGAGTCGAGGTCCAGGAGCTTGTCGATCGCGAGGCCCGCGAGCGGCCGCTCGCCCCAGATCGCCAGGGTCAGGCTCGGCTCGGCACGCCAGGCGAACGCGGCGATCGCGATCGTCCCGAGCACGGCGCCGGTGAGCGCGTAGCCGACGGCGCGGCGCGCGCGGCCGAACCGGCCCCACAGCGCGTGGACGGCGACGAGCGCGACCAGCGCGATGACGGGCGGGTAGAGCACCGTGAGATCGAGCGTGCCGATCCGGTGCTTCAGCATGACGTTCCAGATGACCAGGATCGCCGTGACCGTGAGGACCGCGATCGTGATCGCGATCCGCCGCGGCGTGACGCGCACGCGCCGGTCGAGCCGGTCGAACAGCCACGTCATGGCGCGCGCGAGCGGGCGCGAGACCGCGACGAGCACGACGAGGGCCGTGACCCCGATCATCGGCAACGCGAACGACAGGGTGAACGGCTTGAACGCGGTCCACGCGGCGAGCACCCACGTGCCCTGGAACAGGCTCCACGCGAGCACGAGCGCGGACACCCACAGCGTCGCGATCCAGCCGGCGAGGCGAGGCGCGCGGCCGTCGCCATCGACGAGCCCGAGCTCGGCGGGCCGCCACGCCACCCAGAGGCCGCGACCGATCACGCTGAGCGCGAACAGGATCGGCAGCGAGACGATCGCGACGAACCCGGCGGCCGCGCCGATCGCCAGGCCGTCGAGCCCGGCCGCTTCCCAGAGGCCGGCGGCAAGCGCACCGGCGCTCGCGGCGGCGACGCTCGGACCTGGCCAGCGCAATAGGCGCGCGAGCTTCGCTGTTCTACGGGCTGACACGTTGGATACGACCTGCGAGCGGCCAAAATCTTACCCGTCCATGCGTCACATGGCACGGTCGTGAGACTGCAAGAATCGCCGATGCCCGCAGCAACCCCGCAGGGCGGTTTTCTCGACGTCTTTCGCTCGAAGCGAATGGCGGTCCTGTTCCTGTTCGGGTTCTCGTCGGGCCTGCCGAGCCTTCTGACCGGCACGACGCTCCAGGCCTGGATGAGCTCGCTCGGCGTCGACCTCGGCCGGATCGCCGATCTCTCGCTGGTCGGCCTCGCGTACACGCTCAAGTTCGCGTGGGCTCCCCTGCTCGATCGGTTCCGGCTGCCGTTTCTCGGCCGCCGCCGCGGCTGGTGCCTCGCGCTCCAGCTCGCGCTCGTCGTCGCGATCGCGGTCATGGGCGCGATCGATCCGCTCGGCAACCCGCTATGGCTCGCGGGCGCGGCGATCGTCGTCGCGTTTCTGTCGGCCTCGCAGGACATCGTCATCGACGCGTACAAGGCCGATCTGCTCGCGCCGCACGAGCGCGCCGCCGGATCGGCGATGTACGTGCTCGGCTATCGCGCGGCGCTGGTCGTCGCCGGCACGCTCGCACTCGTCATGGCGGATCACATGCCCTGGCGCGTGATCTACGCGATCATGGCGGCGGGCATGGCGATCGGCGTCGTCGGCACGCTGCTCGCCGAGGAGCCGGCGATCACCGAGGCGCCGCCGCGCTCGCTGGTGAGGGCGATCGTCGAGCCGTTCAGCGAGCTCGGCTCGCGTCTCGGCTGGCGCGCGACCGCGATCGTCCTCCTGTTCGCCGCGCTCTACCGGTTCGGCGACTACTTCGCGCAGGCGGTCCTCATCGACTTCCTCCACTCCGACGCCGCGTTCTCGCTGACGAGCATCGGCGTCGTGACGAAGGGCGTCGGCTTCCTCGGCACGCTCGTCGGCGGGCTCGCCGCGGGCGGCCTCGTCGCGCGGTTCGGCCTGCGCAAGATGCTGGTCGCTTTCGGCGTGCTCGCCGCGATCACGAACCTCCTCTACATGTGGCTCGCGTTCGTCGGCCACGACCTGACCGTGTTCTCGATCGCGATCGGCGTCGACTACGCGTCGACCGCGCTCGGGACCGCGGCGTTCCTCGCCGTCCTCATGGCCGTGTGCTCTCCCGCGGTCAGCGCGACCCAGTTCGCACTGCTCACCTCCCTGTCCTCGGTCGGCCAGCGCGTGTTCGGCCCGCTCGCGGACGACGTGGTCCGCGGCGCCGGCTGGACGGGCTTCTTCGCGAGCACCGCGCTGATGGCGATTCCGGGCCTCGTCCTGGCCTGGCTCGTGACCCGCGAGGTGAAGCCGACCGAGTAGTCCTCGAGCCGTGGTCGTTATTTTGCCCGGGTGCCCCGGATCTCCTAGCGTCGGTAGGTGGCCGCCAGCAGGACCTGGATCGCGATCCCCGTGCTCGCGGCGGTCTGCGTCGGCCTGGCGCTGCTCGCAGCCGAGCCGCCGCACGTCGCCGTCGCGATCGGCGCGCTCGGAGCCGCGCTTGCGGCCGCGGTCCGCGCGTTCGCGGGCC
>JAEWJO010000135.1 GCA_023386455.1 Pseudomonadota bacterium | reverse complement strand
CGGCGTTACCGAGCGTCTTGCCGCCGGCGGCGACCGACTGGCTCGCGAGCTGGAACAGCGCGAGCGCGCCGGCGTTGCTGCCGGGACCGCCGCCGGCCGCGGCGAGCGCGAGCTTCGACGGATCGGCCGCGATCGCGGGGTCGATCGAGATCGCGCTCGCGGCGCCGGCGACACCGCCGAGCGCACCGAACAGGTTGCGTCCAGACACTCCGTCGAGCCCCGCGTTCGCGGAGTGGACGGAGTTGGTCGACTGGACGACGTCGTAGGCGAGCTGGTCGAGCGCGGTGCGCGCCTTCGCCAGGTCGCCGTCGCGGACGCCGAGCTGTGCGCCGATCGTGCCGCCGCGGATCGCGGAGGTGACGTCGCGGCGAGCGCTGCCGTCGACGACAGAGAGCGAGGTGTCGCCGGTCGTGGGATCGGGCGTCGCCTCGAGCGCGGACGCGTGCGTGCCGTCGACGAGGACGGCGCCGCCGTCGAGGACGAAGCGCATCTGGCCGTCGGCGTCGATGCGGGCGCTGCCGCCGACGAGCGACGACAGCTGCGATGCGAGCTGGTCGCGCTGGTCGCGCATCACCGGGTCGTTCGACTTCGCGACCGAGCGGTTCGCGTCGGCGAGGCGCTTCGCGAGCTCGGTCGCCTGCTTCGCGTTGTCCTTGATGCGCGTGTCGAGCTCGGCCTTGGCAGAGTCGAGCTCGGCGGCGCGCTGGTGAATGCCCTCGACCAGGCTCTCGATCGACGCGACCACGGACTGGCGCTGGATCGGATCGGTCGGCGCCGCGGCGGCCTCGCCGAAGCGCTTGAACATCGTCGAGAGCTGCTCGCCGAGGCTCGCGCCGCTGGTGAGGCGCTGCTCGAGATCCGAGAGCGCGTCGGCCGACGCCGTCGACATCGACAGCGAGCCGTTCGCGACGCGGATGCGGCCGGCGAGGATGTTGTCCTGGAGGCGATCGGGCGAGCCGGAGCGGACGCCACCGACGAGCGGCATCCCGACGAGCGCCTCGAGGTCGACGCGCTGGCGCGAGTAGCCGGCCGTGTTGACGTTCGCGACGTTGTTGCTCGCGACGCCCACGCCGGTGTTCTGCGCGGCGATACCGGCGGAACCGAGCGAGAGGAGGGAGAGCAGGTCGGACATGGTTCAGTACGTCGCGAGGACGCGACCCGGGCTGGCGGACATCTGGCGTGCGCGGCGGTCGTAGGCGTTGGCCGGCGCATAGCCGAGCAGCGCGCGGACCGCCTGCGTCGCGGTGGCGGCGAGGAGCGCGGTCGCGCGGGCCTCGACACGAATCGCCGCGAACAGATCGCGGACGAGTGGATCTTGAAGCGACACCTGCGCGCGCAGCTTCTCGAGCCGCACGGCGATGTCCTGCTTGCGGAGCGCGAGCTCCTCGAGCTTGGCGTGATCGAGCGCGCTGATCGCGGTGCGCTCCTCCGCGAACAGGACGCGCAGCTCTTCGCCGGTCTGGCGGAGATCGTCGAGCACCGTGTCGGTCACGAGGGGACTCCGAATCCGTCCTCGACGAGACGCTGCGCGAGCAGGTCGAGATCGACCTTGTACTCGCCGCGGTCGATCAGCTCGCGCAGGCGCGCGACCTTCTCGCCCGGGTCGGCGGGCCGTGCATCCGCGACCGCGGCACCCGCGGTCGAGAGCTCGACGACCGCCGCGCGGTCCTCGCGGCCCCGTGTCATCGTTCCGAGGGGTCCGGCTTCTGAGCCGGAGCCCTGAGGCGCGACCTGATCGCGCGCGGTCTTGAGGGCGACGGGGGTGACGGTGGTGAGTTTGGGGTCGATACGCATGGCGTCTTACTTCAGGGGGTCGCCCGCTTTCCGTGAGGGTTAAGGGGCAGGTAGGGCTTCGGGTCCAACGCCTTGCCTTCCTTACGGATTTCGAAGTGCAGGTGGGGTCCGGTGGAGTGTCCGGTCGAGCCGACCTCGCCCAGATCCTGGCCGGCCTCGACCCGGTCACCCTTCTTGACGTCGACCTTCGAGAGGTGGGCGTAGCGGGTCTCGAACCCGTCGGCGTGGCGGACGGTGACGAGGTTGCCGTAGGTGCCGGCGGGGCCCGCGTGCACGATCTCGCCCGCGGCGGCGGCGCCGACGCGCGTGCCGGTCGGCGCCGCGAGGTCGAAGCCGGGGTGGATGCTCTTCGTGTGATTGATCGGATCGACGCGCTCGCCGTAGCCCGAGCTCGCGCGGCCGATCACGGGCAGCGCGAAGCGCGGTGCACCGTTCAGCGCGGGGCCGAGCTCGTCGATCGTCGAGGGCGGCATCGCCATCGCGCGCGGGACTTCGCCCTGGTGCGGCGCGGCCGCGTTCGCGATCGCATTGCCGTGCATCGCGGGGAGCCTGGCGAGCGCATCTGGATCGAGCTGCCTCTCGAACATCGAGGCCAGGCCGAGGCCACCGGCGTTCGACATCTTGTCGGCGAGCGCCTCGTCGAGCATCTGCTTGAACGTGTCGCCGGCGAAGCCGCTGTCGATGCCGCCGCCGCCCTGCGGGCGCGCCTCGGCGAGTAGCTGGCGGAGGAAGAACGCCTCGAGCTGTTTCGCGGCGGCTCTTGCCTGCTGGGCCGGCTCGGCCTGCGTCGGCTGGACGCCGAGCTTGGGGATCGCGGTCACATCGTCTCCAGGTCGGCGCGCAGCGCACCCGACGCCTTGAGCGCACGGAGGATCGCGACGAGGTCGCGCGGCTTGGCGCCGAGCGCGGCGAGCGCGGCGGCGACGTCGCCGACGGTCGCGGCCTTGTTGATGACGCGGATCGGGTTGTCGCCCTCGTGGATCTTCATGTCGGTGCGCGGGACGATCTTCGTCGAGCCCTTGCCGAGCGGCGCCTCGGGTTGCGAGACGGTCGGCGTCTCGTCGATCTCGATCGTCAGTGCCCCGAACGTGATCGCCGCGGTGCGCAGCGCGACGGCCTCGCCGATGACGATCGTGCCGGTGCGCTCGTCGACGATGACCTTCGCCTTGAGGTCGGGCTCGACCTCGACCGCCTCGAGCTTCGCGATCAGTCCGTTGACGTCGGTGTCCTTCGCGATCGGCACGACGATGGTCGCGGCGTCGTTGACGCGCGCGGCGTTGGGGCCGAGCGATGCGACGATCGCATCGCGCATGCGGGTGGCGGTCGTGAAGTCCGGCTGCTTCAGCACGAACGAGATCTGCTTCTGCGGCATCACCGTCGGGGCGCTTGCCTCGACGATCGCGCCGCCGGGCAGGATGCCGACGAGCGTGTGGTTCTTCTTCGCGGTCGTCCCGCTGCCGCCCTCGGCGACGAATCCGCCGACCGACAGCGAGCCCTGCGCGATCGCCCACGTCCGCGCATCGGCGCCCTTGAGCGGCGCGGCGAGCAGCGTGCCGCCCGACAGGCTCTTCGCGTTGCCCGCCGAGCTCACGGTGATGTCGAGCGTCATGCCGGGCTTCGCGAACGGCGGCAGCTCGGCGGTGATCATGACGGCGGCGACGTTCTTCGCCTTGAGGTCCGTCGGATCGATCGTCACGCCGAGCTTCTTCAGCATCTTCGTCAGCGCGCCCTTCACCATCGGCGAGCGCGCGTCGTCGCCGGTACCGTCGAGGCCGACGACGATGCCGAACCCGGTCAGGTGGTTGTCGCGGACGCCGCCGATCGTGGCGAGGTCCTTGATGCGGTCGGCGTGCGCGGTCCCGCTGGAGAGACCGAGCACGACGGCGATGGAGATGAGGGCGTTGCGCATGGGGGCTCCTAGAACGGCCAGATCTTCGAGATGGCCCGGCTTGCCCAGCCGCGGCGCTGCGTGTCGCTGACATCGCCGCGGCCCGTGTACTCGATCTCCGCGTCGGCGATCCGCGACGACGAGACCGAGTTGTCGTCGGCGATGTCGATGCGGCGGACGATGCCGGAGAGGTAGATGTGCTTCTCCTCGGCGCCGACCATCACGACCTTCGTGCCCTCGATGAAGAGGTCACCGCTCGGCAGGATCTCGCGGACGCGAACGGGCAGCGTCGCGTGCACCTGGCTCTGCCGCGAGACGGCACCGTTGCCGGAGAACTTCTGGGAGGACGTCGTCGCGAACAGCTTCGCGGGGTCGACGTCGGGATACTTCGCCTTCAGCGCGGCGACGAAGCCGAACGCGGCAGGGACGCCGTAGCTGGTGTCGTCAGATTTGTCGAGCTTGGTATCCGCCTGGTGGCTCGCGAGATCCTTCTCGTCGATGCGGATCACGAGGATGTCGCCGACGCGGCCGGCGACCGGATCTTCGAACAGGCCGGCCTGGCCTTCGGCGTACAAGCTGCCGTTTTGCGGGGCAGATCGGGTGCCGAACTCGCCGGCATCGAAGCGGCGGTGCTTCGGCTTGTAGGGCGCGATGTGCGACGCGCAGCCGGCCGAGAAGCCGGCGAGCAGGAGGATGGCGGTGATGCGTTTCATGGCAGTTCTCCGACGACGACGGTCGCTGGTGCAACCAGCGTGCCCCGCACGATCGTCTTCGTCTGTGCGAGCCGCACCGTGGCGCTCTCACCTGGACGCGCGACGAGCTCGAGCGTGCCGGCGCCGCGGATCGTCACGCGACCGCGCCGGATCTCGACCGCGACCTGCGTGCCGCGCGGCAGCGGCGGCGGCAACGTGATGTCGCCGGGGGCGATCGCGGTGCCGGCGGCGACCGCCTTCGCGACCTTGCTGCCGACGACGGCGGTACCGTTCGCGAGCGCGGTGCCCTCGACAGCTCGCGTCTCGATGCGGACATCGGCGGCGGTGATCGTGTCGCCGACCGCGAGCGGGTGCTCCGCGATCGCGACGTCGGCGAGCTGCGCGACCGAAACGGGAACGAACACCGCACGCTGACCGCGCACGGTGACCTTGACGCTGCGGCGGCCGACGCGCAGCTCTCGCGGCAGCTCGACGATGACGTCGGCGGGATCGACATCGAGCTTCGCGAGGTTCGCCGGGAGGTAGACCTTCGCGACGTCGGTGTCGGCGGGGAGCGCGGGCAAGAGCTGCGCGCGCACCGTCTCGTCGACGGGGGCAGCGCTCGCGGTGGCGACCAGGAGGAGGAGCGCTGCGACGGACTTCATCGCAGCTGCGCCGTCTGGCCGAGCATCTCGTCGGCCGCCTTGATGACGCGCGAGTTGATCTCGTAGGCGCGCTGGCCCGAGATGAGATCGATCATCTCCTCGACGACGTTGACGTTGGACACCTCGAGCATGCCCTGGCGGATCGTGCCGGCGCCGCCGTCTCCGGGCGAGCCGAGCACCGCGGTACCCGACGCGCTGGTCTCGCGGAACAGCGTGCCGCCCTGCGCGGCGAGGCCACCGGGGTTCGCGAACATCGCGAGCTGGATCTGGCCGAGCTCGACGGGCTGGCTCTCGCCGGGCATCGTCGCCGAGACGGTGCCGTCGGCACCGATCGTCACGGTCTGCGCGTCGCTCGGGATCGTGATGTCGCCGGCGATCGCGTAGCCCTCGCTGTTGACGAGGCGACCCTCGGCGCTCATGTGCAGCGCACCGTTGCGCGTGTACGCCGTCTCGCCGCTCGGCATCGTCACCGGCAGGTAGCCGTGACCTTCGACGGCGACGTCGAGCGGGTTGCCCGTCGTGTGGAGCTCGCCCTGGCCGAGCTCGCGCGACGTCGCGGTCAGGCGGGTGCCGAGACCGATCTCCGTCGCGTCGGGTGCGGACGTGCCGGTCCCCGTCGAGCTGCCGGCGCTACGGACGGTCTGGTACATGAGGTCCGCGAACTCGGCGCGGCCCTTCTTGAACCCGTTCGTCGAGACGTTCGCGATGTTGTTCGCGGTGACGTCGAGCTTGGTCTGCTGGGCTTCCATGCCGGAAGCGGCGGTGGCGAGGGAGCGAAACATGGTGTCTCCTTACTTCGGTCCGCCGAGGTCGCGCGCCGCGCGGCTCTCGACATCGTGGTAGCCCTGGATCACGCGCATCAGCGACTCGTACGCTCGTGACACTTTCACGAGGTCGACGACGCCGCGCACGACGTTGACGTTGCTGGCCTCGAGCATGCCGCTGCGCACCTGCGGCGCGGCGCTCGAGTCGTCGGCCTTGCCGCTCGCCGAGAACAGCGTGCCGCCTTCGCGCCGCAGCTGGCTCTGCTTGAAGCGGGCGAGCTCGAGCGGGCCGACGGGCTCGCCATCGGCCGTGATCTCGCCATTGCTGCCGACGCCGATCACCTGCGCGTCGGCGGGGATCGTGATGTGTGCGCCGCCCTCGCCGCGGACGGCGTGACCGTCGACGGTGACGAGCGTGTGCTCGTCGTTCAGGCGGAAATTGCCGGCGCGCGTGTAGCGCGTGCCGTTCGGCGTGTCGACGGCGAACATGCCGTCGCCCTCGAGCGCCATGTCGAGCGGGTTGCCGGTCTGCGACAGCGCGCCGGCCTGCGTGTCGACGCGCATCGTACCGGCGCCGACGAGCGCGACGTCCGGCGACTTCGCCGCACCCATCGCCTCGCGGAACGTGATGCGGTCGCCGTGGAAGCCGGCGGTCGTCGCGTTCGCGATGTTGTTCGCGGTCGCGTCGAG
>JAEWJO010000351.1 GCA_023386455.1 Pseudomonadota bacterium | reverse complement strand
TCGAGATCGTCTCCGACCTGGACGACGATCTCGGAGACGTGCTCGGTGACTCTCGCCGGCTGCGGCAGATCTTCGACAACCTGCTGGCGAATGCGCTCAAGTGGACAGAACGCGGTCGGGTCTCGGTCCGATCCTGGCGGGACGCCGACTCGATCAACGTCGAGGTCCGCGATACGGGACGCGGCATCACCGCGGCGTTCTTGCCGCACCTGTTCGAGCCGTTTCGTCAGGCCGACGAGAGCGAGAAGTCCGAGGGGCTCGGGCTCGGGCTCGGGATCGCGCGCGACCTCGTCGAGCTTCACGGCGGCACGTTGACAGCATGGAGCGAGGGGATCGGACATGGTTCGCAGTTCACGGTCACGCTGCCGCGGATCCTGCGCCCTGTACCCGAGGAGCCGTTGACGCGGCCGAGCATCGCAGGCATCCGGCTGCTGATCGTCGAGGACGACGTGCAGATCCTCGAGGCACTCGAGCACCTGCTCCGGGCCGCCGGCGCGATCGTCGCGACCGCGACCTCCGCGAGGACCGCGTACGCGATCGTGCAGCTCGGTAATACGGACATCCTGCTGAGCGACATCGGGATGCCCGGCGAGGATGGCCACGATCTCGTGCAGCGGCTCCGCAACACGGAAGGCCCCGTGCGCCTGACCCCCGCGATCGCGATCACTGCACGGGTCAGCGAGGACAGCCGCGAGCGCGCGCTGGCGGCGGGGTTCGATCGGTATATGACCAAGCCGATCGACGTCGATCTCCTGGTCTCGACGATCGGCGAGCTCGCCGCGCTCGCCGGAGAGCGGCGCATCTCGCGGTAAGGACTGCCCGCACCGCGACGCGAGCACCCGAGCTGAATAGCGAGTGGCTGTGAAAGCGGCGGAGGCGGGACGGGCGGTCTCGTCGCGCTCCTGGCGCGCGTCGGCGTGATAGGGTCGGCGCCGTAGAATGAGCGTGGAAGACATCGCCGTCGTCGGTGCGGGTAGCTACGGGAGCTGCCTCGCGATGTTGTTCGGCCGCGCCGGGCATCGCGTCAGCCTGTGGGCGCGCAACGCCGAGACCGCGAGCGCGATGCAGGAGAGCCGCGAGGCCGCGGCGTACCTGCCGGGACACCGTCTGCCGTCGACGGTGACCGTCACGTCGGATCTCGAGGCGGCCGTCCGCGGCAAGCGGTTCATCGTCGGCGTCACGCCGTCGCACGGTATCCGCGAGGTGCTCGGCCGCGCCGCGCAGTGGCTCGATCCCGAGGCGATCGTCATCAACGCGAGCAAGGGCCTCGAGGACGGCACCCTGATGACGATCGATCAGGTCTATGCCGAGATCTTTCCGCGCCAGATCGCCGAGCGCGCGACGTACCTGTCGGGTCCGACGTTCGCGACCGAGATCGCGGCGGGGCTTCCGGCGGCGATCGTGCTCGCGGGCCGCGACGACCCGACGACGACGGCGGCGCAGGAGGCGCTGACCTCGCTGCACTTCCGCATCTACCGCACCGACGACGTCATCGGCGTGCTGACGGGTGGCGCGCTGAAGAACGTCGTCGCGATCGGCGCCGGTATCTCCGACGGCCTCGGCTTTGGCTCGAACACGCGCGTCGCGCTGATGACGCGCGGCCTCGCCGAGATCACGCGGGTCGGTGTCGCGATGGGCGCGAACCCGATGACGTTCGCGGGGCTCTCCGGCATGGGCGACCTCGTGCTGACGTGCTCGGGCGATGCGTCGCGCAACCGGCGCGTCGGCCTCGCGCTCGGTCAGGGCAAGAAGATGCCCGAGATCCTCGCCGAGATGCGGCAGGTCGCCGAGGGCGTGAAGACCGCGAAGGTCGCGAAGGAGCTCGCGGAGAAGCTCGGCGTCGACGCGCCGATCATCGACGCGATGTACTGCATCATCCACGAAGGCGTTCCGGTACGCGACGCGATCACGAAGCTGTTGACGCGCGCCGTCCGGTCGGAACGCGACTAGGACGAGAGGCGCGTTCTGGAATGCTCGGCTACGTCCTCGACGACATCTTCATCGATCACCGCGCACCGTCGGGGCACCCGGAGCGGCCCTCGCGCGCGATCGCCGTGCGCGATGCACTCGTCGCCGCCGGGATCGCGAGAGCGGGCACGCACGTCGCGACGCGCCAGGCGACCGACGCGGAGCTCGCCGCGGTCCACGGCGGCGCGTACCTGTCGACGCTCGAGCGTCTCGTCCCCGGTCACACCGGCTGGATCGACGCCGACACCTACTACTCGCCGGGCACCTGGACGGCGGCGCTGTCCGCTGCGGGCTCGACGTGCGAGCTCGCGACCCGCGTGATGTCGGGCGAGCTCTCGCAGGGCATCGCGGTCGTCAGGCCCCCCGGCCACCACGCGACGCGCGACCAGGCGATGGGCTTCTGCCTGCTCAACAACGTCGCCGCGGCCGCCGCCGCCGCGCGCGCCGCCGGTGCTGCACGCGTCGCGATCGTCGACTGGGACGTCCACCACGGCAACGGCACGCAGGACATCTTCTGGGACGATCCGAACGTCCTCTATCTCTCCGTCCACCAGTTCCCGTACTACCCGGGCACCGGCGCACCGACGGAGATCGGCGGCGCGAACGCGATCGGCGCGACGATCAACGTCGGCCTGCCGGGCGGCAGCCGCGACGCCGACTACCTCGCGACGTTCGATCACGTGTTCCTCCCCGCGATCGAGAAGTTCAAGCCCGACGTCGTATTCATCTCGGCCGGGTTCGACGCGTTCGAGCACGATCCGCTCGCCGGCATGCGCGTGACGCAGGCGGGCTTCGCGCAGATGGCGCAGCGCCTCCGCTACGCCGCCGAGCGCAGCGCGAGCGGCCGCATCGTCGCCGTCCTCGAGGGCGGCTACGACCTCGACGGTCTCGCCGGCGGCATGACCGCGACGCTGCGCGCGTTCACCGAGCCGGCGCCGGCGCAGATCGAGACCGCGCCGCTGCCGGCGCCCGACAAGCTGTCGCGCGCCGCGATCGACGGCACGCTCCAGGCGCACGCCCAGGCGGGCTCGCCGATCCCCGAGGTGAAGCCGTGAGGCGGCGGCAGACCGGCGAGATCGATCCGATGTCGTTCGGCGGCCGCTACACGCTGCTGAAGCGGCTCGCGGTCGGCGGCATGGCCGAGATCTACCTCGCGAAGCAGGGAGCGATGGCCGGCTTCGAGAAGGAGGTCGTGATCAAGCGCCTCCGCCAGGAGCTCGCCGACGACCCGCGGATCGTCGAGATGTTCCTCGACGAGGCGAAGATCGGTGCGCAGCTCAATCATCCCAACATCGTCCACGTCTACGACGTCGACGAGCACGACGGCATCCCGTACATCGCGATGGAGTACATCGTCGGCGAGGAGCTGAACGAGCTGTGCCGGCGCGGCATCTCGCACGGCCGGTTCCTCCCGCTCGAGCACGCGGTCGAGCTGATCCGCCAGGCCGCGGCCGGCATGGGCTTCTATCACGCGAAACGCGCGGCCGATGACTCGATGCTCGCCGGCGAGCCGCTCGAGATCGTGCACCTCGACATCTCGCCGTCGAACCTGCTCGTCACGCAGGACGGCTTTCTCAAGGTGATCGACTTCGGCATCGCGCGCGCGCGCGGCCAGACCTCGCGCAACGACGTGCTGCCGGGCAAGCTGAGCTACATGTCGCCCGAGCAAGCCGGGCGCAAGCAGGTCGATCACCGCAGCGACATCTTCTCGCTCGGCATCGTGCTCTACGAGATCACCGTCGGGAAGCGACTGTTCCGCGGGCCCGCGCAGGAGGTCGTCGCGCGCCTGATCGAGGCGCAGATCGAGCCGCCGACGTTCGCGCGCCGCAACTTCCCGCCGGCGCTCGAGTCGATCGTGATGCGCACGCTCGAGCGCCACCCCGAGGATCGCTACCAGACCGCGTACGATCTCGCCGACGACCTCGAGAGCTTCCTTCGCGACGAGCGCCTGCACTCGGGCCCCGTTCGCATCGCGCGCTACCTCGACATGCTGACGATCGCGGGCGGTGGAGCGCGCCGCCCCGAGCTGATCTCGGAGGCGGAGGCGAAGTCCGGTGGCGACGAGCTCGACTTCGATAGCCAGGTGTTCGACGGCTTCGCACCGAGCGAGGGCGCCCCCGGCCCCGAGCAGGCGCCGCTGTGGGAGGACGTCGAGCAGAACGACGCCGAGGTCGCCGCCGCGCTCCACATGGAGCTCGCCGAGCTGCGCGCGCTCCGCACGCCGGTCCCGACCCGACCGTCGGGGATGCACGAGGTTCGCGGCGCGAGCTCGATCATTCCGGGCGAGGCGTTCAACGAGGACGACAGCGCCACGACGCCGGTGCCGCGGGCGAAGACCGGCGAGATCTACGGCGACGATGACGACGAACCGTCGACCGGGGTGAAGGCGAAGACGCCGGCCCCCGTGACCGTGCCGACGCGCCCGACGCCGCCGCCACGTCCGACGCCGGTGCCACGCCCCAGCCCGAGCCCGGACACGAGTCCGAGCAAGAGCGCGAGCCCGACGCCGATCACGCCGGTCGCCTCGCCGATCGCGCCGACGCTGAAGTCTGCGCTACCGGCGGTCGCCGCGCCGGGACCGCAGATCGGCGCCGCGATGCTGGCGAGGACGGGCCCCTCCAAGCTGCCGTGGTTCCTCGTCGCGACGCTCGCCATGGCCGTTCTCGGTCTCGTGGCGTATATCGTCATGACGTGAAGCTCTCGCGCGCCACCATCGCCGGGCTCTCCGGCCTCGTCCTCTGCGCCGCCTGTGGCAACAAGGACAGGCCAACCACCGAGCGCGAGCCCGAGCGCCAGCGCCGCGTGATCGAGGCGCCGCCGAGTGGCGTCCGGCCGCTGCCGCCGCACGCGATCCGCCCCGATGGCATCGGCCCGTACAAGCTCGGTTCGACGGTCGCCGAGCTCCTCGAGCAGCTCCCGTCGGGGCCGAGGATCGCGAGCTTCACGATCCCCGGCATCGTCCATCGCGACATCCTGCGCGCCGAGGAAGACGCGATCCTGATCGGCGCCGAGCCGCAGGGCAAGGCGACGTTCGTCGCGGTCGTTCGCGGCGACATGGCGCGCACCGAGGCCGGCATCCGCGTCGGCTCGACGAAGGACCAGCTGACGGCCGCGCTCGGTGCACCCGTCGACGATCTCGATCGCGCGCACGATGCGCGGCTCGTGATCCCGTCGGCGATGCGGAACGCGCGCGTCGTGTTCGACGGCGACAAGATCAGCGCATTCGTCGTGACCAACAGCGCCGCGACGCCTTCGAAGGAGAAGGAACCGGCAGGCGAGGGATGCGCACGGCCGGCGAGCGAGAGCGACAAGGGCCTCGTCGGCGTGTGCCTGACGAACGCGGGCGACCTCTTCCGCGTCAACGGCGAGTACCTCGAGCTCGTCGCGCGCGACGGCGAGAAGCCGATCGCGGCGCCCGTGCGGATTCCCGACCTCGCGTATGCACTCCCGCTTCGCAATCCGAGCGACGGCCGCGACGAGATCGTGGCGATCGCGCGAAGCGACGACTCGCAGACCGAGACCTGGACGCTGACCGCCTACCGCCTCGCCGACGGCAAGCTCGTTCGCACGATCGAGCCGAGCCTGCTGTATTCCCTGACGGCGGCGAACGCGCGATGGATCGGCTCCGAGCTGCGCGACGTCGACCTGTACCTCGAGCTGACCAGCCGGTCGGATTCGATCGAGGTCGGAGGACTCCTCACCACGCGCGTCGCCGACCGGGCAGGCGACAAGATCCGCGACGTTGTCGTGATCTCACCGGTTCTCGTCCCGCGCGCTCCGCGCCGCGCCAAGCCGCCGGCGCACGAGGTCCTCGATGCGGGAACCACCGATGCGAGCGACGAACGCTCGCCTCCGTGAGCCTACCCCTTTGCGAGCACTGGTATTTTTGGGCACAATTGACCCTCGTGTCGCGCAGGGACCTGGGCATGCTCCGTGACGTCCGCTTGGGGAGCGTGGCGTGAAGTTTCTCTGCGATCGGTGCAAGACGCGCTACTCGATCGGCGACGACCGGGTCCGCGGCAAGATCCTCAAGATCCGCTGTAAGAACTGCGCGAACGTCATCACCGT
>JAEWJO010000320.1 GCA_023386455.1 Pseudomonadota bacterium | reverse complement strand
GCGCTGGTCGCGACACACGCGAGCGTGGGAGCGCCCCGCAACGGTCACCCTCAACCCGGAGAATCACGCCAAAGCTGAACGACTCGCATCCTGAATCTCATGCGACAACTATCTTGATTTTCGCCGGAGTTGTCGCGTCGATGAACGAAATCGACCTCGAGTGCGCAAACGTTCGGCTCTCGCCAGCCTATCGATCGTCGTGAAAGATCTGCGAGCGACTCGCGATCCCCGGTCGGTTCCCCGTCGAGAAGCGGTCAAGCGAAATCGCATGCGATCCGCGAATTTGTTGTCGAGGTTCACCGCCGACTCGTCGGCCACCTGCTTCGTGATCACGCCGCGATCGACGTCCCACGCGAGACACCGCGTGAGCTGCGCGGTCCTCGAAAAGCCGAAGACGCGAAGACCGGACGGCTGTTCTGGATGCGAAGCGTCTTTCGGGCGTCCCACGTGAGACACGCGCTGTGGGCAGCGCTACGGCCCCTGGCGGCCGTTGATCCGGCCGTCGTGGGGGACCTCGCGGGAGGCGGCAGCCGGAACCGCACCCTCCGAGCTTCGCGATAGGAGGCGAGCCAGCCACGCCGGCCAGCGCGTTCGAAGTCCCACACGAGACATCGGGACATGCGCGGATCGCGCCGCGCTTCGGTGCGTACCGTCCGTCGACCAGCACTTCGAACACCACGCTGTTACTCGCGGCTTGACCGTCGAGCAGCGACGCGCTGTCGCTTGCTGCTGGACGTCGAGCGTCCAGGCGCCGAGTCTCGGCAGCGACACCCTCGCGCAGGTAGCGGCGGACGCTGTTACGAGCGATGCCCAGCTCGGCAGCGATTCGCTTCGTGCCGCTGCGAGCGCTCGGATCTGCTTCACGCTCTCGGGCTCCAGCATCGGAACCCAGAGCGTCTTCGTGTCCTGTGACTCTGCTTCGTCCATCGCGCCTGACAACGCGAAGACCGCCGGCGTCCCACGTGAGACACGCGCTGGGGGCGATTGGAGGCGAGCCAGCTCGCTGCCGGCAGTCGTCAGCTAATCCAGGCGCTCGCGACACGGGTGATCGCACGTCTTGCGGTGGGCGCAGTCGTACGCACAGCCGGCAGAGAGCGCGAACATCGTGAGGATCTCGTCCGCGGCACCGACCGGCACCGCCCGGCGCGCGGCCTTCGCGGCGGCGGCGAGCGAGGTCGCGTCGCTCGCGTACGGCGTCTCGATGAAGCCGAGCCGGAACAGCGTGTCGCGCACGATCCGGTGCGGCGTGACGGTGAAGTCGCCGAGGTCGTCGTAGCGGATCACGCCGAGACGCGCGAGCATGTCCATGATCCAGAACAGCTCGGTGCGAAACAGGCCGCGGCCGAGCGCGGCGTCGAGCGATGCGAATGCCTCGGCGGCGGAGGCGCGGCCGTCGAGAGACGCGGCGAGCTCGGGAACCTCGGCGCAGCGGCGCGCGGCGAGGGACGCGAGCATGAGCGCGCGCGCGTCGACCTGCGACGGCAGGTTCTCGGGGACCGTGCCTTGATAGAGGTCGCCGAGGACGCCGGCCTTGTCGAGCGCGGAGTAGGCGGCGATCACGCCCGCGCGATCGCGATCGAGACGGAACGCGAGCGCGGCGGCGACCGCGATCCGATAAAGGACCTCGTCGGCGCTCTCGACCCACTGCTCGGAATCGATCTGGAAGTCGCCGGGACTGTAGGTGACGGAGGCCTTGTTGATGTCGCTCCACCAGGCGCCGATCTTCTTGGTGGTCTCGCCGAGGACGTCGTCGGAGAAGCCACTCGCGAAGCGCGAGACGGGAACGGCGCGATCGCGACCGCGCGCGGAGGGCACGCCCTCGGCAGAGACGTGGCGCAGCGGGGCCGGAAGTGGCGAGCCGGCGGGCGCGGCGGCCGTGACCGGGATGGAGGTCTCGGTCGAGCCGGCGACCTCGATGCTGGGCGCGGCGGCGGTGTCCTCGTCGGAGACGTTGGGGATGACGGGATCGGGCGCCGGCTTGTACTCGGCGAGGAACTCGTCGGCGTCGATCGTGTGGCCGAGCGCGGTGTAGCGCTCCATGCGCGGGCCGGCGGCCATCGCGATCCCGATCGTGCGGAGCAGGCCCGTCGCGAGACCGATCTGCAGCCAGTTCTCGAGCGAGGGACGCGACGGGACGATGCCCTTGTACGACGCGGAGCCGAGATACTTGTAGACCTCGTCCTTGCCGTAGGCACGCTGTGCGATGAGATCGAGGATGGTCTTGCCGAGGAGCGGGTTCAGCTCCCACAGGCGATCGAGGACGGCGTGCGCGGTGTCGTCGTCGGTCGATGCCGCGGCGAGCGCCTGCATGAACGGCGACGGCGTGATCGGGGTGCCGCCGACACCGAGGAAGCGCAGGATCGTGACCGGGCGCTCCTTGTCCCAGAGCTTGGCGGCGCGCAGGCGCGAGCGGAAGTCACGGAACGGTTCGCCCTTTGCGGGCGTGTCCTTGCAGACGCGAACGAGCGCGGCGAGTGCGCCTCGCTGATCGAGGCCGATCGGCGGAAAGTCCACCACCTGGAGCATCGGCCCGAAGGTAACACCTGCGGCCTGGCGTCGCGCGGGCGACCGGCTGCGAGTTGCTCGCATCGCGGGCGTGTGTTGGAGTTCGGAGATGTCGGCCGGACTGGCGGTGCTCGGGGTGCTCGCGACGCTGCTGTTCCCGGGCGCGGGTCAGGGGCTCGGCGGTCGACGGACGTGGATGATCGTGTTCACGGCGGCCGCGGTGATCGCGACGTTCGCGATCCTCGCGAGCGTGTGGGCGTTGCCGGTGGCACTCGGGCTCAGGCTCGTCGCCGCGGTCGACGCGTGGCTCGGGATGCGTCGCGGCGATCGGGCGCGCAAGCCGAACTGGCGGCTGATGGCGATCAGCGTCGTGATCGGTGCATTCGGGTTTGGCACCGCCGGCGAGTTTCTCCAGGGCTTCAAGATCCCGTCGTCGTCGATGTATCCGACGCTCGTGATCGGCGACCACGTGTTCGTCGAGCGGCTGACGATGAAGTGGCGGCCGCCGGCGCGCGGCGAGGTGCTGGTGTTCACGCAGCCGTGCGCGCAGCGGACGTACATCAAGCGGGTGATCGCGGTGCCGGGAGATACGGTCGAGGTGCGCTGCAGCGTGGTGTACGTGAACGGCACGGCGCTTCCAACGTCGCTCGTCGACGCGCGCGCGGGCTACCTCGACCAGGTAGAGATCGACGGACGCTGGATCCCGCGGACGGCGAGCCGGTATCGCGAGAGCCACGGCGGGCACACGTACGACACGTTCTCCGACGAGGGCCGGCCGGACCGAGGAACGGTGGAGGGTGACTCGCACGACTTTCCGCGGCGCGAGCGCGCGATGTTTCCACCGAGCTGCGTGCAGGGCGAGTTCTACGAGCCGGATCCGCGGATGGCGAAGCAGCCGGCGGGAACGATCGTCGAGACGAAGGCGGAGAGCGTGGCAACGCCGTGCGAGCCGCAGCTGCACTTCGTGGTGCCGAAGGGCGGCTTCTTTGTCATGGGCGACAACCGCAACAACGCGAACGACTCGCGCTACTGGGGCGTCGTCCCCGACGAGCTCGTCATCGGCCGGCCGATCGGCATCTACATGTCGAGCGGCGCCGAGGGAAGCTGGAAGCGGTTCGGCTCGCTCGAGTGACCTCGACACCGACGCCGGTGAACATCACGTCGCGCGCGTCCACGCGATGTGGTGATCGTCGAACGCGTGGCGCCAGTCCCCGCCCCACTCCCAGCCGAGCTCGTCGAAGATCGCGACGACCGGGCCAGGCCGCACGATCATGCCGGGTCGCACGTTCGTGCGATCGGCGAACGCTTCGCCCTCGGGCGGCAGGAGCTTGTCGGGGCGCCGCCACGGATTCTCGACGGGATTGATGTCGATCGCACGGCCGAGTGCGTGCTGCGAGAGGAGCTGCGTCCCGGCGATCACGCGGAAGTTGAACGCGGACGAGTTGTCGGCGCTCATCGACCGATCGTCATCGGCATCGAAGTCGTCGACGAGCCGCATCTGCCGGATCGGGAAGCCGACCTGGTAGAGGCGGCGGAATACCTCGACGGCGCGGGTCGCGAGCTGCGCGTTGACGACGAGCTCGCCGCGCGCGACGCCGCCGTCGAACGTGACGTGGTCGAGTGTCAGGTACGCGAGCTCCGTGAACGGTGGGCAGCGAGGATCATCGCGCCAGGATCGGTTCGCGATCCGTGCGCACACGGCGTCGGGCAACGCGTGGATCTCGGCGGTGAACGCGCGAGCCGGCGGCGAGAGCAACGCGCTCATCGCGTGCGCCTCACTCCTCGGCGGACGGCTCGGAGAAATCGATCGTCTTGGGCGCGGGCGCGGGTGGCGTCTGCGGCGCGGCCTTGGGCGCGACGGCCTTCGGCTTCGGCGCGGGCGGCGGTGCGACGGGCTCGGCGGTGTCGGGCGACGTACCCGTCGTCGGCGCGGTGCCGGCTGGCGCGGGCT
>JAEWJO010000106.1 GCA_023386455.1 Pseudomonadota bacterium | reverse complement strand
CCCCCGTGGGTCCGCCGCCAGTGCACGCGCGAGCCGCGGCACGACATCGAGCGCTGGATCGCCGAGGCCGCGCGCGCCGCGGAGACGCCGATCGCGATCGCCGTCGACGGCACGATCGTCGCGATCGCCGGGCTCGCCGACCCGATCCGCCCGGATGCCCGCGAGGCGGTCGACGCCCTCGCACGTCTTGGCTGGCGCCTCGAGATCCTGTCCGGCGACGATGCGCGCGTCGTTTGTGCCGTCGGCGCGAAGCTCGGGTTCGCGGGCGACCGCTGCACCGGCGAGGTCTCGCCCGAGGGCAAGCGCGCGCGCGTCGAGGCGGACCGCCGCATCGGCCCGGTCGCGATGGTCGGCGATGGCGTCAACGATGCCGCCGCGATCGCCGCCGCCACCTGCGGCATCGCCGTGTCGGGCGCGGCGGAGATCTCGATCGAGGCTGCCGACGTCGTCCTGCGCTCGCCGTCGATCGCGTCGATCGCGGCCACCGCCGAGGGTGCGGTCGCGACGCTCGCGACGATCCGCCGCAGCCTCCGGATCTCGCTCGCCTACAACATCACCGTCGGTGCGCTCGCGATCGCCGGCGTCATCCACCCGCTGATCGCCGCCGTGCTGATGCCCGCGAGCTCGCTGACGGTGCTCGGCAGCTCGCTGCGTTCCCGCGCGTTCCGAGGAGCTCGCCCGTGATCGCGCTCTACATCGTGCTTCCCCTCGCCCTGCTCATCGCCGGCGGCGCCGTCGGTGCGTTCGTGTGGACGGTCCGTTCCGGCCAGCTCGACGACGTCGACACGCCACCGCGCCGCATCCTGTTCGACGACGAAGCGCCGCGCGCGCAGCCGTTGCCGCCGCGTACGTAGTCCTACGCAGATGGTGCGCGAAATCTCGCCCAACTGGCGGAATTCGCTGGCACGGCTCGCGCAGCAGCACGGGGCATGGCGGCAGTCCTCGCTCTGGTCATGGTCCCTCTCTGCTTCGTGGTCCTGCTGTTCGGCCTCGTGACCCATCAGGAGCACTCGTTCGCGAGCGCGACCGCGATGATCGTTCTCGTCGCCCTCGGCACCGGCGTCCTCGGCGGTCTCCTGCGTCTCGTTCGCGGTGCCGAGGCAACCGAGGACACGCACGCGCGGTGAGCACGCTCAGCGCGGCGCGGGACCGTTCGGTGCCTCTTCCTTGGAGACACCGGACACGATGCAGTCCCGCACCTGGGTCTGGTTCTTCGCGGCCTGGATGCACACCCGGAGCGCGTACGGCCACTGCTCGTTCTCGCAGGCGGCGATCGCGGTCTCGACGCTGCCGAGCCCGAGCCCTCGGAGGCCGCGCAGCCTCGTCGCGGCGCCGTTGAGCGCCTCGTCGCACGTCGGATGCGTCTCGTCCTTCGAGCAGCCGGCGAGCAGAGCGCACACGACCGCGAGGCGCGCCACGCGCTTGACGATCACCGGGACGAACGACGGATTCATCGCGAAGCCGAACCGAGCCTAGCAGGTGTTCTCGGGCCGGGAAACCGGTTCGCGGCGAAGCGGTGCACGCTCGCTTCCCAGCGTCGGGTCGAGCTGCGATTCTCGCGCCTGCATGACGTGCAGGCACCTGGCGGCGGCTGCGGCGGGCTGCGACACCGCGTTCACCGTCGACGCGAGCCGCGTGACGTTCGGCCGCGGAGCGCTCGCCGAGGTTGGCGACCGAGCCCGCGCACTCGGCATGCGTCGCGTCGCGGTGTTCACGGACGCGAGGCTCCGCGCGCTGCCGTGGTTCGACGACGTCGCGCGCTCGCTCGCCGCGGCAGGTCTCGACACCTGCGTGTTCGACGCCGTCTCGATCGAGCCGACCGACGCGACGTTCGAGGCGGCGGCGGTGTTCGCGCGCGATGCGCGGCCCGACGGCTACGTGTCGCTCGGCGGCGGCTCGGTGATCGATACGTGCAAGGCGGCGAACCTGCTCGCGACCCATCCGGCGCCGCTCCGCACGTACGTCAACGCACCGCTCGGCGAGGCGCGGCCGGTGCCCGGTGTCCTCGCACCACACATCGCGTGCCCGACGACGTCGGGAACCGGCAGCGAGGTGACCGGCATCGCGATCTTCGACTGGCTCGCGCATCACGCGAAGACCGGCATCGCTTCGCCGAAGCTGCGGCCGACCGAGGCGATCGTCGATCCGAGGACCACGAGCACGCTGCCGGCGACGGTCGTCGCGGCGAGCGGCATGGACGTCCTGTGCCACGCGCTCGAGTCGTACACGGCACGGCCGTACGTGCAGCGCGGCGCGCCCGCGGCGCCGTCCGCTCGGCCGATGAGCCAGGGTGCGAACCCGTGGAGCGACCTCGGCTGTCGCGAGGCGATGAAGCTCGCGAACGAGTATCTGCGGCGCGCGGTGCACGACGCGAACGACGCCGAGGCACGCGAGCAGATCATGTGGGCTGCGACGCTCGCCGGCATCGCGTTCGGCAACGCCGGCGTCCACGTCCCCCACGCGATGGCCTACGCGGTCGCCGGACGTGTCCGCGCGTTCGCGCCCGCCGGCTATCCCGAGGCACCGATCGTGCCGCACGGCATGGCGGTCTCCGTCGGTGCACCGGCGGTGTTCCGCGCGTTCGCCACCTACCGCAGCGAGCGCCACCTCGAGGCCGCCGGCCTGCTCGGCGCAGATATCCGCGGTGCGAGCGCGAGCGACGCGGGCGAGCTGCTCGCCGCGAGGGTGATCGAGCTCGCGCGCGCGATCGGCATTCCGAACGGCCTCGCCGGCGTTGGCTACGCGGCCGCCGACATCCCCGATCTCGTCGCGGGCACGCTGCCGCAGCAGCGCCTGCTCGCGAACGCGCCATGCGAGGTCGACGCGGCGTGCCTGCACGAGCTGTTCGACCGCGCCCTGACCTACTGGTGACTCATGCCTGCCGAACGCCCGACGATCGCCTCCTATCCGTACGTCACGTCGATCACGACGCGCTGGATGGACAACGACATCTACGGTCACATCAACAACGTCGCGTACTACAGCTTCTTCGACACCGCGGCGAACCGCTTCCTGATCGAGCAAGGCGGTCTCGACATCGCGAACGCGAGCAGCATCGGGCTCGTCGTCGAGTCCAAGTGCGTCTACCACGCCGAGCTCACGTATCCGCAGACGCTGCGCGCCGGTGTCCGCGTCGACAAGCTCGGGAATCGCGCCGTGACCTACGGCATCGCGATCTTCTCGGAGCGCGACGATCGGGCCGCCGCGCACGGCCACTTCGTCCACGTGTTCGTCGAGCGAGCGACGCGCACGCCGACCCCGATCCCGGATCGGCTGCGGAGCGCGCTCGCGTCGATCGCCGTCGAGGAGTCGCGATGAAGGCGCTGGTCATCCACCGCTACGGCGGCCCCGACACGTTGCAGATCGAGGACCGGCCACCGCCCGTCGTCGGGGGCCGCGACGTCCTGATCGACGTCAAGGCCGCGAGCTTGAACCCGCTCGATGCCAAGCTGCGCGAGGGCAAGGTGAAGCTCGCCGTGCCGCTGAGGTTTCCGGCGATCCTCGGCTGCGATGTCGCCGGTGTCGTCACCGCCACCGGTGGCGAGGTCACGAGGTTCGACGTCGGCGACGAGGTGTTCGTCCGGCTCGAGAAGCTGCGCATGGGCGGCCTCGCCGAGGAGGTCGCGGCGCACGAGGACGTCGTCGCGAAGAAGCCCGCGAACGCGACGTTCGAGGAAGCGGCGGCGGTCCCGCTCGCGGGCTTGACCGCGCTCCAGGCGCTGCGGGATGTCGCCAAGCTCCAGCCCGGGCAGCGCGTGCTGATCCAGGCGGGCTCCGGCGGCGTCGGATCGATCGCGATCCAGATCGCGAAGATCCTCGGCCTGCACGTCACGACGACGACGAGCACGAAGAACGTCGACTTCGTGAGGTCGCTCGGCGCCGACGACGTCATCGACTACACGAAGGACAAGCTCGCCGACCGCGCGAGCAACCTCGACGCGGTGTTCGAGACACTCGGCGGCGCGAGCGAGCTCGAGGCGCTGGGCCTCGTGAAGCGCGGCGGTGTCGTCGTCGGGATCGGCGGCCTGCCGGACCAGGCGTTCGCGCGCCAGTGGCTACCCGCGTGGGTGCGCCCGGCGATCTCGCTCATGACCGCGAAGCGCCGGCGCGTCGCGGCGCGGACCGGTGTGCGATTCGACTACCTGTTCATGCGTCCCGACGGCGGCGAGCTCGCGGAGCTCGCGGCCTGGATCGACGCCGGCAAGCTCAGGCCGATCCTCCACGCGGTCTACCCGTTCGATCAGATCCGCGAGGCGTTCGCGGATCTCGAGCGCGGCCGTGCGCGCGGCAAGATCGTCGTCACGTTCGGTCAGCCTGCGAAGAGCTCGTCGACGTAGCACCACTTCCAGTGCTCGCCCGGCTCGAACGACTGGACGACCGGGTGATGCGTCGAGGTGAAGTGCTTCGTCGCATGCTTGTTCTTCGACGAGTCGCAGCAGCCGACGTGACCGCAGTGCAAGCAGCGCCGGAGATGGACCCAGGTGTCGCCCATCTCGAGACACTCCTTGCAACCGTCGGTCGTCGCCGCGGCGTCATCGTGCGTACGTAGGTGCGAACACGTTGGCATCGGTGATCCCTCCTGCGAATCCGCGCTCGAGCGCGAGGCGGTCCCAGCCGCCGAGATTGGCGGCGGCCTCGTAGGTGGTCTGGAAGAACTCGAGCACGAGATCCTCGGGGTTGTCGGCCGTCCGGATGTCGTCGTAGTCCATGTAGTAGCCGCGCAGTGGCGGGTAGTAGTAGCCGTGCTTCGACTCGATCCGGGCGACGGGGAAGCCGGGCGGCTCCGGCGATGCGTACGCGTAGTACGCCGGCTTCGAGAATCGCTCGTCGCCCGCCCACCAGCCGACGCTGAACAGCTCGTGCGAGTACGCCTCGCGCTCGATCGGGTCCGCCGGCGGCGCGGTGATGCAGCGCCGGCCCGAGAATCGCGTCAGCGACAGATCGAAGTGTCCCCAGTACAGCTGGACCGGGCTCTGCTTGCCGATGAAGTCGGAGCGAAACCTCGCCATCATGTTCGACGTCCACGACGCAGCGTGGTGCCACCGCAGCACGTACTCCTTGTCGTAGGAGGCGTGGTCGAAGTCGCGATCGAGCGGAGTACGGTTCGCGACCTCCGACGGAATCGGCGAGATGTGGACCTCGATCCGCGCGTCCTCGAGGCTCGCCATGACGTCGGCATAGACCTCGGCGACAGACCGAGGCCCGAGCGGCACGACCCACTGCGAGCCATCGCTCGTCCGCAGACGCAACACGTCGTCGATGAAGTCCATCTCCATGTCGAAGCAGCGCTCGCCGTACGGGATCGTCGTGGTCGCGATGCCGTGCGACGAGATCTGCAGGGCTACGTTCCACCAGTGATTCACCTGCGGGGTCAGCGCGAGCTGAATCTTCCCGAGGATCTGAGACCAGCGATGAATTGTCTCGCGTGTGTCGGTCCACTCCGCGAGCGGTAGCTCCTGCAGCTCCGGGTGCATGACTCCGATCGAAGCATCGAACGTGCCGCGCGTCTCACGATGCGAAGCGGGTTCGAGCGTGCGAGCACGCTCGGTCGCGCGAACGTACCGCACAATAGTCGCGTTCCCGACGAGCGGAATGCCTAGCGGCGTCTCCACACCGTCGCGCCGTGCGGCCACCACGCGAGACTTCCGCCGTTGAGCTCGACGAGCCAGCCGACGATCCGCTCCGTCCGTTCGTTCGTCTTCGCGTGCTTCGCGAGCACGCACCTCGCGCCGACACCAGGCGCCGGATGATTCGTGAACACGAAGTCGCCGACCCCGACGGCTTCGATCGCCACCTGTTCCACTCCGCTGTCGTACGTCGCCTTCATGAGTTGCGAGCGGCTGCGCGAGCAAGCTCTCTGCCACGCGCCGCGAGCCGATTCGATTCTGATTCGCGCATTCCATGCACGACGAACGGAGTGGGCCGCTGTCGCTGCGCATGTTGTCCCGGGAGCGCGATCAGCGGCTGGAACGTCGTCTGCACGCCGCGCCGCCGGGAGGCTGTTATTGATGAACGAGTCGCAGCACGACGATGCCGTTCCGATCACGATCGAGGATGATCCGACGGCTCGCCGCGAACTGTTTCCCGATCGCCGTACCGCGGGCAGACGGCTCGCTCATGCGCTCGCGTTGCACGAGGACACGATCGTCATCGGACTTCCGCGCGGCGGCATCGTCGTCGCCGACGAGATCGCGAGTGCACTCGGACTCCCGCTCGACGTGTGGCTCGTACGTAAGATCGGCGTGCCGTTTCGTCCGGAGATCGCGATGGGCGCGCTCGCGGAGGGCGCGAGCCTGGTCATCGATCGCGACATCGTCGCGTGGACGTCGACGACGAACCTCCAGCTCCGGAACCTCGTCCACCACGCCGCGCAGCAGATCCGCGAGCGCGCGCGACGCTATCGCAACGGAAGGCCTCGCCCCGACGTTCGCGACAGACGCGTCCTGCTCGTCGATGACGGAATCGTGACAGGCGGGACGCTGAGGGCCGCTATCAAGTCACTCCGCAAGTGCGGCGCGAAGCACGTCACGGTTGCCGCACCTGTCGCAGGGCCGGCGGCGTTGCAGATCCTGCAATACGAGGCGGACGAGATCGTTTGTCTCGCGCGCCCACTCCATCTGGTCAGCGTGAGCGCGTGGTACGCCGACTTTCACCAGGTGCCGGATCGCGAGGTCGCGTTCCTGCTCGCTAGTGCAGCGCTCGGTCGTCCGGGCCGTTGAAGCGGACCTCGCTCTCCTCCTCGATCTCGAGCTCGAACAGCCGCAGATCGAGCACCTCGTCTGCCGTCGGGCCGTCGGGGCAGGCCACGCGCTGGGCGATCAGTCGCACGAGATCCTCGATGATCGCGACCTCGTCTGCGTAGGAATCCGCGCGCGCGATGCACTGGTCGATGCAGCGTAGGCGCCGCTCGCAGAGGTCCAGACGCTTGGCGTGCCCTCTGTCGATCCGGAGGGCATCGCGCAGCCGCTGGAGCTGACCGCGATCCGACATCGCGAGCGCCTGCCGCACGCGCTCCTGACCGAGCATCAGCGAGGCATAGCGGTCGAGGAGGCCCTCGAGATCCATCCGCTCCGCGAGTGCGGCATCGGTGTCCTGGATCTCGTCGACGAGGCGCGTGACCTCGGCGAGTCGGTCGCGCCCGATGCTCCCGGATGGCAGCGAGCGCTCGCGTGCATCACGCCTCGCGCGTCTCGCGCGGCGGATTGCTCGCGATGCGCGCAGCTCGCGAGCCGGACGCGTGTTCATCACGATGAACATCCCGAGCACGCTCACGACGAACACGACGAGCGCGAGCGAGCCAATCGTCATCATCACTCCGCTCGTCAGCGATCCGAGCGCGAGTGCCGTTGCCGTGCTTCGCGACGTGCGCTTCTTCGTCGACGCGGGCAGCGAACGAGGTCGAAGCGAGAGCGCCACCGTCGCCGACTCGGTTGCCATGGGAAGCGACCGCTACAAGCGACATGCCACGCGAGCGAGTGATGTTCGTGCGTACGTCGACGACGTTTCTGATCGCGGTGCACACGTACAGATCAGCTGCACGCGTCGCGCTTGAAGCTACGTCTGTGTGTCTTCGACGATGACGACGTTGACTCGACGAGCGCTCGCTCGCACACGTGTGTCGACGCATTCTGATCGTTCCGGATTCTAGAATTGCGTAATTCTCCGGATAGCATCGAGCGCTCAGCAACGGCATCAATGGCGTCATGTACGGCATCACTGACGGTGAGAAGACTGGTGGCGTGGTTGCCGACGAAGATCTGGGGGGAGATCGTCCGGTGCGCCTTGCGCGTGGCACCGTCGAGCAGTTACCGCAGCTCTTGCCGACGATCACGAGTGTTTCGTTCGACGCAGATCTAGACCTCGAGGAGGCGAGCGACGCAGTTCTGTTGATCAACAGTGAAGGCCGGATCACCGGAGTGAACGAGCTTGCCGAGGCGCTGCTCGGCCATTCTCGCGACGAGCTCGTCGGCGAGATGATGGATACCTGGATCCTCTGCGAGAACGACACGCGATCGCGTCTCGCGATTCCGCCGAGGGGCGTTCGGTTCGTGAGCGCGAGTCGTGGCGTGTTCATGTATCAGCCGAACGGCGAGCGCCTCGGTCTCGATCTGACGGTGTGCTCCGACGAGGTCGGCAACGGCATCGTGCTCGCGCGTCCAGCGGCGCCTCGTCATCGCGACACGCTGCGCGAGGAAGAGGTCGCGGAGATCGTGCACGACCTGAAGAGCCCGCTCGCGACGATTGCACTCGACGCGCAGCTGCTCTCGCAGCGCCGCTCCGACGAGGGCATGCACGCGAGTCAATGCGCGCGTATCGAGCGCAACATTGTTTACATGGATCGCCTCGTCCAGGAGCTGCTCGATCTGTGTGCGATCGATGCAGGAAAACTGCAGCTCGAACGGAAACCCGCCGAGCTCGGCGATGTCCTCCAGCAGGTGCTCGCACGCGTGCCCGCGTCCGAGCGTGCGCGCATCCGCGTCGAGGTGCAGGGTGCGGTGATCGTCGCGTGCGACGAGGCTCGCATCGAGCGCGTGCTCGCGAACTTCGTGGAGAACGCGCTCAAGTACGGCCATCGCGGCTCGGAGGTGATCGTCCGGCTGACGATCGCGGCCTCGTGCGCCCGCGTCTCGGTGATCGATGATGGTCCGGGCCTTTCTGCGCAGGAGGCCGCGGGCGTGTTCGACAAGTTCAAGCGAGCGTCCTCCTCGCTCGGCTTCGCGGGCTCGGGACTGGGCCTGTTCGTCTGCCGCAAGATCATCGAGGCACACGGCGGACGCATCGGCGTCGAGAGCATGAAGGGCGCCGGATCGCGGTTCTACTTCGAGCTGCCGGTCACTCCGCGTGCCGGCTCCAAGGTCGAGGTCGCCCGCCGGGTCTCTCGCGCGCGCCGCTACATCTTGATCGTCGATGACGAACGCGATCAGGCGGAAGGCCTCGCCGAGTTGCTCCACGACGAGGGCTACGAGACCGCGGTCGCGCTCACCGCGGGCCAGGGCTTGCAACTCGCGCGCACGCGCCGGCCCGACGTCGTGGTCGCCGATGCGCGACTCCGCGGTACGAGTGGAGTCGATATGCTATTTCGACTCGAAGCCGAGCTCGGACCGATCAACTCGATCGTCCTGACCGGGCTCCCGCCGGAGGATCCGAACGTCGCCTCCGCCGTGCGCCGTCTCGGCTCCGTCTACGTGCCCAAGCCCGTCGATATCGATCGGCTCGTCAGCGTCCTTCAGTGGACGTGACACGATCAATTTTTTCAGTGGAGCTGAACGTCGCCACTCGCGGCGTGGTGCTCCTTCATGTAGCGCGGCGAATTGCGTCGACAATCGCCGTGAATACGTATTTATACGGATGGACAAGATATCGCCCTCCGGAAGATACGTCTCCCTCCACGACGCACTGCATCCACGTGCGCAGCGTTTGCGGAATTTCCGGGCTCATCCACTCGATATCGCGTAGGCAACCGAGGTGGCATGTTAACTGCTGGTGCGCAGGACCAAATGGTCGCGGTACTCAGGTCACAGGTGTTGGTAGTCGACGATCATCCGCTCTTCCGGGCGGGTCTCGCGCAACTGCTATCTCAAGAACCCGATCTGGAAGTCGTCGGAGAGGCGGGGAATGCAACAGACGCGGTATCGATGCTCCGGCGCGATCCCGTGGATGTCGTCGTTCTCGACGTGCTCATCCCGTCGACGTCTGGGATCTCGCTCGCCGCGCAGCTGCTCGAGGTGCGGACCTGCAAGGTCCTTGCACTGTCGGTGCTCGACGAGCCCGTCATGATCGCAGCGATGCTGCGGGCGGGCGCATGCGGCTACGCGCTCAAGACGCAACCACCCCAGGAGATCATCGAGGCGATCCGCGTCGTGCTCACCGGTCAGCGCTACCTGCCGCCGCGCGCCGCACGCGAGGAGGTCCTCGCGCGCATCAATGGTGCGGGCGACATGCCGCTGCAGCGCCTGACCCGGCGCGAGCGCGAGATCTTCGATCTGTTGATCCGCGGCTTCACGAACGACGAGATCGGGACGCGCCTCTTCATCGCGCGCCGGACCGTCGAGACGCATCGCCAGCGCATCATGAAGAAGCTCGCGACCCACTCGATCGTCGACATGATCCGGCTGGCCGCGCGCCAGGGAGCGCTCGCGGAGTGAGTCTCGCCATCGGTCCATCGGGCGATCCGGACGACGTACTCGACCTGCACTGGTTCGCCACCCTCGGCCGGGCGCTGCTCGAGGAATGTGCGGGCGACACGACGGCGTTCATCGCGAACGCCCCCGTCCCGCTCGCCGCGTTCCTCGGCGCCCGCCACGACCTGACGGTCGCGAGCGCCCGGTGGCGCGAGCTGTTCGGCGCGCTGACGTCTGCGCCGCGCTCGCTCTCGTCGATCTTCGATACCGCGTACCACTCCGACCGCGTCACCTCGATCGACGAGCTCGTGTTCCGGCCGGATGCGGATCCGAAAGGCCTCGAGCGCGGCTGCCGCGTCGTCGTCTATCCGATCCACGCCGACCCCGACCGCAACGTCACCGGCGTCATCGCCGCGTGCCTCGAGACGACCGATGCGGTCGTCGCGCGCCGGCTCACCGCACCGTCGCTCGCGCTCATCTGGAGCGGCGCCGCCTCCGAGGAGCCGGACTACTTCAACAAGGAGTGGGCCGCGATCACCGGACAAGCGGCGCGGATCGCGAAGGTCCACTGGCGGCACCAGATCCATCCCGATGATCGCGTTCACGTCGAGCGGATCCTCGAGGGCAAGTCGCGCAACGCCGAGCCCGATCGCGAGATCCGGCTCCGCCGTCCCGATGGCTCGTTCCGCTGGTACCAGCTCCGCCTGCGCCGCGAGACCTACGCCGGCAACACGCGGTGGTTCGCGATCGCGACCGATGCCCAGGGCGACCGCGACTCCGCGCAGAACCGGACGCTCCTGCTCGAGCAGCTGCTCGCCGCGCTGTCGGAGGCAGAGCACGCGAATCGCGCGAAGGATCACTTCCTCGCGACCATCTCGCACGAGCTCCGCGCTCCGCTGACCACGATCATGCTGTGGGAGAAGGTCCTGCGCGAGCACGTCGAGAACATCGAGCTCCGCTCGCGCGCGCTCGATGCGATCCGCGATAGCGCGTCGACGCAGTCCCGCCTCGTCGGAGACCTGCTCGACATCTCGCGCGCGATCAGCGGCAAGCTGTTTCTCGATCGCCAGCGGATCGTGATCACCGACGTGCTCGCGGCCGCGATCGACAACATCCGGCCGTCGGCGACCGAGCGTGACATCAACCTCGTCGCGGAGATCTCGTCGCGCACCGGACGCGTCCTCGCCGATCCGGCGCGCCTGCGCCAGGTGTTCGACAACCTGCTGTCGAATGCGGTCAAGTTCACACCGAACGGCGGCACGATCACGATCTCCGCGGCGCGCGAGCGCAACTCGATCGTGATCGAGGTGAAGGACACCGGTCGCGGCATCGTGCCCGAGTTCTTGCCGCGCCTGTTCACGCCGTTCAGTCAACCGGAGGACGTCCTGACCCGGACGCAGGGTGGCCTCGGGCTCGGCCTCGCGATCGCGAAGCAGCTCGTCGCGCTGCACGATGGAACACTCGCCGCCTCGAGCGAGGGTACCGGCCACGGCGCGACGTTCACGCTGACGCTGCCCGCCGCGATCTACCGGGCGGAGTCACCGGTCGCCGGCAATCCCGAGCCGGGAATCCCGCAGCTCCACGGCACGACCGTGCTCGTGATCGACGACGATCCTCGTGTTCGCGACGCGCTCGCGCTGCTGCTCAGCCGGCTCGGCACGCGGATCCTGTCGACGTCGTCTGCGCGCGAGGCCCGCGCGGTGCTCCACCGAGAGCTCGCCGACGTCGTGCTGTGCGACCTCGCGATGCCGCACGAGGACGGCTTCAGCTTCGTCCGCGTCCTGCGCGTGTCCCCCGGGGCGCAGCGAGACATCCCGGCGATCGCCCTCACGGCCTACGCCTCGGACGACGACCGCCGTCGCTGCGCGGAGGCGGGGTTCGACGCCCACGTCGCAAAGCCGGTCGACCTCCACGAGCTCGCGACGACGATCAAGTACGCGCTCGCCACCCGTCTGCAACAGCGCCCGTGACTCAGCGGCGGTGCAGCGGCAGCTCGAAGTAGAAGCGAGAGCCGCCACCGTCTCCGCTCTCGACGCCGATCAGGCCTCCGTGGGCCTCGACGATCTTCCGGCTGACGTAGAGCCCGAGACCCGAACCGTCGAGTCGCGAGGCGCCGCGGCACCGGTGGTGCTTGACGAACAGCGAGCGCATCTCGTCGGGCGTCAAGCCAGGCCCGCCGTCGATCACCGAGACTCTCGCGACGCCGCCGTCGCACTCGAGCCGCACGATCACCGGGTGATCGGGCGCGTACTTCAGCGCGTTGCCGACGAGGTTCGCGATCACGCGCTCGATCCGCGGCACGTCGACGAGGACGAACGCCGGACCGTTCGACTCGATGCGCACCGTCGAGTGGTCGCTCGTCGCGAGCATCCGATCGACGGTGTCGGCGAGGATGTCGCGCAGATCGCTCAAGGCCGGCACGACCTCGAGTCGCGCGGAGTCCATGCGGGACAGGTCGAGGAGCTCGTGAACGAGTCGATCCATCGATTCGACGTTGCGCTGGATCCGCCGGAGCGCGCGGCGCTGCTCGCACACCGTCTGCTCGCCGAGCTTGCCGTCGAGGCATTCGACTTCAAGCGCGATCACGGCAAGAGGACTCTTCAGGTCGTGCGTGATCGCAACGACGTCCTCTTCGAGCAGACCCGCAGCCTCCTCGCAATCGATGCGCCCCATCATCCTGGTTC
>JAEWJO010000282.1 GCA_023386455.1 Pseudomonadota bacterium | reverse complement strand
GTTGTCGACCATGTAGACGCGGCCCTTGTCGGCCGCGCCGGCGTAGATGACGCCGTCGGGCGCGACGACCACCGACGTGAAGTACGTCGCGGTCAGCGCGTGGAGCTGATCGAGGCGGCCGTCGTTGCCGACGCGGAACAGCGCGCCCTTGCCCTTCTTGGCACCCTTGCGGCCGAGGTCGGTGACCGTCGTCGGATCCTTGTCGGCGCCGGGCTTGCTGCCGACGTCGGGGTTCTTTGCCGCCTGACCCTTCGCCGCGGTCGGCTTCTCGGCGGCCTCGACCTGCGAGGCGGTCTTGCCGGTCGGTACGACGGCCTCCGGGAGATCGTTGGCCGCGACGACGACGCCCGTGCGATACGGCGCGAGCGCCGTGACCTCGTTGCCGGCGAAGTCGGCCATCGCGCGCGTCTTGCCGCCCTTCGGATCGTAGCGGAACACGAGCGCGCGGTCGGAGGTGCCCATCCACACGCCGCCATCGCTCGTGATCGCGAGCGCGGTGATGCGCTTGTCCTCGGAGTCGAACACCTCGCGCGCCGTGCCGCCCTTGATCGCGAACAGCTTGCCCGACGGGCCCGTACCCGCGTAGACGGTGTCACCGGCCGCGGCGAGCGACCAGATCGTCTCGGTGTCCTTCAGCTGCGGGCCGGCGGTCGCCTTGCCCTTGCCGTCGATCTTCCAGATCTTGTTGCCCGGCATCGCGCCGGCCCACACGGTGCCGTCGGACGTTTGCGCGAGCGAGACGACGGCGATCGCGCCGTCGAGCTTCGCGAACGAGGTCGCACCGTCGTTCGTGTACTTGTAGATCGTGCCCGACTCGTCCGAGCCGAGCAGCACGCTGCCATCGGCGAGCCGCAGCGCCGACCACACCGCGTCACCTTCGAGCTTCGTGCGCTTCGTGTCCCAGCCCGGGCGGACCTCGCCGCTCGAGGTGATGAACGCGTCGGTCGCGTCACCGGCGTCGAACTGCTGATAGGTCTCGACCGTCCAGGTCGCGGTGACGACGGCGTCCGCGCGCATGGCGAGAAGACAGAGAGGAACACCCAGCCAGAGTCGCTTCATCATGTTCACCAGATTGCGAGAGCGTTAGTTCGACGCGGCGCGGACGCGGACGAGCATCGACGAGGCACCATTGACGACGCGCTTGGCGGGCGACGTCGAGCGCTTGAGGGCCTTCACGGCCGTCGCGCGCTGGGAGTGACTCTGCGGATGCAGCTTGTCCTGCGCGCTCGCGGGCAGGTCGCGCACGAGCTTGCCTTCGAGCGCGACGCCTTCGTCGGCGGGATAGATCGTGACTGCCCAGACGTTGCCGGGCAGGAGCTTGCGGAATGCGGCGATCAGCGACGGCAGGTCGGTCGGCGGCGCCGCGTCGAGCTTCGCGCTGTCACCCGCGGTGACCTCGAGGTTGACGATGGTGCCCGCGAGGTTGGTCGGGACGTCGAACACGACGTCCTCGGTGACGTCCTTGCCGTCCCACGTGCTCATCAGGACCTGCACCGTGTTGCGCTTGCCGGCGACGAGCTCGGCCGTCGGGACCCGGATCTCCCTGATCTCGCCGTAGTTCGCCTCGAAGCGGAGGTCGACGTTGATGTCGACGCGCTCGACCGTGATCGGCGCGTACGGGTTCAGCATCAGCGGCACGAGCACGCGCAGGCCGCGCACGGCGCCCATCACCGAGCCCGCGCCGTCGTTCGCGTAGAGGTAGTCGACGAACTCGATCGGCTTCTTGTCGCCCTTGATGCGGACGCTCGACTCGACCTTCGCCGTGACGTCGTCGCGATCGGGCAGGTAGTACTGGATCGCGTTCATGAGCGCGGCGCCCGCGAGCGACGGCGTCATGAACTTGTTGTCGAGGACCTCGACGTTGAACACGCCGGTCTCGGTGCGCTTCCCGCGCGTCGTCGTGACCGAGATCGAGATCGGGATCATCGTCGTGCGCAGGTTCGTGTCCGCCGCGATCGCCGCCTGGCGGTCCTGCGTGAGCGAGCCGATCTCCTTGATCGGCGACGCGAGCACGAACGCGTTCATCGACGACGCGATCACCGTGTGGACGTGCGACGTCGCGACCGGCGCGTAGGTCTCGCCGGTCTGGAACATCGGGTGGCCGAACGCGAGGACGTTGTTGCCGTCGACGTACGTGACGGTGCCGGTCGCCGCGCCGGAGAAGTCGCCGCGGATCAGCTGGACGGCGATCGAGCCGCCCATCTCGAACTTCGACGGCGTCAGCTCGCTCGCCGAGCTGCTCGAGCTCGTGCTGCTCGTGCCGGTCCCGCCGGCGCGCATCGGCACGACGTTCGAGTCGGCGAAGATCTTCGACAGCTCGTTGAACGCGGGCGCCGAGAACCCGGAGACCGAGAGCGGCACCGATGCGGTCATCGCACCGAGCTCGTTCTCGCTCGGCTTGCCGACCGGGCTGGGCAGCGGCGCCGACATGAGCCAGCTGCGATGCGCCGGCCCGAGCGCGTCGAGCGCGGCCTGCGGATCGACGGTCGGCGCGAGGCGCTTCCAGTCGCTCATCGTCGCCGGTGGGTTGCGGACGATCTTCGGCGCGGTCGCGGAGCCACCGGCCGCGACCATCGGGGTCGCGCGGCGCGGCGTGTCGAGGCCTTCCTTCTTCATGTAGGCGACCGGCGTGCAGCCACCGAGCGCCGCCTTGTTGAAGCGGAAGCCATACGACACGGCGCACAGCAGCTTGTCGTCGATGAACAGCGGGCTACCCGACATGCCCTGCCAGATCCCGTACGGCGTGATCTTCGGGTCCTCGATCTTGATCAGGATGATGTCCTGCTTCGGAAGCATGTTCCGGACGACCGAGACGACCTCGAACGTGAACTTCTCGGGCTTCGTGCCCGAGAGGGTGGTCAGGCCGTAACCGGTCTGCCCCTTCTTCACCTTCTCGAGCGGGTAGATGTCAGGAGACGCCGCCGCGGTCGTCGCGACCGTCAGGCAGGCCCCCAGGACCGCGGCTGCTAGCCGCACGTGTCCACGCATGTCCAACAAACATACCGGCCGCTCTCCTGTTCTGCCAGCCGAGACACATGCGAGACGGCTCGACTCGTTCCACCGAGGTCGCCCGCTGTTCGTCCCCGCCCGCGAACTGCGGAAAATTAGCGACAACTGTGTCAGCTCTTGCGTCGGTTTTCTCCGAATAGTGTCGAGTCGTTGACAGGGTGATCGGCAGTGGAAATCGGGGAATTGCCGAGACTTAGCTCAAAGGTCCGACCCCGGCACGCCCTCTGCACAAAGCGGCGGACACACGGAGGATGTCAATGTCGAATTTCGTCGAGACCTGGAAAGGAATCGCGACCGCCCTGGGTCGCTCGGAGCGCTGGTGCCGGTACATGGCGCGGCGCGGTGCGGATCCGCTTCCGGTGTTCAAGGTCGGCGGCATCGTTCGGCTCAACAACAACGACCTCGAGGACTGGCTGTCACGTCAGCGCGATCGGTCGATCACGCAGCCGACGCTTGCTCGCCCGGCAACGCCAGAGGATGTTGCGTTGCGCCTGATCGCCTGATCGGGACGCGTGCTATAGAGCGCGCTCGCAATGACACGCCCTTTGTCGGATCTGCGCGGCCCGGTGCGCGCGCTCTTCTCTGATGTCGATGGGACGATGACGACCGGCGAGCACATCGAGGCGGCCACCTACGAGGCGCTCGAGCGTGTGGGCGAGGCGGGAGTACCGGTGATCATGGTGACGGGCCGACCCGCCGGGTTCGGTCACGCCTTCATGAAGATGACGCCGGTGCTCGCGTGCGTCGCCGAGAACGGCGGCGTCATGTTCGTGCGCGAGGGCCGCAAGGTCATCAAGCAGTATGGCGTTCCTGCGGCGAGCTTGCCCGAGTGGCGGCGCCGCATGAACGACATCGCCGTCGACGTCATGTCGAAGGTGCCGGGCGCGCGGCTGTCGAGCGACTCGAAGTATCGCGAAGTCGATCTCGCGATCGACTGGAACGAAGAGGTCTCGCTCTCGCGAGATGAGGCCGAGACGTGCGTGCGTCTGATCCAGAAGGCGGGCTTTGCCGCCGTCCGGTCGAGCGTGCACGTCAACTTCGGTCCGCCGCACTTCGACAAGCTCAGCGCGTGCGTGATGATGGTGCGCAAGGTCCTCGGTGGCAACGTCGAGGACCTCTCGCCGTACGTCTACGTCGGCGATGCGCTCAACGACGCGCCGATGTTCGGCGGCTTCCCGACGAGCGTCGGCGTCGCGAACATTCGCACGTGGTGGGACGAGCTGACTCACAAGCCGGCGTTCATCACCGAGCGCGCCGAGGGCGCGGGCC
>JAEWJO010000249.1 GCA_023386455.1 Pseudomonadota bacterium | reverse complement strand
GCGCCTCGTCGTCCAGGTCGGCATCCACGTCCTCGGCGAGACGATTCCCGGCCGCACGATGGGGTTCACCGGCGACGGCGCCGCGACCGTGAAGCAGGAAGTCGGCATGAAGGTGCGCGACAAGGATCGCGAGTTCACGTGGGACTCGGCCGCGCAGACCGCGATCGACGAGGCGCTCAAGACCGCGTTCGCGAAGCTCGCGCTGCCGCAGAAGAAGCAGTAGCGACGGCTACTGCACGAACGCGCCGATTCGCCCCCAGCGGATGCCACCCCAGTGGAGCGGCGAGTCGTACGACAGCCACATGAACAGCGCCTTGCCCTTGATGTTCTCGATCGGAACCGCGCCCCACACACGCGAGTCACTCGAGTTGTTGCGGTTGTCGCCCATCACGAACACGTGCCCCCGCGGCACCGTGTAGTGGAGCTGCAGATCGCACTTTCCGGCCTCGGCCGCTGACCTCGTCTCGGTGAACGTCCCCATCACCTGCGGGTGGTTCGCGGCGGTCGCCGCGTCGCGCGAATTCGCACACGACGGCAGGCTACGCGCGCCGATCAACGGGAAGTCGAAGGCGTCGGCATCGGCCTGACCCTGGGCCGCCCGCTCGTCGCGAGCCGGGCGATCGAGATCGTGATACGTGTCGTGCTCGTCACCGTCGACGGTCTCGCGGTAGCGGCTGCACGTGCGCATCGCCCACGTGTCCTCTTCCTCGTCGTGATCGCGATAGGTGCAGCTCGTGCCATCGACGAGGCGGCTCGGGATCGCCGTGCCGTTGACGTAGACGACGTTGCAGCGGACCTCGACGGTGTCACCGGCGAGCGCGATCACGCGCTTGATGTAGTCACGCTCGGGCGCACACGGATAGATGAAGACGATCACCTCGCCGCGATCGGGACCGCGCTCGAATAGCTTCGTGCTCGTCCACGGGATGCGCACGCCGTAGATGAACTTGTTGACGAAGATGTGATCGTTGATCTCGAGCGTCGGATACATCGAGCTCGACGGGATCTTGAACGCCTCGATCACGAACGCACGCAGCACGAGCGCGATCAGGATCGCGCTGCCGATCGACTGGACGTACTCGCGCGTCGTCGATCGCGGCGGACGCTTGACGAGATCGTCAACGAGACCATCGAGCACCGGCAGGTAGCTCCGGACCTGCGCCATGTCGTTCGCCGCGAGCCCCTTCTCCATCTCGGCGGTGACCGTCGCGAGGTCGCCGCGCTTGTTGCGCAGGCCCTCCTTCAACGACAGCGCGGTGCGCGCGTCGCGCACCAGGATGGTGGCTTCCTTGCGAACACGACGATCGAGGCTCGCGGACTGCATCGATCACTGCACGAAGTTGCCGATGCGGTCCCACCGGATGCCGCCCCAGTCGAGCGGCGACCAGTGCTCGTACGACAGCCAGATGAACAGGGCCTTGCCCTTGATGTTCTCGACGGGCACCGAGCCCCACACGCGCGAGTCGTTCGAGTTGTTGCGGTTGTCGCCCATCACGAACACGTGGCCGGCCGGCACCTTGTAGTTGATCTGCGCGTCGCATGCGCCGGCGACCGCCTGGGGCTTCGTCACGGTGAAGGTGCCCTTCACCTGCGGCAGGTTCGCCGCCTTCGCGGCGTCGTCGGAGTTGGCGCACGACGGCGGGATGCTGGCGCCGGGCGCCGGGAAGTCGCGCCCCGGATCGCCCTGCGGCTGGCCGGCGGCCGCCATGGCGTCGCGCGCCGGCCGCTCGAAGTCGTGAAACGTGTCGTAGTCCTCGCCGCCGACGGTCTCGCGGTAGCGACTACACTGGCGCGCGAACCAGCGGTCGGCGTGCTCGTCGTAGTCCTTGTACTGGCAGCTCCGGCCCTCGACCAGCTTGCTCGGCACCGGCGTGCCGTTCACGTAGACGATGTTGCAGCGGACCTCGACGGTGTCGCCGGCGACCGCGACCACGCGCTTGATGTAGTCGCGGTCCGGATCGCACGGATAGATGAAGACGATCACCTCGCCGCGGTGCGGGCCGCGCAGCTCGAAGAACTTCGTCCGCGTCCACGGGATGCGCACGCCGTAGATGAACTTGTTGACGAAGATGTGGTCGCCGATCTCGAGCGTCGGGTACATCGAGCTCGACGGGATCTTGAACGCCTCGATCACGAACGCCCGCAGCGCGAGCGCGATCAGGATCGCGGCGCCGATCGACTCGACGTAGTCGCGTGTCGTCGACTTCGGCGGACGCTTGACGAGATCGTCGACGAGCGCGTCGAGGACCGGCAAGTAGCGCCGGACCTGGGTCATGTCCCTCGCAACGAGCCCCTTCTCCATCTCGGTCGCGACGGTCGCGAGATCGCCGCTCTTGTTGCGCAGGCCCTTCTTCAGCGAGAGCGCGACGCGGGCGTCGCGAACCAGGATGGCAGCTTCCTTGCGAATGCGGCGATCGAGGCTGGCAGAGCGCATCGGGGTGGATCAGTCGACCTTGAGGATCGTGAGAAACGCTTCCTGCGGAAGCTCCACGGAGCCTACCGCCTTCATGCGCTTCTTGCCCTCTTTCTGCTTCTCGAGGAGCTTCTTCTTGCGCGTGATGTCGCCGCCGTAGCACTTCGCGGTGACGTCCTTGCGGGCGGCCTTGACGGTCGTGCGTGCGATCACGCGACTCCCGATCGCGGCCTGGATCGCGACGTCGAACATCTGGCGCGGCACGACGTCCTTCATCTTCGTGCACAGCTCGACGCCGCGGTGATACGCGCTGTCGCGGTGGGCGATGTTCGAGAGCGCGTCGACACGCTCGCCGTTGACGAGCACGTCGAGGCGGATGAGGTCGGCCTCGCGATAACCGGCCGGCTCGTAGTCGAGGGACGCGTAGCCGCGCGACATCGTCTTCAGCCGATCGTAGAACCCGAACACGACCTCGGCCAGCGGCATCTCGTAGACAACGCGGACGCGGCCACCCGGGTCGTAATGGAGGCCCTGCTGGAT
>JAEWJO010000246.1 GCA_023386455.1 Pseudomonadota bacterium | reverse complement strand
CTCGACGAGCCGTCGCTCGGCCTCGCGCCGCAGATCGTCGCGCTGATCTTCAAGATCGTGAAGACGATCGCCGCCGAGGGTACGACGATCCTCCTCGTCGAGCAGAACGCGCACATGGCGCTGACCGTCGCGAGCCGCGCCTACGTGCTCGAGGTCGGCCAGATCGTCCTCGACGGCCAGGCCGCGGACCTCGCGAAGAACGACCAGATTCGTAAGGCATATCTCGGCATCCACGACTGACCGCCAATAGATCACCGCGCGGTCCGAACGGAGAGAGGATCGCGCGCCCCTTGGCGCGAAGGAGTCCCTTGCGGACGACTGAGATACCGTGCTTGCGGACGACCGAGGGACAGGGGCACACCGGTGTAACCGCACCCCCGGTGGACATAGTGTTCCGGCGGTCCGCTTGTCCGCGCCGGATCGCGACTTCATCATCGGCGGCCATGAAGTCTGTCCTCGCCTCGATTCTCGTCCTCGCCGCGTGTGGCTCGAAGGCCGCGCCGACCACCACCACGCCAACGGGCGGCGAAGGCAGTGCCGTCGCGACGCTGCCCGATGTTCCGTTCGAGCAGCTCGATCACGACCAGCGGATCGAGTTCATGAAGCAGAAGGTGATGCCGGCGATGCAGCCGATCTTCCAGAACCACGACGCGACGAAGTACGCCGACTTCACGTGCAAGACGTGTCACGGCGAGCAGGCCGCGCAGGGTCACTTCGACATGCCGAACCCGGATCTTCCGAAGCTCGACTTCAACGACATGAGCCAGTGGAAGAAAGAAGATCTCGAATGGATGGGCAAGGAAGTGAAGCCGGCGATGGCGAAGCTGCTCTCGCTCCCCGAGTTCACGCCAGAAAATCCTAAGGGCTTTGGCTGCCTCGAGTGCCACACGCAGGCGAAGTGAGTAAGCACGGGCACGCTTGCGCGTGATGCGTGCGTGCGTGCTCGCGCGCTGTTGCTCGCGGCCCGCGTTATCGACGTCCGATGTGTAACGCGCTGGTTTCTGCGTAGGGGCACGTGCGTTGCAACCTTCCTGGACATAACCAACAGGAGGGCACTCATGCCGGATACCAAGAACAACCAGCAGGGCGGCAATCAGAACAAGCAGCAGCAGCCGGGCGTCGAGCGCGAGCAGCAGGGCAACCAGGGTCAGAACCAGAACCAGGATCGCCAGCGCCAGGGCCAGGGCAACCAGGGCAAGCAGTCGACCGAGATCGAGCGCGACGATCGCAGGCAGATGGGCAACCAGGGCGATCGCGACGCCGAGCAAGGCGACGTCTCGCGCACCGGTCAGCAGGGCGGTCAGCCCGGCCAGGCCGGGCAGGGCGGGATGAACCGCGACCAGGACCGCGACCGGAATCGCTAGTCCGCCGCGTTTCCGCCGCGAAAACGACGAGGTAGCCGGGGCTGTTCGGCTGCCTCGTCGTCGTGCTTTCGGGGGAGCGGTGCTAGATTGCGCGCTTCATGGCGACGGCGTCCCACGATCTGTCTCATCACGTCCATCACGAGGACGAGACCGAGCACAACCGATCGGGCGAGCGCCGCACGCTGATCGTCGTCATCTTGACGGCGCTGATGATGGTCGGCGAGCTGCTCGTCGGCTGGTGGACCGGATCGACCGCGCTCAAGGCCGACGGCTGGCACATGGGTACGCACGTCGGCGCGCTCGGCTTCACGCTGATCGCGTACTGGTACGCGCGCACGCGTGCGGGCGACGACACGTTCAGCTTCGGCACCGGCAAGATCTACGCGCTCGCCGGCTACACGAGCGCGATCATCCTCGTCATCGTCGCGCTGTGGCTCGCGGTCGAGGGCATCGAGAAGCTCGTCGACTACGAGAGCGTGAACTACAACGAGGCGCTGCCGATCGCGGTGCTCGGTCTCGGCGTGAACCTGCTGTCGGCGTTCTTGCTCGGCAAGGGGCACCACTACGGGCACTCGCACGGCCACGGTCACTCGCACGATCACGGCCATGATCACGACCACGGTCATTCACACGATGGCCACGATCACGGCGAACAGAACGGCCAGGGGCTCGGTCACGCGCTCCTGCGCGAGAACGACGGGACGCCGATCGACGCCGGCACGCTCGACTTCAACCTGCGCGCCGCGTACATCCACATCATGGCCGACGCGTTCACGTCGGTCCTCGCGATCACCGCGCTGCTCCTCGGCAAGTACGCGGGGCTCTGGTACTTCGACCCGATGATGGGTCTCATCGGCGCCGGCGTGATCACGTGGTGGTCGGTGACCCTGTGCCGCCAGGCGAGCCGCCAGCTGCTCGACGTCGTGTCATCGCCGCGCCACGAGGACGTCGTGCGCAAGAAGCTCGAGGCGATCGACGACGTTCGTGTCGCGGACCTCCACGTGTGGGAGCTCGGTCCCGGACGCCGCAGCTGCATCGTCTCCGTCGTCACCGCGACGCCGCGCGAGCTCACCTACTACCGGGATGCCGTGCTGTCGGCGCTTCCCGTCGCGCACCTGACGATCGAGATCCATCGCTGCGAATTGCCCCACGACGAGATCGCCGCGTGCGACGAGGTTGCTCACCACCACGAGCACTGACCACGATCGTTTGCAGGTCCGAGCAACACTCGCAGTTCCAAGCCGTTGATTGTGGCGGGCCATCTCTGGTCCGTGCTTTGCTGAGCCTCGAAGTACCGTGAAGGGGTTCAACGTAGCCATCGTGCTCGCGTTCGTCGTGGGCTGCGCAGCTGACGAAGCTTCGGCTCCGGCAGTCTCGATCACCGAGCAGGACGCGACCGTCTGCGGCGTCGGCCCGACCGTGAAGGGCATCGACGTCTCGATCTACCAGGGGACGATCAACTGGACGGCGGTGAAGGGCGACGACGTGAAGTTCGCGTTCATCCGCACGTCCGACGGGCTCAACAGCATCGACAGCAAGTTCGAGTCGAACTGGGCCGGCGCGAAGGCCGCGGGCATCAAGCGCGGTGCGTATCAGTTCTTCCGTCCCGGCCAGGACGCGCTCGCCCAGGCGAATCTGCTGCTCTCGAAGATCGGCAACACGATCGGCCCCGACGACATGCCGCCCGTGATCGACGTCGAGGCGAGCGACGGCCAGTCGGCCGCGACGATCACCGCGAAGGTCAAGACGTGGATCGACCGCGTGAAGAGCGTCACCGGCCGCGATCCGATCATCTACACGGGCTTCTACTTCTGGCGCGACAGCGTCGGCGCGCCGGACATCACGACGTCGCCGCTGTGGCACGCGCAGTACACGACCGCGGCGTGCCCGAACATCGCGCCGCCCTGGGCCGACTGGGCGTTCTGGCAGTTCACGTCGAGCGGCACGGTCGCCGGCATCAGCGGCAACGTCGACGTCAATCGCTGGAACGGCGATCTGGCGTCGTTCGAGGCGTTCCTCGGCGCCGGCGGCGCATGCGGCGACATGACCTGCGACGCGGGCGAGACGAAGCTGTCGTGCCCCGCCGACTGCGGTGCGTGCGGCACCGTCGGGTTCGCGGGCGCGGTGATCGACGATGGCGACGCGTGCTTCGAGGGCGGCGGCCCCGAGGCTTCGATGCGCCACGTCACCGATGCGGGCAAGGACGGCGACCTCGTGTGGACGCACACGACCGAGGACGCGACCGAGGCGAACTACGGCACGTGGCACCTGGTCCTCGAGCAGGCCGGCCGCTACAAGGTCGAGGTCTACACCGACGTCGCGTACGCGCAGTCGACGAAGGCGAAGTACATCGTCGCCGCGGGCGCCGCGGAGACCGACGTCGTCGTCGACCAGACCGCGACGACCGGCTGGCAGACGCTCGGCGAGTTCGACTTCGCCGAGGGCGGCGAGCAGTGGATCCACCTCGCCGACAACACCGGCGAGCCGCTCGCGGACAACGTCCAGCTCGCGTTCGATGCCGCGCGCCTGACGCGTGTCGACGACGGCACCGGCTCGGGCAGCGACGAGCTCGATCCGCCGGGCGACGAGAGCGGCTGCAGCGCGGGTGGTGGCTCGATGGGCCTCCTGGTGCTGCTCGCGCTCGTCGGACTTCGCCGCCGCCGCTGATCGTCAGTCGCTTCCGCTGTTGCGCTGGCTCGGCGTGCGAGGCCGCGCCTTGTTGCCGACGGCGGTCGGCTGCACGGCCGCATTGATCGTCGGCGCACCGACCATGAGGTGGCCGGCGTCGTTATCGAGGTCCTCGCCACGGATGTTGTTCTTGCCCTGCGAGGCGACGGTGTGAGCCATCCGGCTCACCTCGCCGACGAGCTCGCGCGAGTTGCCGGGCCACGGGCGCAGCAGGCAGGCCTCGATCAGCGTCGAGTGGATCTGCAGGCCGGGCTCGGCGCCACGGACGGCATCTGCGACGAGGAACGCCATCTCGTCGGGACGGTCGCGGAGCGGCGGCATGTGGATCTGCATCGGCCCGAGGCGGAGCGCGACCTCCGGCGGCATGCCGAGGTGCTCGAGCGGCATCACGGCCGTCGTGCAGATGCGCAGGTTCGGTCGCGTGTCGAGGAGCTTCACGAGCGTCGCCTGGTTCGCGGCGCCGAGCTTGCCGGTCTGCTCGAGGACGAGCGTCTCGATCTGCGGGCCGGCGACTCGCTCGAGCGGGACCGCCTGGATCGTCGGGTTGAACACCGCCTCGGGCTTGCCACGGACGCGCGCGTAGCCGCGGGCCATCCGACCCTTGCCGACGCCGGGCTCGCCGATGACGAGGAGGTTGTGGCCCTTCTGGGCGGCGTCCTCCATGCGGATCCAGAGCGGGTGCGTGCTCGCGCCGACGATCGCGTCGTGCCGCGTCTCGATCGAGGTCCCCTCGAAGCGGCGCACGTCGTCGAGCAGCACCGAGACGGTGCGGCCGGTGCGAACGACCGACGGCGGCGTGACGGTGACCTCGCGATCGATCAGCGCGTGGCCGCCGGCGTAGGTGCCGTTGCGACTGCCGAGGTCGGTGACGACGAACCGGCGGTCCTTCCACAGGATGCGCGCGTGCTGGCGGCTGATGCGGTCGTCGGTCGTCGTCTTCAGCAGCTCGCGGCCGATGACGAGCCCGCCGGACGGGACGCGGAACACCTGGACCGTCGGCTGCGCGCCTGTCCACACGACGACGACGCCGGGAACAGGTGCGTTCTGGCCAGGGGGCCCGTCCGGGGTCACCGACCGAGTATACCCCCCAGCGGTCCCGGCGCGGTACAAGGGCACCGATGCCGCCGCCCGTGGTGACGTTCGACGCTGGCCATACCCTGATCGAGCTGGATCTTGACTTCCTGTCGCACCGATTGGGCGAGCGAGACGTACACGTCGCGCCGGCGGCGCTCGAGGCCGCGGCCCCGGCCGCCTGGCGACTGTACGACACGCTGGCGGCAACCGCCGACCATCCCTGGCACGCGCTCATGCGGGCGATCCTGTCGGGCGCCGGTGTCGGAGAGCCGGATCCGCTGGTCGAGTGGCTGTGGGAGCAGCAGCGCGTTGCCAACCTCTGGCGCAAGCCGATTCCCGCGATGGTCGAGCTCGCGCGCGAGCTGGCGGCACGCGGCGTCGTGTGCGCGGTGCTGTCGAACTCCGAGGGGACACTGCGCGAGCTGCTCGAGCGGATCGGGATCGCGGATCCGTTCCGCGCGATCATCGACTCGGGCACGCTGCCGTATGCCAAGCCCGATGCGCGGATCTTCCATCACACGCTCGAGGTGCTCGGGATGACGGGCGCGACGCCGGTGCATATCGGAGACTCGTGGTCGGCGGATGTCGAGGCGGCGCTCGCGGTTGGATGGAATGCGATCTGGTATCGGTCGAGGGGAGGGACACCGACGCGTCCGCTCGATGTGCCGGTCACCCACGATGCAGTGGAGACCCGCGCCGCGCTGGCGAGCTTCGGGATCTAATAGATAGTCGCCGCCTACGCCTACGGCCCGGAGCGCTCGCGCGTGGCCACCGACGCGAGGGCGCAGGCCGCGAGCGGCGACATCACCACGAGCGCCGCGGCAACGACGCGCACGAAATCGCGGATCGGAAGGAGCTTCGCGGCGGTCGTCTTCTTCGCGAACGCCGGGACGATCGCGAGCTGCGTCGCGAGCGTGATCGCGAGATCGAGCGCGACGATCGCGAGGGCGACGATCGCGACGGTGCGGACGTTCGCGCGCACGATCGCGATGCTGTCCCGCACCGCCGCGGGAGCCTCGCCCCCGAGCTGGGGGCTCGCACCGGTGAGCGAGACGAAGACGAGCACGACGAGCGCGGGCACGACGAGCGCGATGCCGCCGAGCACGACCGCGACGACCGCGATCGCGCACGGGACGATGCCGCGGACGAGGTTCGCGATGCCGGAGGTCAGCGCGCGCCACTGCGAGAGCGGCTGGCCCGCCGCGATCGCACGTACGGCCGGCGCCACGCCCGCGACGAGCCAGAGCTGGAATGCCCACGCGACGCCGCCGAGGATCCACGCGAGACGCAGCTGGCCGCGCGCGATCTCCGAGGTCCTCGGAGCCGGCACCTTCAGCGCGAGGTACAGGAGCGGCGACAGCGCGAGCACCGAGAGCAGCGTCAGCGGCACGAGGTACCGCAACCATGCGCGAACGGCGAGAGGCACCGGATGGCCATCATGGCATAGCCACCGCCTGCGCGGGCGCGCGTGCCCGCGTCGTCACTTCGACGTCAGGCGCGGTCCCAGCGCTCGAGCTGACCGCGCACGCCCCCGAGATCGACGGCGAACCGGCGGGTCAGCTTCAGGCCGAGCTTCTCGGCGACCGGCGTCGTCGCGCGCGGCGCCGGCGTGATCCACACGAGGCGGCCGCCCTTCGCGAGGTGACGCGCGATGTTCGGCAGCGTCGCGACGAGCAGCGAGGCGGCATCGACGTGAACGCGGCTGCCGAGCGGCGGGTTCGTGATCGCGAGGTCGATCGTCCCCGGAGCGTGGGTGCGCGCGTCGGCGCTCTCGAGCGTCGCCGTGGCGCCGGCCGCGTCGAGGTTCTTGCGCGCGGCGGCGAGTGCATCATCGCCGATGTCGGTGCCGGCGAGCGACGCGTACGGCCCCAGGCGTGCTCGCTCGACGAGCTCGGCGCCCGAGCCGACGAACGGATCCCACACGCGGTCACCCGGCTTCGCGCCACCGACGAGTGCGAGTGCCGCGGCGACCGTCGGGTGCGAGGCCGCGGGGACCTCGGCGACGCGCCACGCGAACCGTGGATCGCCGGCGCGACGAGGCACGAGCTCGAGCGCGTGCTGCTCGGACGCCACGTCGACCGCGATGTCCCAGGTGGTCTGCGACGGGTCGTTGACGAGCTCGGGGGCGCGCGCGCCGACCGCCTTCGCGACGTTCCACACGAGCGAGCGCTGGTGGCCGCCGCGGACCGCGAGGCGCCAGCGGATCGGACCTCGCGTCCACGCGCGCAACAGGCC
>JAEWJO010000092.1 GCA_023386455.1 Pseudomonadota bacterium | reverse complement strand
GATGCACACCGTCTCGAGGCCGACGACGACCGAGACCAGCTCGTCGGGCTCGACGAGCGCCCCGGCCTCGGCGCGAAATCCTCGGAGCGCCGCGGCAAAGATCGTGAGGTCGAAGCCGACGTCGGGTCGGCCGCTCCCGGCGTCCTCGCCGCGCGGATTGCACCACGACCGCATCGCGTCGCCGAGCTCGAACGCGAGCGTGCCGCGCGCGAACGTGTCGAGGTCGACGAGGCAGATGCCGGCAAGCGGCTCCCGCTGGAAGATCAGGTTCGAGATCTTGAGATCGCCGTGGACGTGGCGCGTCCGCGTCACCGGCATCGCAGGGAGCGCCGCCGCCGCATCGAGGATCTCGCGTCCGAGCGCCGTCGCCTCGGCGTCGCCGCCGCCGTCCGTGCGTTCGCGCAGCTTCGCGAGGTGCGCCGGCGTGTCGTGGACTCCCGCGCGCGTGAACCGGTAGTCGTAGGCGAGATCCGAGACGGCGCGATGAAACCGCCCGACCAGCTGGCCGCCCGCCTCGGCCCATGCCGGCGACGGTACCGCGTGCACCGTGTCACCGGCGACGTACGTCAGCGCTCGCCATACGCGGCCGGCCTCTTCGACCCACGGCTTGCCATCGCGCGTGCGGACGAGCCGCGGCGTGACGAGGCCGCGGGACGCGAGGTGCGCGGTGACCGCCTCGATGTCGAGGTTCACCTCCGCGCCGAACACCGGATGAAGCTGCTGGAGCACCGCGCTCGGCGTCGCGCCGTCGGTGATCACGAACGTCTTGTTGATGAGACCGCCGGCGAGCGGCGCGATCTGGTCGGCGCGCCAACCCCACGCGGCCGCGACGGTGGCCGCCTCGATCACGGATGGCCGTGCGGGTTGTCGTGGTGCGCCGGCGCGGCCTTGACCTCGAGGAGCTCGACGTCGAACACGAGCATGCCCTGCGGCCGTCCGAGCTGGCCCTTGTACGCCAGCGTGTCGGGGATCCAGAACCGGAACGTGTCGCCGACCGACATCAGCGGGATGCCGTCGGTCCAGCCTGCGATCACGCCGGTGAGCTTGAACTCCGACGGCTCGCCGCCGGGGATCGACGAGTCGAACATGCGGCCGTCGGTCGTCCATCCCGTGTAGTTGACGCGCACCGAGTCGGTCACGTTCGGCTTCGCGCCGCCCTTGCCGGACTTCAGCACCTTGTAGAACACGCCCTTCGCGGTCTTCTTCGCGTCACCGGGCGGCTTCGCGACGTCGGCCGGTGTCGCCGGCGGTACGGCGACCGCCTTGTCGATCTGCAGGACCTCGACCTCGTAGCACAGCGGACCGGTCGCGGTGACCGGGATGTTCGGCCGCATCTGCTGGGCGTCGACCCAGAACCGCACGCGCTCGCCCGCGGTCATCTGCGTCAGCACGTCCTCGAGCGCGGCCGACTGCTTGTACGGCGGCGTAGACTCGACGGGGCGCTTCTTCATCTCCGTCGTCTCGATCATCCGGCCCTCGACGTTCCACGCGGTGTAGTTGAACGTCACGCGGTCGAAGTAGCGGACCCTGTCCTTGCCGGTGCCGGCGCGAACGATCTCGTACTTCACACCCTGCTTCTTCGTCGCGATCGCGTCGGCGGGCGGCGCGGCGACATCGGGGGGAAGCGCCGGCGCTTCCTTGATGTCGACGACCTCGACCTCGTAGACCAGCGTCTCGCCCTTCTTGTCGCCCTGGCCGTCCTTGAGCCCGATCTCCGGCGGCAGCCAGAGCATCGCCTTCTCGCCCTTCTTCACGAGCTGCATCGCCTCGGTGAAGCCGCGCGCGGTCGTCGCCAGGTTGAGCGGCATCGGCTCGTCGGCGGACTTGTTCGAGAAGAACGTCTCGCCGCTCTCCTGTCGCCACCCCGTGTACTTGATCATCACCGTGTCGTTGCGGCGCGGCGCCTGGCCCGCCGGGTTCGCGACGATCGTCTTGTAGACGAGCCCCGACGGCGTGTGTACGGCATCCGCCGGCGGATTCTTCACGTCGAACGGCGCCTCGACCTGCGGCGTCTTGCGCTTCGCAGGCTTCGCGGCGGCGGCGGCGACGTCCTTGTTGTCGTTGGTGTTCGCCTTCTGACAGCCGACCGTGACGAGCAAGGCGAGCAAAACAGCGCGCATGACGCGGCAAACATGCCGCATCCGCCCGCTACGCGCTATAGGCCTCGCGCGTCAGATTGCGCACGCCGCGGTCCTGTACGACCACGTTGTCCTCGATGCGGATCCCGCCGAACGGGCGCAGCTCGTCGACGAGCTTCCAGTCGACCAGGCGCGCTCGATCATCCTCGCGCAGCGGGGCGAGAAGAGGATCGATCACGTAGATGCCGGGCTCGATCGTGAACACATGACCGACCTCGATCGCCGAGGTATTCCGCAGGAAGCGATTATCCGGGCGCGGCGGGCGCAGCTTCAGCCCGACGTCGTGGACCATGACACCGAGAGAATGTCCGAGACCGTGCGGGAACAGCGCTCGCGTGACGCCGCGGTCGACGAGCTCGCCGGCGCTGCCCTTGCCGATGCCGGTCTCGCGCAGGACGTCGGCGAGCAGGCGATGCGAGTCGTCGTGCAGCTCCTCGTACTGCATGCCCGGCCGGATCCGGCGCACGACCTCCTGCTGGAGCGTCTCCATCCGGGCGAGCACCTCGCCGAACCGCTTCGCCGGGGCGCTCGTGCCGCGGACGTACGACCGCGTGATGTCGCTGCCGTAGCCGTTGCACTTGGCACCCGCATCGACGAGCAGCGACGTGTCGCCTCCGACCTTCTTGCGCTCGTACGCGACGTAGTGGAGCACCGCCGAGTGCGAGCCGAGCGCGACGATGTTCTTGTACGGCGTCGTCGGGTCGTCCTGCTCCGACGCCTCGAGGTATGCGAGGTGGATCTCGAGCTCCGACGCATCGGTCGTGCGGAACTTCTCCTCGGTGCGGCGGTGGCCGCGGACCGCCCGGCGCGTCGCCTCGGCGAGACACTCGATCTCGTACGCGGACTTCTTCGTCCGCGTCGCGTCGAGCGCGGCGAGTAGCGCCACCGGGTTGACCTCGCCGGGAGGTGCCTGGCCGGGGTCGCGCGTGATCACGGCGACCTTGCCGCCGGGCAACACGTCGCCGGCGTGGCCGGGACCGACGGTGACGACGTCGAACGCGCTCCAGAAGTGATCGCTCTCGGGCGGTGGCGTCGTCTCCCAGAAGTCGTCGACGACGGTGCGGACGAGCGTCGGCTTCCGACCGGCGCGGACGATGATGTACGCGTCGGCCTCGACGAGCGGACACCAGTGCGTGAATGCGGGCGTCGGGCACAGCGGCCACGACTGATCGTCGAATCGGTTTCTCGACTGCGGCGCGCCGCTGCACAGGACGAGCGCCTCGTACTGCTGCGCGGCAAGGATGCTCTCGGTCGCGCGCTGCAGCGATGCGACGTGATCGGGATAGGTCGTCTCGAAGCTCACGCGCCGAAGCTACTACGGCTTCGACTGCCCGGAGGCAAATGTCGTGACCGGCGTACGCTCGATCGCGAACGTCCGGCCCTCGACGAGGTCGCCGACGAGCAGGCGGATTGCCGGCACCGCGAACGGACCGCGCTTCGCGGGCACGACGAACCGCCGTGCGACCGACTTCACCGCGTCGCCGTCGGCCACCCGGAATCCCGAGACGGTCGCGTCGCCCTTGAACGCGAGCGCGGCCGCGGCGAGCTTCTCGCGATCTCCCGCGGATACGGCGCCGTACGCGACGAGCACGGGACCCGACAGCGCCGGCAGGTCGAGCACCTTGCGCGCGCCACCCGGCAGCTCGACACCCGACGGCACGATGACCGCATCCGCCTTGCCGAGGCCGAGCGCGGCGAGCGCCGACACGGTGTCCGGAGCGGTCTCGATCTTCGCGAAGTAGTCCTTCTCGACCTCGCCGCCGAGCAGCACGTTCAGCACGAGCTCGGCCTCGCGCCCGCCGATGCCCGGGACGAGCACGCGCTTGCCGGCGAGCGCGGAGAGCTTGTCGGTCCCGCGCGCGACGAGCTGCCAGCTGTGGGTCGACTCGCCGCCGCGCACGGCCGCCGCGAGCACGGTGTAGTTGCCGCCGGCCACCGCGAGGTACGCGGCGTCGACGAGCGCGACCGTGACCTCACCCTTCTTGACCGCGGACGCGAAGTCGCCGCCGCGCGCGAACACCTTGCCGCCGCCGCTCGCACCGACCGACTTGCCGAGCTGATCGCCGAGCCGACCTGCGAGCTCGACACGCGCGGATGTCGACGGAAACGGCGCGGTCGGCGCGAACAAGCCGACGGTGATAGGTCCAGCGTGCGCGGTCGAGCTCGCCGCGATCGCGAGTGCGATGACGAGCGCCCTCATGGCTCGCCCTCCCCGTAGATGCGTTCCTTGGCGTCGATCCAGTCCGCCAGCGGCGCGAAGCGCACGCCCGCCTTGCGCGCGCGCTTCCACGCGTCGAGCGCCTTGGCGTGCTCGCCCTTCTTCTCGTACGCGATACCGAGGTTGACGAGCGCTTCCGGGACGCGCGGTGCGAGCTTGTCGAGCTGCGCGATCGCGGAGTCGACCTTGCCGTCGACGAGATCGAGCACCGCGAGGTTGTGCGCGACCTCGTCGTTGCCGACGCGCGCGTTCGCCGACTTCGCCGCCGCGAGGTACTTGCGCGCCTGCGCGAGCTGGCCGTTCTTGTAGGCGTCCTGCGCGGCATTGAGCGCGACGACGCGCAACGACGTGCCGAGCAGCTGGGCCGCGGGACCGCTCGCCTTGCTCCCGAGCGAGGTCAGGCGATCGAGCGACTTGCCGGCGCGCCTCGCCGACAGACCTTCGGTGAACGCGATGAGGATCGGTGCCGCCTGCGTGTCGGCGGGCGCCGGGAACGGACAGCTCTGACCCTGGACGGCCTTGAGCGCCGCGAGCGCAGCCTGCGAGTCGGACGCGGCGACCGAGGCAACCGCGAGGTCGCACCGGCGCGGCAGCTGGCTCTCGCCGGGAATCGCCGCTGCCTTCAGGAGCTCGACCGCCTTCGCGCCATTGCCGGCGCGCAGCTGCGCGAGCGCTGCCGCGTGACGCGCGACCGAGAGCGCTCTCGCGTGC
>JAEWJO010000169.1 GCA_023386455.1 Pseudomonadota bacterium | reverse complement strand
GTGCCTGGCAGCGCGCGACGCTGCTCGCGTGGGCCGAGCTCGAGCTCGCCGAGACGCCCGACGTCGCGTGCTTCCACGGCCCGACGCACCACGCGCATGTCGCGGCATTTGCCGACCTCGATCGGGGCTCGCTCGCGTTGACGCGCGCCCGTGCCGTCGCTCGCGTCGCCGAGCGCGTGCCTCGCGCGAAGGATCCGGACCCGCAGATCGCGATCCTCCGCAGCGAAGCGGAGCTCGGCAACCGCGGCCGCTCGCTGCGCGTCGTGCTCGCCGAGATCGCCGCGCTGTTCTCGCGCCTCGCACCGTGCGTGCTCGCGACGCCGCACGCGATCGCGCAGCACCTCGATCCGTCGCTGCCGGCGTTCGATATCGTCGTCATCGACGAGGCCTCGCGGCTCCTCGCCGCGCATGCGCTGCCCGCGCTCGCACGCGGCAAGGCGGTCGTCGTCGTCGGTGATGCCCGTCAGGCGGCGCCGGCCGATGGCGACGGCGTGCTCGATCTCGCGCTCGCGGCGAAGCTCCCCGAGCTCGCGCTGAGCGCGCACTATCGCAGCCGCCACGAGGACCTGTTCGCGTTCGCGAACCGCCGCTACTACGCGGATCGCATCGAGGTGCTGCCGGCGCCGTACAGCTCCTCGGAGCTCGGCATCGCGTGGCGCCGCGTCGATGGCGCGCCCGATCTCGCCGGCGCGAACCAGGCGGAGGCCGATGCGCTCGTGACGGAGCTGCGTGCACGCTTCGCCGACCCGACGCTCCGTGCGCGGTCGTACGCGATCATCGTGTTCTCGCGCGCGCAGCAGACGCTCGTCGAGGACGCGCTCGATGCTGCGCGCCGCAGCGATCCTGCGTTCGCCGCGGCACTCGCGCAGGACACGCCCGAGCCGCTCGTCGTCGGCACGCCCGATCGGCTGATGGGCGAGGAGCGCGACGTCGTGTTCGTCTCGGTCGGTGATTCGGCCGACGCGCTCGGTGCGCTCGCGCATCCGGGCGGAGAGCGCTGGCTCGCGATCGCGATCACCCGCGCCCGCGAGCAGCTGATGCTGCTCTCGAGCTTCGCGCCCGAGGACATCGCCGCGATCGACGCCGTGCCGAGCGCGCGCGACCTGGCCGACCTGCTCGCGTTCGCGCGTGCCGGTGGCGGCGCCGCGAAGCCCCCGGCCGACGTCCTGCCGGCGACGCCGATCACCGCAGCGATCGCCCGCGCGCTCGCCGACCGAGGCTGGCAGCTGCGCCACTGCGTCGGCAGCGGCGCGTTCAAGCTCGATCTCGCGGTCGTCGATCCCAACGACCCCGAGCGCTACGTCCTCGCGATCGAGCACGACGGCCTCGCGTACGCGAGCTCGACGACCGCACGCTCGCGTGACCGCCTGCGCGCACAGCTCCTGACGAGCCTTGGCTGGCGCCTCCACCGCGTGTGGGCGCTCGACTGGTGGCTCGACCCCGAGCGCGAGATCCAGCGCGCGCACGGTGCGATCATCGCTGCCGTCGCCGCGAGCCGGCAACGCCGCCACGTCAGCGGTCCCACGGCCGTCGCGTCGCGTCCGGTCCGCGCCCGCGCCTCGAGCGCACCCGTCCTCGCCGCCGGCTCCGCGCCGGTCCCCGCGGCCACGCAGCTGCTCGACGACACCGCGAAGCTCGCCGCACTGGAGCTCGATCAGCTCCTCGGCGCGAGCGCGGCGATCGATGACTCGGGCACGAACAAGCTCGAGGACACGATGCGCCTGACGACGCCGGGTGACACGAGCCGCGTCGGCGGATCGAGCGATCCGCTGCTCGCCGTGGGCTCCGGACCGAACGACGCCGTCGGTGCGCTGCCTGCCGACCTCGCGAGCGCGCCGATCCGGCTGCCGCGCGGCGCGATCGGAATCGGCCCGTACGTCGCCGCCGCGGTGCCCGCCGGCCGTCGCGCGCCGGACGACATGTTCGCGCAGCGCTACCTCGGCGAGCTCGGCAAGTGCGTCGAGCAGGTGCTCGCGACCGAGGCGCCGATCCACCTCGATCTGCTCGCGCGGCGCGTCGCCGCCTACTTCGGCATCGGCCGTGTCACGCAGCGCGTGACGGATCAGATCAAGGTCGCGCTCGACGGCCGCGGCAAGCTCGGTCCCGAGCAGAACATCGTGTGGCGCGCCGACCAGGACTCCGCGAGCGTGCCGCCGGTGCGTGTTGCCGGCCAGTCGGCCTCGGCGCGGCGCGAGATCACGGAGGTCCCGCTGTCCGAGGTGGCCGCCGCGGCACGCATCGTCGTCGAGCGTGCGAACGGGATGTCGTCGACGGACCTCGTCCGCGACTGCGCGCGCCTGCTCGGGTTCGCGCGGATCACCGACCGCGTCAGCGAGCGCGTGTCGCTGGGTATCCGCCTCGCGACCGCGCGCCAGCTGATCTCGATCGACAGCGGCAAGGCGCACCTCCTGCTCGACGGCTGACCTTACCCGTGCCCGTGCCCTTGCCCGATGGGTCGCGAGGACCGCTGCATAGCCGCCAGCTCACGCGCGTCGCGTGAAACACGGTTCGGCGTCGTTCGCCATGCCGGGCACGGGCAAGGGCAGGGACACGGGATCAGACGGCGAACAGATGCGCTTTGCGCGGCCCGACACGCTCGGGCTCCTCGGGCCAGTCGGGCTTGCGCAGGTACTGGAGCAGTCCCGCCCAGAAGCCGGCACCGTGCGAGAGGTGGAGCACGGGGAACATCGCCCAGATCACCGGGATCGCCGTCGAGCCGACGTTTCGCGAGACGCGCACCGCCTCGGCTCCGGTCGCGAGCGCGTAGGCTGCGAACGCCATCGGCGCGACCGGCCAGAGCAGCGGAACCGACACGAGCGCGGCCGCACCGGTCGTCATGAGGAACGGGATGAGCGGGCGCATCGTCGGGAACGTCCCGAGCTTCAGCAGCGTGCGCGCGCGGCCGCGGCCGTACTTGAAGTACTGCTTCGCGAGCGTGCGGAACGAGTCGCGCGGGAAGTAGTGCACGACGATGTCGCGCGACAGATAGATCTGGCCGCCGGAGTCGAGGATGCGCTGGTTCAGCTCGGCATCCTCGTTCGTGATCGCACCTGGATCCCACAGGCCGACCGTCTCGAACACCTTGCGGCGGAACGCGCCGAGGAAGACGGTGTCGACGAAGCCCTCGGCCTCGGCCGAGCGATACTTCACGCCGCCGGTGCCGATCGGGCTGTCGAGCGCCGCGCAGAGCGCCTTCTGGAAGAATGTCTTTGCCTTCGCGCGCTGCGCACCGCCGACGTTGTCCGCGCCGGTTCGCTCGAGCGTCTCGACGCACTTGCGGACGTAGTCGGGCGCGTACTCGCAGTGGACGTCCATGCGAACGATGACGTCGCCGTGCGCTTCCTTGACGAGGAGTCCGAGTCCGGCGGCCTGCAGGCGCGCCGGGTTGTCGATCATTCGGATGCGAGGATCGACGGCGGAGAGGTTCGCGAGGATCTCGCGCGTGCGATCGGTCGACCGGCCGTCGGCGACGAGGATCTCGATCAGGTCCGCCGGATAGTCCTGGGCCTGGACGCTCGCGACGCAGGCCTCGATGTACTTCTCCTCGTTGTAGGCGGGCATCGCGATCGTGACGCGCGGTGGCATGGTCATGATGTTAGCGCGCTTGCTTTGCAACGTGGATACCAGCGGCGAGTACGAGTGCCCCACCGAGGGCGGCGATCGGGCGGATCGGCTCGCCCCAGGCGAGGACGCCCACCGCGACGGCGACGAGGGGTTCGGCGAACGTCAACACCGCGGTCCGGGCCGCGCCGATCCGGGTGAGGCCCACGACGAACACGACGCCCGAGACCGCGCCGATCGAGATCGAGCCCGCACCGAGGAGGAGGAGGCCCGACCACGAGACCGTGGCAAGGTCGCTCACCGCGAAGGGGAGCATCACCACGGCGGCGAGCAGCGAGTGGTAGGACATCGCCCGGAACGGCCCGATCCGGGTCGCGAGGCGGCGGACGACGAAGACGTTGCCCATGTAGCAGACGGCCGAGGCGAGGCCGAGCAGGGCGCCGAGCACCGCGCCGTCGCTGGGGGCGCGCCACGGCTCGAGCACGATGACGAGCCCGGCGAGCGCGACGCACGCGGCCGGTACGGTGCCGCGCGTACGCGTGCCCTCGATGCGCGGTGACGCGAGCGCGATCAGGATCGGTGCGGCGTAGTGCGTGATGACGGCGATCGAGACCGTCGTCAGCGACAGCGCCGCGAAGAACGTGACGACGTTGAGCGCGTCGCACGCGGTATTCAGCAGCAGGAGGCCGACCGTCTTGCGATCCCATGCGGGACGCTCGCCTCGCAGCGCGAACGGCAGCAGGACGACGCCCATGATCACGAACATGATCGGGGTCGACGTCGTCGCGGCGAGCCCCGTCGGCCGCAGGAACAGGCTCCACGTGCCCCACGAGGCCGCAGCGAGCGCGACCATGACGATGCCGCCGAGCATGCGCGCGGTGCTGTAGCACGGCGACGGTCTTCACCAGCGCTCCATGTGGTGCGCAGATCCGCGAGATCTTTGTCGCCGGTACCAGTACGTTTCACGTCCGCATGGCGAGCGAGCGCGAACGGTGGCTCTCCGCGTTTCACGCGGCGAACCCGGGTGTCACGCGACGCGCGTGGGCCCGCGGCGGGAGTTACGCGCGGGTTGCGGCACGCGTCGTCGATGCGGTCGGCGCGGGCGCGCGCGTGCTGGATCTCGCGTGTGGCGACGGCGCGCTGCTCGAGCACCTCGGCCCACGCGCGATCGGCCTCGATCTGTCGGCGGCCGAGCTCGCGCTCGCGGGCGGCGCCGTCATCCAGGGCAGGGCACAGGCGTTGCCGTTCGCGGGCGGCGTGTTCGACGCGGCGGCGTGTCACCTCGCGTTCATGCTGTTCGACGAGATCGAGGACGTCGTCGGCGAGCTCGCGCGCGTGCTCCGGCCGGACGCGCCGTTCGTCGCGCTGCTCGGCGGCGGCCCGACCGCCGATGGCGACGATGCCTTTCACACGGTCGCGCGCGCTGTCCCGTGCAGCGAGGTGCGGTTCGGCGATCGCCGCGCGAGCAGCGAGGCGGGCTGGCGCGAGCTGTTCGCGGGCTGGGGCACGATCACGTTCGAGCGCTGGCCGATCGATCTCGGCGGCGCGTTCGCGGACGTGTGGTCGTTCCTCGCGACGAGCTACCAGCTGCGCGACGGCGAGCGCGTTCGCGATCTCGTGCGCGCCGCGTTTCCGGGCGAGCACGTGCCGCTGACCGTCGTCACGTACCTCGCGACGGTCAGACGTTGAACAGGAAGTGCATGATGTCGCCGTCCTGGACGACGTACTCCTTGCCTTCGATGCGCAGCTTGCCGGCCGCCTTGATCGCGGACTCGTTGCCGTACTGCTCGAGGTCGGCGAGCGAGTAGACCTGGGCGCGGATGAAGCCCTTCTCGAAGTCGGTGTGGATCACGCCGGCCGCCTCGGGACCCTGGGCACCCTTGCGGATCGTCCACGCCCGGACCTCCTTCTCGCCGGCGGTGAAGTACGACTGCAGGCCGAGCAGGCGGTAGCACTCGCGCGCGAGCGTCGCGAGCGCCGGCTCCTCGAGGCCGTACGACGCGAGCAGCTCGCCGCGATCCTCCTCGCCGACCTCGGCGAGCTCGGCCTCGACCTTGCCGCACAGGACGACGACGCCGGCGCCTTCCTTCTTCGCACGCTCGCGGACGATGTCGCTCCACTTGTTGCCCTTGGGCAGGTCCGCCTCGCCGACGTTGCAGCAGTAGAGGACCGGCTTGGACGTGAGGAGGCCCCACGTCGAGACGAGCTTCCTGTCGTCGTCGGACAGCTCGAGCGACCGGACCGCCTTGCCGGCCTGCAGGTGGGCGTGGACCTTCTCGACGAGCGCGAGCTCGATCTTGCCCTCCTTGCTGCCGGTCTTCGCCGCGCCCTGCGCCTTCTTCAGGCGCTTGTCGGCGGACTCGACGTCGGCGAGCGCGAGCTCGAGGTCGATGATGTCGATGTCGCGCATCGGGTCGACGCTGCCGCTGACGTGGATCACGTTCGGATCGTCGAAGCAGCGCACCATCATGAGGATCGCGTTCGTCTCGCGGATGTTCGCGAGGAACTTGTTGCCGAGGCCCTCGCCCTGCGACGCGCCCTTCACGAGGCCGGCGATGTCGACGATCTCGACGATCGCGGGGATGATCTTCTGCGTCTTGACGTACTTCTCGATCCGCTTCAGGCGCGGGTCGGGCACCGGCACGATGCCGACGTTCGGGTCGATCGTGCAGAACGGGTAGTTCGCCGCTTCTGCTTTGCCTGCAGTGAGCGCGTTGAAGACCGTGCTCTTGCCCACATTGGGGAGACCTACGATGCCGACGGAAAGGGCCATGGGAGCGACAATGCCTACCCCGGAGATCCAGCACATGGCAAGCTGACCCAGATGCGCTCGTACTGGGTGATCGCGGCGG
>JAEWJO010000165.1 GCA_023386455.1 Pseudomonadota bacterium | reverse complement strand
CGTTCCGCTCGACGGTGGTCGGTTCGCGACGTCGGATCTCAACGATCTCTATCGCCGCGTCATCAACCGTAACAACCGTCTGCGCCGTCTCCAGGAGCTCAACGCCCCGGAGATCATCATCCGCAACGAGAAGCGCATGCTCCAGGAGGCCGTCGACGCACTGTTCGACAATGGCCGCCGCGGCAAGACCATCACGGGCCCGAACAAGCGCCCGCTGAAGTCGCTCTCGGACATGCTGAAGGGCAAGCAGGGTCGGTTCCGCCAGAACCTGCTCGGCAAGCGCGTCGACTACTCCGGCCGTTCGGTGATCGTCATCGGTCCCGAGCTCAAGCTGCACCAGTGCGGCCTGCCGAAGAAGATGGCGCTCGAGCTGTTCACGCCGTTCATCTACAACAAGCTCGAGGAGCGCCACCTCGTCACGACGATCAAGTCGGCGAAGAAGCTCGTCGAGAAGGAGCGTCCCGAGGTCTGGGACATCCTCGAGGAAGTGATCAAGGAGCACCCGGTTCTCCTGAACCGCGCCCCGACGCTTCACCGCCTCGGCATCCAGGCGTTCGAGCCCGTCCTCACCGAGGGCAAGGCGATCCAGCTGCACCCGCTCGTCTGCGCGGCGTTCAACGCCGACTTCGACGGTGACCAGATGGCCGTCCACGTGCCGCTCTCGATCGAGGCGCAGATGGAAGCGCGCGTGCTCATGATGAGCACGAACAACATCCTGTCGCCGGCGAACGGCAAGCCGATCATCGTCCCGTCGCAGGACATCGTTCTCGGTCTCTACAACCTCACGCGCGAGCGTCCGTACGCGCGCGGTGAGTACAAGGAGGCCAAGAAGGACCGTCCGGCGCGCGGTGTGTTCAGCTCGATCGCGGAAGTGCGCATGGCGCACGACCACGGCGAGGTTCACCTGCAGGCGAAGATCAAGCTGCGCATGGACAAGAAGGAGGGCGGGACCGAGCTCGTCGAGACGACGGTCGGTCGCGCGATCCTGAAGGACATCTGCCCGCCGCAGATCCCGTTCGAGGCGATCAACAAGGTGATGGGCAAGAAGCAGCTCGCCGAGCTGATCGACCTCGTGTATCGCGAGGCCGGCCAGAAGGCGACGGTGCTCCTCGCCGACGCGCTCCGCACGACCGGTTACACGTTCGCGACGCGCGCGGGCATCTCGGTCTGCATCGACGACATGGTGATCCCGCCGTCGAAGGAGACGCTGCTCGATGAAGCCAAGAAGGAAGTTGGCGAGATCGAGGAGCAGTACACCGAAGGTCTCATCACCGACGGTGAGCGCTACAACAAGGTGGTCGACATCTGGGCGCAAGTCGCCGAGGCGATCGCCAAGGACATGATGAAGGAGATCTCGACGGACGAGTTCAAGGATCCGGAGAGCACGACGATCAAGAAGGCACCGTCCTTCAACTCGATCTTCATCATGGCGGACTCGGGTGCCCGTGGTTCGCAGCAGCAGATGCGCCAGCTCGCCGGTATGCGTGGCCTCATGGCCAAGCCGAGCGGCGAGATCATCGAGACGCCGATCACGACGAACTTCCGTGAAGGCCTCTCGGTGCTCCAGTACTTCATCTCGACCCACGGCGCGCGCAAGGGTCTCGCGGATACGGCGCTCAAGACGGCGAACTCGGGTTACCTGACTCGCCGCCTCGTCGACGTGTCGCAGGACACCATCATCAGCGAGTTCGACTGCGGCACCCGCCAGGGCGTCGAGATGATGCCGCTGATCGAAGGTGGCGAGATCATCGAGCGCCTCGGCGACCGCATCCTCGGTCGCGTCGTGCTCGAGGACATCGTCGACCCGTACACGGGCGAGGTGCTGTGCCCGGCGCAAGCCGAGATCACGGAAGACCACGTCAAGATCATCGACAACGCCGGTATCGACCGCGTGAAGATCCGCTCGGTGCTCGCTTGCGAGACCCGCCGCGGTATCTGCTCGCTGTGCTACGGCCGTGACCTCGCTCGTGGCCACATGGTCAACATCGGCGAGGCCGTCGGTGTCATCGCGGCCCAGTCGATCGGTGAGCCGGGTACGCAGCTCACGATGCGTACGTTCCACATCGGTGGCGTCGGTCAGATTCGCACGGAGCAGTCCTCGCTCGAGGCGCGCAACGAAGGCACCGTTCGTCTCAACAACGTCCAGCTCGTCAAGCGCAAGGACCACTCGGTGGTGATGAACCGCCAGGGTGAGATGGTGCTCGTCGACGAGATCGGTCGCGAGCGCGAGCGCTATGGCCTGCAGTACGGCGCGCGGCTCATGGTCGAGGACGGCGCCCGCGTCAAGGGCGGCCAGCTGCTCGCCGAGTGGGATCCGTTCGCGATGCCGATCGTCGTCGAGGTCTCGGGCTACGTGAAGTACGGCGACATCGTCGACGGCGTCACGATGCAGGAGTCGCTCGATGAAGTGACCGGTCTGTCGCGTAAGACGATCAACGAGAGCAAGGACGCCGATAGCCGTCCGCGCATCACGCTGAAGGACGCGGACGGCAACACCGTCCAGCTGCCGCCGGCGTCGGGCTCGGGCGAAGCGCGGTACTTCCTGCCGGTCGGCTCGAACATCCTCGTCAACGACGGTGACTACATCGAGGCTGGCGACGTCATCGCCAAGATCTCGCGCGAGACCACGAAGACGAAGGACATCACCGGCGGTCTGCCGCGTGTTGCCGAGCTGTTCGAGGCGCGCAAGCCGAAGGACCACGCAGTCATCTGCGAGATCGACGGCGTCGTGCACTTCGGCAAGGACACCAAGGGCAAGCGCAAGGTGCTCGTGGTTCCCGAGGTCGGCGATCCGAGCGAGTACCTGATCCCGAAGGGCAAGCACCTGTCTGTTCGTGAAGGCGACCGCGTTCGCGCGGGCGAGGCCCTCATGGATGGTCCGGCGAACCCGCACGACATCCTCAAGGTGCTCGGCGAGCGCGCACTCGCGAAGTACCTCGTCGACGAGATCCAGGAGGTCTACCGTCTCCAGGGCGTTCGCATCAACGACAAGCACATCGAGGTGATCGTTCGCCAGATGCTGCGTCGCGTGTCCGTCACGGATCCGGGTGACACGAACTTCCTCGTCGACGAGCACGTCGAGAAGCACATCTTCGAGGAGGAGAACGAGCGCGTGATCGTCGCCGGCGGCCAGCCGGCGAAGGGTGATGCGCTGCTGCTCGGCATCACGAAGGCGTCGCTGTCGACCGAGTCGTTCATCTCGGCGTCGTCGTTCCAGGAGACCACGAAGGTGCTCACCGAGGCGTCCATCAACGGTCGCGTCGACTACCTCCGCGGTCTCAAGGAGAACGTCATCATGGGTCGCCTCATCCCGGCCGGTACGGGCCTGGGCGCGTACAAGCGCCTGACCGTCGACGTCGCGCTCGACGAGGAGGACATGGACGACATGGGCGATGGCTCGTACTCGAGCCATGGCGGCGGCGACATGGGCGTGGGTCACCACGCGGTCGACCGCGACGTGATGGACTCGGCAGAAGCGGCCGAGTAGCTCGCTCCATAGGCAGTTATCGAAGGGCTCCCCTCGCGGGGGCCCTTGTCGTTTTTCGGTGTTGCTCCACGCGTGGCGGTGGGGCGGCGCTTGTAGATAGCGCATCCAGTGTCCCGATCCCACGGCCGAGCTTCCCCAGCTGTCCGAGCGCGACCTCGCCGTCGGCGAGCGGTCGTCGCGATCGAGGTCCTCGCCCGGAAGTTCTCGGTCGACCCCGAGATGGTGCCGCAGTTCATCGCCGAGGCACGCGCGGTCAACCAGATCCGCGACCGGCACATCATCGACATCTTCTCGTTCGGCGCACTCGACGCGCTGATCGATCGCGTCGGCAACCTGACGCTCGCCGATGCGTCGCCATGTCGCGCGACAGCGCCGCCACCGACGTGCGCGACCACATCCAGATGGGAACCGGCCGCCGGGCGATGCCGACGACCACGACCGCCTCGTGCGCTCGCGCGACCGCTTCGTGACCGCCACGTGGATCCTCGGTGGCGCCGCGGTCGCGACGGGAGCCGTAGGTGGCTTTCTGTTCCAATTCGATACGCCAGCGGCGGATTCGGCCACCCTCGGAGTCCGCGGCCGGTTCCAGGTCGGGCCTGTCAGGAGGCCCCTTTTCGACCCTCTTGGCTCGGGCGGCAACTGCGGCTATAAGCCGCGCCATGGGTTCGACGGGTAAGCGCCTGGCTGCGGTCGCAACGACTCTGACGTTCGACAAGTTCTGGCAGTGGCTCGGTGGTCACGCCAACTGCATCGTCCGCGCCGGTACCCCCGAGGCCGTCCTCATCGATCACGACGATTTCCACTGGACCCTGATCACCGAGGACGACCACACACGCGTGATCCAGCTCGCGCGCGCCAAGGATCTGGTCGGCGAGATCCTCGTGTTCTCTGCCGAGATCGCCTATGTCCAGGTCGAGCCCTCGGAGACCGAGGGTGAATGGCTCTTCGAGTGCGTTGTCGAGACGGAGAAAGCGCGCGAGGTGGCCTACCACTTTGTCATGGCGCACGAGTACGACGACGGCGAGCACCGCCGCGAAGAGAAGTGGACGCACTAGCGTGCTAGATTCAACGGGCTCCGATGCCCGTTGTGGAAGCTTCTGATCGGGTCGGTAGCGTCATCGAGGGGCGCTACAAGATCATCGAGGTCATGGCCTCGGGATCGATGGGCGCCGTCTACAAGGCGGAGCGCGTCCCGGTCGGCAAGCTCGTCGCAGTGAAGTTCCTCCACGCGTCGTTCGCGAACGACAGCGAGTTCCAGGCGCGGTTCGAGCGCGAGACGCGGGTGATGAGCAAGCTCAATCACCCGAACTGCGTCTCCGTCCTCGATTTCGGCGTCTTCGAGAACGCGCCGTACCTCGTGATGGACTTCGTCGCGGGCTTCACGCTGCGCGCGCGCATCGACAAGGCCGGCGCGCTGCCGCCGCTCGAGGCGCTCGCCACCGCGCGCCAGATCCTCTCGGGGCTCGCGCACGCGCACCAGCAGGACGTGTTTCACCGCGACGTGAAGCCGGCGAACATCATGATCAGCGAGGAGATCGGGCACGGCGAGCGCGTCCGCATCCTCGATTTCGGCCTCGCTCGCCTGCAGGGCAACGTCGGTCGCGACGCGACGCAGACGAACATGGTCGTCGGCACGCCGAACTACATGGCGCCCGAGCAGACGGTTCCGGGCTCCGCCGTCGACGCGCGTACCGACCTCTACGCCGTCGGAGTCGTGCTCTACGAGATGATCGTCGGCGATCGCCCGTTCCAGGCCGAGGACACGCTGCAGCTGCTCGGCATGCATCGCGCCGCACCGATCCCGCGCATCAGGGACCGCGTGCCCGAGACGCTCGAGCTGCCATTCGGCCTGCAGGACCTCATCGACAAGGCGATGGCGAAGTCGCCGGCGAATCGATTCCAGTCCGCGATCGAGTTCGCCCAGGCGATCGACGAGGTGATCGCCGGCAAGCTCGACGTCACCGAGCTCGACGTCACGCTGCCGAAGCTGTCGACGGGGCCCGTGAAGGTCCCGTCGGAGATGCGGCCGAGCCAGAAGATGGGGCTCGCGTCGACGGTGCTGAACCTCGACAGGTCCGAGGTCGAGTCGTCGATCCGGCCGGCGAAGAAGAGCAGCGGCCTCGTGTTCGGCACGCTGATCCTCATCGGCGGCGGCGCCGCGATGGCCGGCTACTTGATCAAGCGCAACCACGACAAGACCGCCGGCGTCGGCAAGGTCGTCGAGAGCGTGCGCGACGCGGGCGACGGCAGCGCGGCCATCGGCAGCGGAAGCGCGATCGGCTCGGCCGAGACGCCGAACGTCGTCGACGTCGGCTCTGCCGGCAGCGCCATCGCGATCGATCCGGCGACGCTGTTCGACGCGGGCGTGCTCGACGACGCCGGCGCGATCGCCGCGACCGACGACGGTGGTCTCACCCCGTTCGATCCGGGCGACGGCGGCGTCGACAACGGCGTCGACGAGGAAGAGATCCAGATCGATCCCGCGAACGTCGAGGATCCCGACACCGCGGCGGGCTCCGCTGCGCCGCCCGAGGACGAGGAAGAGGACGCGCCGAAGACCGAGCAGGAGATCGAGAAGCGCGAACCTCCGCCGCCGGCGCCGTCGCTCGCGACGACGGTGAAGGGCGCGATCGCGCAGATCAAGGCCGGCAAGAAGGAGCTCGCGCTCGCGAGCCTGCGCCAGCTGTGGAAGAAGCAGCCGAACAGCGCCTACATCCCGTTCCTCCTCGGCAACCTCTACTTCGACAAGAAGTGGTGGTCGGTCTCGATGGACCACTACAAGGCCGCGATCAAGAAGAACGGCGGCTACCGGTCGAACGGGGTGCTGAACAAGAACGTCATCCGGATGCTCGCGTCGACGAAGACGCGGCAGGCCGCGACGAACTTCCTCCGCGGCGTGATCGGCCGGCCGAGCAAGAGCTACCTGAACTGGGCCGCCACCCACGAGAAAAGTCCCGTGGTGCGCAAGCAGGCGAAGGCCCTGGCTCCTTATATTCGCTAGGTCCCGAGGGCCCAGATCGGGCCGCGGCAGGGCACGGGGCAAGGGCACGGGCTTTCGGCCTTGACAGAAGGGGCCGGATCCATAAGATTTCGCGCTCGCTTTAGCCCGCCCAGGATCCGGAATGCCCACGATCAATCAGCTCGTCCGTCGAGGCCGCGAGAAGGTTCGCACGAAGAGTGCGTCTCCGGCCCTCAAGCAGTGCCCGCAAAAGCGCGGCGTCTGCACCCGCGTCTACACCACCACGCCGAAGAAGCCGAACTCCGCGCTCCGCAAGGTCGCTCGCGTTCGCCTGACGAACGGCATGGAAGTGACGTCGTACATCCCGGGCGAGGGGCACAACCTCCAGGAGCACTCGGTCGTGCTCATCCGTGGCGGCCGTGTGAAGGATCTCCCGGGCGTTCGCTATCACATCATCCGCGGCCCGCTGGACACCACCGGTGTTCAGAACCGCAAGCAGTCGCGCAGCAAGTACGGCGCGAAGCGCCCGAAGTAAGGACCGGAGAGAGTCATGCCTCGTAAAGGTGAAGTTCCCAAGCGCAAGGTTCTCCCGGACCCGAAGTACACCGACGCGCCGGCCGACATGCGCCGCCGTCTGACCAAGTTCGTCAACGTCGTCATGCGCGACGGCAAGAAGTCGACTGCCGAGGGCATCGTGTACGGCGCGTTCGACATGGTCGCAGAGCGCGCGAAGGACGATCCGTTGAAGGTGTGGGAGCGCGCGCTCGGCAACGTCCGCCCGCGCGTCGAGGTCAAGAGCCGCCGCGTCGGTGGCTCGACCTACCAGGTGCCGGTCGACGTCCGCCCGGACCGCTCGCTCGCGCTCGGCATGCGCTGGCTCGTCGAGTACGCCCGCGGCCGCAACGAGAAGACGATGCAGGACCGCCTGGCGAACGAGATCGTCGACGCCGCGCAGAACCGTGGCAACGCGGTCAAGAAGCGCGAAGACGTCCACAAGATGGCCGACGCCAACAAGGCGTTCGCCCACTACCGCTGGTAAGCAGCACGCACTGATCACCCCGCCATACGGTTTGGAAGGTGGGCCCTCCGGCCCAAACCCCCAGAACGATGTCTACCAAGAGCGACATAAGAGCGGTCCCGTTGGACCGGACCCGAAACATCGGGATCATGGCTCATGTCGACGCGGGGAAGACGCCGACGACGGAACGCATCCTGTTCTACACGGGCGTGACGTCGCGGATCGGCGAAGTCGACGACGGCGCCGCGTTCACCGACTGGATGACCCAGGAGCAGGAGCGCGGCATCTCGATCACCGCCGCGGCGACGACGTTTGGCTGGAAGGGCTGCGTCGTCAACCTGATCGACACGCCGGGACACGTCGACTTCACGATGGAGGTCGAGCGCTCGCTCCGCGTGCTCGACGGCGCGATCGCGGTGTTCTCCGCGGTCGAAGGGGTCGAGCCCCAGAGCGAGACGGTGTGGCGTCAGGCGGACCGCTATCGCATCCCGCGCCTGGCGTTCATCAACAAGTGCGATCGCGAGGGCGCGGATCCCGCGGCCGCGATCGAGGCGATGAGGACGCGGCTCGCCGCGAACCCCGTCGTGATCCAGCTGCCGGTCGGCATCGGCGAGGGCTTCGCCTCGGTGATCGATCTCGTCGCCATGCGCGCGCGCACGTGGGACACCGAGAGCTTCGGCTCGGCGTTCGAGGACGGCCCGATCCCGCACGCGCTCACCGACGACGCGAGCCGCGCGCGCGAGCAGATGATCGAAGCGATCGCCGAGCACGACGACGAGCTGATGGCGGCGTGGGTGTCGGGTCGCGAGCTCTCCGTCGAGCAGATCAAGAAGGCGCTCCGTCGCGTGACGCTCGCCGGCAAGGGCGTGCCGACGCTCGTCGGTGCGGCGTTCCGCAACCAGGGCATCCACAACCTCCTCGACGCGGTGCTCGACTTCTTGCCGTCGCCCGCCGACGTCGGCGAGATCCGCGGCCTCGGCCTCGACAGCGATCTGCAGACGCGCACGGTCGCCGACAGCGAGCCGCTCGCCGCGCTCGCGTTCAAGGTGCAGAACGACGACGCCGGCGGCCAGCTGACGTTCGTCCGCGTCTACACCGGCATCCTCCGCGTCGGCGACGCGGTGCTGAACGCGACGAAGGGGCACAACGAACAGATCGGCCGCCTCGTCCGCATGTTCGCGAACCACCGCGAGGACATTCGCGCGATCGAGGCCGGCATGATCGGCGCCGTCGTGTCTCCGTCGGGAACGGGCCGGCTCGCGACCGGCGACACGCTGTGCGATCCGCGCTCGCCGATCCTGCTCGACGCGATCGCGGTGCCGAGCCCCGTGATGGGCGTCGTCGTCGAGCCCGAGACCGACGAGGATCACGCAAAGCTTCTGACCGCGCTCGAGCGCCTCGCGATCGAGGACCCGTCGTTCCGCGTCCGCACCGATCCCGACTCCGGCCAGATCGTCATCAGCGGCATGGGCGAGCTCCACCTCGAGATCGTCGTCGACCGCGTGCGCCGCGAGTTCGGCGTGAAGGCCAACGTCGGCCATCCGCAGGTCGCCTACCGCGAGACGGTCACGCGCCGCGGCGAGGGCGAGAACAAGTTCGTTCGCGTCGCCGGCGGTCCGGGCGGACCCCGTGGCGAGTACGGCCACGTCCAGCTGGTCGTCGAGCCGACCGACCGCGGCGGGGGCTACGTCTACGAGAATCGCGCCCCCGAGAGCGCGATCCCGCAGGAGCACGCGCCGGCCGTCGAGGCGGGAGTGACCGAGGCGGTCGAGCGGGGAGTCCTCGCAGGCCGGCCGCTCATCGACCTCCGGGTCCAGGTCGTCGGTGGCAGCTATCACCCTGTAGATTCAAATAATTACGCGTTCAAGGTCGCAGGATCGAAGGCGCTGGTCGCGGCCGCGCTCAAGGCCGGTCCGACCCTCCTCGAGCCGATCATGTCGCTCGAGGTCGTAACTCCCGAAGAATCCGTCGGTGATGTCCTTGGCGATTTGCACGCACGACGCGGAAAAGTCGCTGGAATTACCGTTCGCGGTGGTGTACAAGCCGTCGCCTGTTTTGTCCCGATGGCCTCGATGTTCGGTTATGCAACCGACCTCCGGTCTCGAACCCGCGGCCGAGCCACTCATTCGATGGAATTCGATCACTACGCTGAAGTCCCGCTCCACATTCGCCAAGACCTGACCAGAGCGCGCGCCTAAGGAGATTGTTCCCGTGTCCAAAGAGAAATTCGTTCGCAACAAGCCCCACGTCAACATCGGCACGATCGGTCACGTCGACCACGGCAAGACCACGTTGACCGCTGCGATCACGAAGGTCCAGTCGACGAAGGGCTTCGCGAAGTTCACGGCGTTCGATCAG
>JAEWJO010000140.1 GCA_023386455.1 Pseudomonadota bacterium | reverse complement strand
CATCGGCGGCGCCCCCGACCCGAAGATGCGCGAGAGGGCCGCGACGCTCGCGATGACCGGCATCACCGCGCTCGGCCCGTCGCTCGTCGAGAGCGTCGAGTCGGGCAACGCCGAGACGCGCGCGTTCATCCGCGAGCACCGCCACCTGTTCATCCCGCTCGCCGACCTCCAGAAGATCAAGACCGCGCTCGCCGACAAGATCGCCGACGCGAAGCTGCGCGCGAACCCGCTGTTCATCGATCTCGACGACGCGCCGGCCGAGCCGAGCCACGAGCTCGAGGAGCTTCGCGCGAAGCAGCGCGACGCCGAGGCGCGCCTCGATCGCAACGTCCACGTCAGCGCGAACGGCCTCATGCAGGTGATCGTCGTCCACACCGCGTTCCGCGCGACCGACGTCGAGACCGACCGCAAGCTGATGGCCGGGCTCGAGTCGGTGTCGAGCAGCATCCGCGCGCACCAGCCGTTCGTCACGATCGGCTTTGCCGGCGGCGTGCCGGTGACGCTCGCGGAGCATGGCGCGCTGTCGCGCGGCATCCTCCTGTCGACGATCATCACGTTCCTCCTCGTCTCGCTCGTCCTGTTCCTCCACCTGCGCAGCATCCGCATGCTGCTCTTGCTCGCGATCAACATCGTGATCGCGACGGTCGTCTCGTTCGGTGTGGCCGCGCTCACGGTCGGCCACCTCAACGCGGCGACCGCGTTCCTCGGCGCGATCATCGCGGGCAACGGCGTCAACTACGGCATCCTGCTCGTCGCCCGCTATCTCGAGGAGCGGCGCACGCAGAACGTCGAGCCGGCGCTCGCCACGGCGATCGGGGGCACACTCATCCCGACGCTCGTCGCGTCGCTCGGCGCCGCGATCGCGTACGGGGCGCTCGGTGCGACGAAGTTCCGCGGCTTCGCCGACTTCGCGCTCATCGGTGGCCTCGGTATGCTGGTGTGCTGGATCAGCTCGTACGTGCTGCTCCCCGCTGCGATCCTGCGCTTCGCCCGTACGACGACGCGCGAGCCATCGCTGATGTTCGGCCGGATCGTCGAGCGTGTGTTCGGCTTCCGCAGGCCGGTGCTCGTCGCGGCCATCGCCGGCCTCGTCACCGTCGCGGCGTGCGTCGTGTCGTGGCGGTATCTGACGTCCGATCCGTACGAGTACGACATGACCCAGCTGCGCTCGGAATCGCCCGACGCGATCGCGGCGCGCGAGTGGCTCGCGCTGTCCGACGAGACGTTCGGCAAGGGCCTCGCCGGGCTTGCCGGCCAGACGTTCGTCGCGGTCCACAGCGCGGACCAGGTACCGGCCACCGTCGACGAGCTGCGCGCGCTCGGCAAGCGCGAGACGATCGTCGGCCCGGTCGCATCGATCCTCGACGTCATCCCGCCCGAGCAGGACGCCAAGCTCGCACTCCTCGCCGAGATCCGCACGCAGATCGACGAGGTCGCGGACCAGCTCGACGACGATACGCGCGCCGAGCTGCTCGCGCTGCGCCCGGCCGACAACCTCGCCGCGATCACGCCGCACAACCTGCCGAACGAGCTCGCGACAAAGCTCACCGAGCGCGACGGCAACATCGGCCTCATGATCGCGGTCAAGCCGGGCGACTCGTTCGACGAGCGCAACGGTCGCGACCTGATCTCGTTCGCGGGCGCGGTCCGCACGCTGTCACACGACACGAAGGGCGTCACCGTCGCCGGCGCATCGCTGCTGTTCGCCGACGTGCTCGTCCAGATCCAGAAGGACGGCAAGCTCGTGACGCTGCTCGCCGCGCTCGGCCTCATCATCATGGTCGTCACCGTCGTCGGCCGGTCGCGCCGAGCGTTCGCGGTGCTCGTCGCATCGGCGTCGGGGTCGATCGCGATGATCGCGGTGTGCGCGCTTGCCGGCCTCAAGATCAACTTCCTCGACTTCGTCGCGCTGCCGATCACGCTCGGCCTCGGCATCGACTACGCGATCAACATCGCCGACCGCGCGACCCGCGATCCGATGATCGCGCTGCGCTCGACGGGCGGCAGCGTGCTCGTCTGTTCGCTGACGACCGTCATCGGCTACCTGTCGCTGATGGCGAGCGAGAACCTCGCGATCCGCGGCTTCGGCCTCGCGTCGCTGATCGGCGAGGTCACCTGCATGATCGCCGCATTCATCGTCGTGCCCGCGATCGTCGCACTGCCGCAGCTGTCCTCGCGCAGGGCGCTCGCGGACGATGCGGTATCGTCGCGCGCGTAGCCTCATACCGCAGATCTCCGCCTTCTCCGTGGCCGCCGGCTTGCACTCGTTCGGGGTCGTTCGGAAGGAGGCAAACCATGCAACGAATTCACAAGATCTGGCTCGGTGTAGCTTTCGTGTCGTGTGCGAGTACGGGGATCGCGGTAGCGGACGATCCCAAACCAAGCGATCAACAGCAGCAGCCGTCGCAGCCGTCACAGGGCATGCAGGACACGCGCGGACAGGGCATGCAGGGCATGTCGACCGCACAGAAGGTCTCGCTGACCGCCACGGTCGAGAAGATCGATCAGAAGAAGCGCACCGTGACGCTCAAGAACGATCAGGGCAACACGGTGAAGGTGCACGTGCCCGAGAACGTGTCACGCCTCGACGCGGTGAAGAAGGGCGACAAGGTCTCGATCGACTACTTCGAGTCGGTGGCGCTCATGCTGAAGAAGCCGGAGGCCGGCAAGAAGGAAGGCAAGGACACGGGCGCCACCGACACGACGATGGCAGAGCGCACCCCCGGCGCGCTCCCGGGCGGCATCATGGCGCGCAAGGTCTCGGAGACGGTCGAGATCACGAAGATCGACAAGGACAACCATCAGGTGACGATCAAGTCGGCCAACGGCGACCTCGACACCGTCAAGGTCGACGAGTCGATGAGCGCCGATCTCGCGAAGCTCAAGAAGGGCGATCGCATCAAGGCGTCGTACACGGAGGCAATCGCGCTCTCCGTGACGCCGCAGGAGAAGCAGGGCGCACAGGGTCGCACCGATCAGAACCAGCAGCGCCGGTCGAAGGGCGCGCAGGACAAGGGCACCCAGGAGAAGGGCACCCAGGAAGACCAGCCGCAACCGTAGGACCCGAGATCCGCGAAGGCCTGCGGAATAGCCGCACCGCGAGGTACGGTACGGCTGACGTGCGCATCGCTATCAGCCTCGGGCTCGCTCTCGCTGGATGCAGTCAACCGATGACGTCCGCGTCCGAGCCCACGGCACCGCCGGCTGCGACCGCCAAGGTCCAGCCGGCTGCGGCGCAGGCGGCGGCCGATGACGAGGCCGCGAAAACCGCGAAGGCGGTCGCAGCTCTCGTCGGAACGAGGCCACCGCCGTGGCACGCAGAGCGCTGGATGAACTCGGCGCCGCTCGAGCTCGCGAAGCTCCGCGGCTCCGTCGTGCTCGTGCGCTGGTGGACCGCCGGCTGTCCGTACTGCTCGGCGACCGCACCGGCGCTGCGGACGTTTCATCAGACGTACGGCGGCCGGGGGCTCCAGGTGATCGGCATGTACCACCACAAGGAGGACACGCCGTTCGAGCCGAGCCTCTACGAGGAGACCGCGAAGAAGTACGGCTTCACGTTTCCGGTCGCGTTCGATCCCGAGTGGACGACGCTCGAGAGCTGGCTCCACGACGCGCAGGGCACTGCGGTCAGCACCGGCTGGACGAGCATCACGTTCGTGATCGACAAGAAGGGCGTCGTTCGCTACGTCCATCCCGGCGGCCAGTACGTGCAGGGCGATGCCGCGTACGCCGAGCTACAGGGCGCGATCGAGCGCCTGCTCGCCGAGAAGGTCTGACTCACCGGTCGACGGCGACGAGCCCGTCGTCGGTGACGTAGAAGATGCGGTGAGCCGCGACGGCGATCGCGCCCTCGCTGAGGCCGGTCG
>JAEWJO010000126.1 GCA_023386455.1 Pseudomonadota bacterium | reverse complement strand
GGGTCTGCTACTCGGCGCTCTGGCGCTTACCGAGGCGGGACTTGCACCCGCTGGATCATCACAGCGTGACGACGGATTGCCAGCCGGTTGCCCGGTGGGACTTCCGTCGTCGTCACGACGCACCATGAACCCACTCTACCGCTTGAGCGCCGATCCACTAAGCGGCGCTGGCGTCTGCGTCGCGATCCACATGCGCAGGACGCACGTTTCGGTATCGGCGGTCTTCGCAGCGCACGGATCTCGCCGGCTACCGGCGACGGCGCCGGCGTACGAGCATGCCGAGCCCGAGCACGACCCCGAGACCGAGCGCGTCACCGGCACCGGTCGACTGGCAGCCACAGCCCGACTTTCGCTTCTCCTTCGCCACGCTGCCGCTGCCGCTGCCCGATCCGGCCGGCACCGGCGCTGGCCCCGGCGGCGGCGCGACCGCCTCGTCGGTGCCCGCCTGGACGTCGAGCGCCGGCACGTCGTGCGTGATCGCACGCGCGAGCTTCACCGTGTCGCGCGGTGCGAACGCGAGATCGAGCGCGGGCTTCGTGCCGATCGCCTGAAACCTCGGATCGCGCGCGATCTCGATCGGAGCGCCACCCCAGATCCCGCGGCGCGGGTTCGAGCAGCGGATCGGTCCCTTCCACGGATGGCGGATCGCGTAGCGCGCCTGGAACATGTTCTCGCTGCCCGGCCGCGCATCCTGCTCGAGCGCGCCGCTCGGTCCCGGAATCTCCTGACCACCCGCGATCGGCGGAGCCGGCGCGAGCACGAGGTCCTGCGCGATGTCCTTGCCGTAGCGCGCGTGCAGGCGCGTCAGCACGAAGTCGCTGGCGTCGTAGCGCTGCGGCTGCTCGCGCGTGCCGAGCAGCACGTCGGCGCCGAGCGCCTGCAGCTCGTCGGGGCGCAGCGTCGGTCCCGTGCACGGATCGCACGCTGCCACCGGCCACGCGTACTCGGTGACGATCGCGCCCGCGTTCTTGTCGAGCGTGCGATCGAACAGCGCCGCGTAGAACGAGGAGAGCTCGGTCTCGATCGCCGGCTTGACGTCGATGTTCGTCGGGACGAACACGTTGCGGTAGTTCGCGGCCTCGTAGCGCTGGCCCGGCGCGAGGATGTTGACGACGAGGTCCTGCGTGCCGCTCGAGCTCGGAAGGCCGATGCGGATCGGCAGCGCGAGCGAGTCGGCGTCGTAGTGGAACCGCAGCGGCGACAACCTCGCGCGACCGGCCTCGAACGTGACCTTCTTCGGATCGACCTTCGCGACGAGGAGCTTCATGCCGCTGTCGACATACGACCGGAGCAGCGGCTCGGCACCCTGCGGCAGGTTGTACTTCTCCTGGCGCAGCCACGCCTCGAGGCCGGTCGAGTCCTTCGCGGACAGGATCGCGATCTGGTACTCGCCGGCGACGAACTGGGTCTCGACCTTCACGCCGGGCTCGCTCCTGACCGGCTCGCGCGGCGCGGAGGCTGGCGGTGGCGTCGTCTCGAGCTCGGTCTGCGGCGCGCACGGATCCTGCTCCCAGTACTCGACGAGCCGGGGCGCGCCCAGCTGCTCGACGTGCTGGAGCAGCTCGCGCGGCAGCGTCTTGACGTCCTGCTCCGCCAGCGCGACCGGCACCGGGATGATCATCGCGAACGCCTCCGGCGGTCCCTGGTACGCGCTCTGGATCGTGACCACGGTGCGCGTGCCCTTGCGCACGAGCACGACCTGGGTCGCTTCGTTGACGAGCGGCTGATCGTGGCCCGCGACGTAGAGGCCGCAGGACGCGCGCGCTGCTCGCGGCGACACGACCAGCCCGGTGCCGGCGACCGCTGCAAGCGCGACCCACGAACGGATCCGTCTTCCCATCGTGGGAGCTTAACCCCAGAGCTCGGCTGGGTTGATCAGTAGGCGTAGGCGCAAGCGCAAGCGTAGGCGACTGTCCGATCATCTTGGTCAACATCGAGACGATCTGCCGAGCAGAGCATCGCCATCCGAGGCTTCGGTCGAAGAGATTCCGACCGCAACCATCGCGTTGCCGAGGTGCTCGACGGCGAGATGGAAGTCAGCTTCGCCGCGCGGGCCTATCGATCAACCTGAACATCGCCGAGGCAACAGGCAGGTCGTCCGCGATCAGCGCACGTGCGTCGTGACAGCTCGGGGGGGCGGCCACCGCCGCGGTTGCCAACGCCGCTTACGCTTACGCTTGCGCCTACGCGTACGAGCTCGACACAGACCTCTGGTGCAGGCCGGTCCGTCGCCCTACCCGAGAAGTGCAGCGAGCGCGGGGACCGCGATCGCCGTGACGATCAACAGGTAGGCGACACATGGACGCCACAGCGCGAGGCCGAGGCTCGCGAGACCACCGGTCTCGGCGCCGACCGGCGCGATCCACGTCGCGTCGGCGGACGGACCGGCGAGCGTCCGGAATGGATCGCCCGACCCCGGCTCGGCCACCGGTGTCGCCAGGTGGCCCGCGATCTCGACGGAGTCGCCCGGTCGCAGCACCGAGAGCGCCTCGCCGGTCGCGAGCAGCGTCGATGCGTCCGGCAGCGCGGCGACGAGGTTCGCACCACTGAGCGGGATCGTGCCGTGCGACGTCGCGACGGCGAACGGCCGCTGGACGACGCGCGGGCCGCGCAGCCAGCTCGCGATCTCGAGGCCGAGCGTCAGCTCGGTGCCATCGGCGACGATGACGCCGCGGACCTTCTCGCGCGCGGCGAACTGGCGCCGCGCGAGCATCGCGCGCACCGCGAGCACGAGCCCGAGCGACACGAGCGCCGCGAGCGCGACGACCGCGGCGACGAGCAGTACCGGGATGAAGTGCGCGTACAGGATCATCGCGTCCGCGTCGCCGGTGAGCCGCGCGAGGCACGCGAGGCCGAACAGCGATGCGGCCGTGTTCACGGCAAGTCGCTTGCGCGCGGCGAGCCACGGCGAGCGTCGCAGGACGAGCACCGTGTACACGATCGCCGCGAGCGTCGGTGGCACGACAACCCAGCCGACGATCGAGCCGAGGTTCGCGACGAACGGCGGCTCCGAGACGGCGTAGCTGATGGTCTGGTCGCCCCACGTCGCGGCGACGATCGGCATCCAGAGGCCGACGAGCAGCAGCTCCGACAGCGCGAGTACCGCGAATCCGTGGACCCACTCCCCCGTACGCCGCTTCGCGGCGAGCTGCGCGACGAGCGCGAACACGAGGCCCGCGACGAGCGAGAGCTTCGCGAGCGGGAGGTCGGCGGCGAGAGGCGAGCGCGCGTCGAGCGTCACGTGCGCCGCGACACGCGACCACAGCGTCCAGCCGATCGCGATCGCACCGGCGTGTGCGATCGGCAAGAACACCGCCAGCAGGAGGAACCGCGAGCTCCGCACCGGCAGCGCGAGCGCGAGCGCGATCCAGCCGACGACGAGGAACGTCACGCCCTCGCGCAACCACCACTGGCCGTCGCTGTGCGCGAGGTCGACCTGCCCGTGGAGCAGGTGACCGCCGAGGCCGACCATCGCGACCGTCGCGATCGCCGCGGCCGCGACCAGCGCGCGGACCCACGCGGGCAAGGTGCCCGGTGCACCGCGCATGGCGACGTCCGCCTCGTTCAGGCTCATGGTCGGAAAGACAACGGTCGGCTCGATCCGGTTGCGCGTGGCTTCATGGCAGCCCATGGGGGCCTCCTCTGGGTGACGTCGCGGCGGCTCAGGGCGGGCAGCCGGCCTGCTGTGCCACGGTGACCAACTTCTCGCGGGTACGCCGGCATTCCGCGTCGACGACCGGGAGCGACTCCTTGTCGGCGCCCTGCGCCGCGGCGACCAGGACGACGACCTCGCGCTGAAAGGCATCGCGTAGATCGAGCGGCACGCTCGTGCAGCGCGCCAGCCGCGCCCCCGCTCCGCGAAGCGCCTGACACTCCGCGCCACGCATGCCGATCGCCGGGTCGGGGTGCGGCGCACATCCGGCGTCGACGAGCTCGGCCTCGACCTTGGCGCTGCGCGCCGTGCACTGCGCGGCGACCGTCGCCCTCGCCTCGCCGCTGGACTTCGCCCAGGTCCGGCGCTGGCGCGCGAGCCGCGCCGGATTCTCGAGCGGCGGCCGCACGAGCTTTTGGCACTGCGACTCGATGCGAGCCCACGCCGACAGTCGATCACACGCGGCGATCCCCGTCGTCGCGCGCGCGAGCGTGCCGCGCACCTCGCAGCCGGAGTCGAGCGTGACCGCGACCTCGAGGTCGGTCTTCGTGCGCCGCAGCCGGACGTTGACGTCGCCCTGCTGCCCGCTCCAGCCGCCGCTGTCCTCGACGAGCGAGACCTTCCCGAGCGCACCGCCGGCGGGCGTCAGATCGATCGCGAACGCACCGTCGGTCGCGTCGACCGAGAGTGACGCGCTCGGCTCACCCTCGATCGTGCAGCTCGACCACCGGAGCTTGCCGCTCCAGTCGCCGACCCAGTCCGCCCACATCCGGGGGACACCCCCGGATTCCCCCGGGAGCGGCCGGGGGACACCCCCGGATTCCGCCGGGGGCGGCGCCGGGGGCGGTGCCGCCAGCGCTGCGCTCGCCGTTGCCAGGCCGATGGCGAACAGCCAGCGCCGCATCGGCGAAGCGTATCACTCGTCGACGGCGCGCGCTTCCGGGAGTTTCGTCGAGCGCTCCGGTCTCACGAGGAGCACGTAACCGATGCCACCCGCGACGAGCACGCCGCCAACCACGAGCAGCTCCATCGGGTTCTGCTTGAACTGCGCGTAGGCAATCCAGATGGACACCGCGATGAACACGAGGGGCGTGAGCGGGTAGCCAAATGTCTTGTAAGGACCGCGAAGGCCACGACGTCGCAGGATGAACAGGGCACCGACCGTGAGCGCCGCGAACACCGCGAGCGTGAACCCGGCGAACCGGATGAGCTGGCCGAGATCGCCGACGAGCACGAACGCGATGCCGAGCACGCCCTGTGTGATCACGGCCACGGTCGGCACGCCACGCTTGGAGTACCAGGCGAGCTGGTGCGGCAAGGCCCGGTCGCTCGCCATCGCCGCATACACGCGAGGTCCAGCCATGATCATCGCGCTCACGGCACTGACGAGCGCGATCGCGATCAGCGACGTGATGAGATTGCCGCCCTTCGTGCCGAACAGGACGACCGCGGCCGCATGACCGACCTCCTTGACCGGGTTGAAGCTATCGGTCGGTCCGGCGAGGACGCTCGACGGTACGGCGTAGAAGTAGATCACGTTGAGCAGCACGTAGAGCGCTGTCACGGTGGCCGTACCGACGAGCAGCGCGCGCGGCAGCGTCTTCTCTGGTTTGTCGACCTCGCCTGCGATGTACGCGGCCGCATTCCAGCCCGAGTACGCGAACGAGATGTACATGAGCGAGATCCCGAAGGACGTCGTCGTGATGTTGCTGAGGCCGCCACCCTGGCTCTCGAAGTTCGACCAGTCGCCGTTACCAGAGAGGAGGCCCGCGCCGATGAACACGACGATGAGCGCGACCTTGAGGATCGTGAACACCTCCTGGACGCGACCACCAACCTTCGTGTCGAACGCGTGCAGGCACGTCACTGCGACGATCAATGCGCTCGCGACGAGCTTCTGCGTCGTCGGATCGCCGCCCGCGCCGAGCAGCGCGGACACGTACGTCGCGAACGAGATCGCAGCCGCGGCGATCGCGGCCGAGAATCCAGCCGTCATCGACACCCAGCCGCTCATGAAGCCGAGCGCCGGGTGATACGCCTCGCGGAGGTAGACGTACTCGCCGCCGGCCTTCGGCATCAACGTACCGAGCTCGGCGTAGCAGGCCGCGCCGCACAGCGCGACGACGCCACCGATCGCCCAGGCGATCAAGATCGTCAGCGGATCGTGGAGGTCGTGCGCGTTGTAGCCGGTACCCGTGAAGATACCGGTGCCGATCATGTTCGCGACGACGATCGCGGCGGTGATGCCGAAGCCGAGCTGGCGTTTCGGAGGAGTCACGCGTGCCTATCGCAGGTGGCGGTCGAGGAACGCGAGCGCATCGCGCCAGCATCGGCGCGCCGCGGGGTCCCAGACCATCGCGTGGAATGCATGAATGCCGCCCGGGTAATATCGCGCTTCGCAGGGCACGTTGAGCGAGGCGAGCGCTTTTTCGAGCCGCCGGGTGTCGTCGAGCAGCGGGTCGCGCGTCCCGACCGGCGCGAAGAACGGCGGCAAGCCGCGCGGAAACCGGCTCTCGTGGGGCACGCCCGCGGCCTCCTCGAACACGCGCAGTGGGTCGGCGAGCTCGGTCGCGGGCCCGGACTCGACCGGGTGACCATGGAGGTACGACGTCGACGCGTCGCGCAGCATTCCGTCGATCCAGCGCGGCAGCTTGCGGCGCGCGGAGAATCGCTCGGGGTTCGAGACCTCGAGCAGCGCGCAGAACGGCAGCGCCGCGCGCGGCAGGACACCGCAGTCGTGAACCGCGCGCGCCCACGGCTCGGGACGCTGCTGATACGCCGCGAGCGTCAGCGCGGTGACGAGGTTGCCGCCGGCGCTCTCGCCCGCGACCGCGACGCGCGTCGGATCGCCGCCGAGTCGCTCGAGGTTCTGCACCATCCACAAATACGCGGCGCAGGTGTCCTCGATCGCAGCCGGGTACGGATGCTTCGGCGCGAGCCGGTAGCTGATGTTGACGACGAGGTAGCCAAAGCGCGCGAACACGAGGCCCATCAGCCAGTGCGTGTCCTTCGAGAGCAGCGTGAACGCGCCGCCGTGCACGTAGAACACCACCGGCCACGGTCCGGGGCGCGTGACCGGCTTGTAGATGTCGAGGACGTTCCACTCCGCGTGCGGTCCGTAGACGAGGTCACGCTCGACCTCGATGCCGTGACGCTTCGGATTCGCGAGCGGCGCCATCCGGCCGGCGAACGACAGCCCCTCGAAGAATGCCTCCGCGGCGAGCGTGCGGATGCGGCGGAAGAACGTCTCGCGGTACGGGCGCGGCGCCGATGGAACCGGCGTCGCCGACGAGGCGGGTCGCTCGGTACGGGCTACGGCGCGGGCGCGACGACTCACTGGATTGCTTGCAATGTTACCTTGACCTGGCGCTTCTGGCCCTGGTTCATGACCGTAACCTCGACGGTGTCGCCCACCTTGTGCGTGTCGAGGGCCTTGTAGAGGTCCGTCGACTTGTGAATCGGCGTCCCGTCGACGGCGACGATGACGTCGCCGAGGACGTTCTGGTCGATCCCCTTGAGGCCCGCTCGATCGGCGGCGCCGCCCGGGACGACCTGGAGGATCACGACACCGTCGATGTTGTTCCGCTCGGCGACCTGGTCGTTGAGGATGTTGAGGCCCAGGCCCGGGCGGACGATCTTGCCGTGCTTCAGCAGCTCGGGGACGATCAGGTTCACGATGTCGACGGGCACCGCGAAGCCGATGCCCGCGTTCGCGCCGGTCGGGCTGTAGATCGCGGTGTTGATGCCGATGAGGCGGCCCGAGCTGTCGAGCAAGGGGCCACCCGAGTTACCCGGGTTGATCGATGCGTCGGTCTGGATCACGTCGGTGATCGGGCGACCCGACACGCTCTTGATCTCGCGGCCGAGGCCCGAGATCACGCCGGTCGTCAGCGTCTGGTCGAGGCCGAACGGGTTGCCGATCGCGAGCACCTTCATGCCGCCCTTGAGGTTCGAGCTCTGACCGACCGGCAGCGCGAGCAGCTTCTGCGCGGGCGCGTCGATGTGGAGGACCGCGATGTCCTTGTCGGGTGCGGTGCCGACGATCGTCGCGGGATACGTCGTGCCGTCGTTGAGCGTGACGCTCGCCTTGTCGCCGCCCTGGACGACGTGGAAGTTCGTGACGATGTGACCCTGCGAGTCCCACACGAAGCCGGTGCCCGTGCCCTGCGGGATCTCGCTCATGTCGAGCGTCATCCGGTTGCGGCGTGACGCGAGGCTCGTGACGTGGACGACCGAGCCGCTGAACTTCTGGAACACCTCGATGGTGCTCTGCTCGTCGGCGCCGAGCTTGTCGTCGGGCCGCTGCGCGATCGGTCGCGGCTCGTAGTTCACGACCTGCTGGGTCTGCTTCTTTTGCTGGATCACCGTGAACACGAGGGCTCCGGCGACCACCAGCAGGAGGACCGCGAGGATCTTGGTCAGATTCGACTCGCGATACGGGGTATGAGGCTCTCGAGTCACGGGATACACGGATTGTGACATGGCACCGTCCCGGGTGGGATCACGGGAGGGAAACCACGAGGCGCGCGACGCCTATTCCCGCGGCTAATGGTGCGAAGACAGGAAGTGCTCGGCCTCGAGCGCGGCCATGCAGCCCGTTCCGGCGGCCGTGATCGCCTGGCGATACTTCTTGTCCTGGCAATCGCCGGCAGCGAACACGCCCGGCACGTTCGTCTGGGTCGTGCCCGGCACGGTCAGGATGTAGCCCTGCTCGTCGGTGTTGATCTGACCGCCGAGGAACGCGGTGTTCGGCACGTGGCCGATCGCGAAGAACAGGCCCGCCGCGGCGAACATCTTCACCTCGTTCGACTTGAGATCCTCGACGCGCACCTGCTCGACCGTGTTGCCGCCGTCGACGCTGACGACCTTGTGCGAGAACAGGAACTCGATCTTCGGGTTGGCCTTCGCGCGGTCCTGCATGATCTTGCTGGCGCGCAGCTCGTCGCGACGGTGAACGATGTACACCTTCGACGCGAACTTCGTGAGGAAGTGGCCCTCCTCCATCGCGGAGTCACCGCCACCGACGACGAACAGGGGCTTGTTGCGGAACATCGGCAGCGCACCGTCGCACACGGCACAGGCGCTGACGCCCTTCTGCCACAGCTCGGCGTCGCGCGTGCCGGGGACGTCGTCGCGCTTCGCGGTCGCGCCGGTCGCGATGATGATCGCGCGTGCCTCGCCCTCCTGCTCGTCGGTCTTGTAGCGGAACGGGCGCTTCGAGAAGTCCACCGACGTCACCGTCTCGGTGTAGATGCGCGTACCGAACCGCTCCGACTGCGCGCGGAAGCGCTCCGTCAGATCGGGGCCCATGATGCCCTCGGGGAAGCCCGGGAAGTTCTCGACATCGGTCGTCGTCGTCAGCTGGCCGCCGGCAGCGATCCCGCCCGCGAGGAAGCCCTCGAACAGCACCGGCCTCAGATCCGCACGCGCCGCGTAGATGGCAGCCGTATGCGCTGCAGGACCGCTTCCGATGATGACGACGTTCTCGACCATGGGCCTGGTGTGTACCAGCGTTTTTTCGCCGAGGACAGTGGCTCCGCCTCCGTCTCCTGTAGATCATGGGCCCCATGGATCTGGCCAGCCTCGCGCAGCTCGACCGCTCGCACCGTCGGCACGACGACGTGATGAGCCAGCTGCTCGACGCCGCGCGTCGTCTCGCCGCGGGCCGTCCGCACGACACCGACGTCGACGTCGTGCGCGACGCCGTCGCCTACTTCGAGCGCGCGGTCACCCGTCACTTCCTCGACGAGGAAGGCTCGGTGTTTCCGCGCCTGTCGACGCGCCGCCCCGACCTGGCCGAAGCGCTAGCTGCCCTGTCGGCGGAACACCCGGCACAGATCGCGCTGCAGAATGCGGTCGCCGAGTGCGCGAAGCAGCTCGACGGCGAGTCGCGGTTCGGGGTCGGCAAGCAGCTGCTCGAGGTCGCCGAGCGGCTCGCCGAGCTGCACCGCGGGCATGTCACGAAGGAGGACGAGATCTTTGCGGCGGCCGGCGCGGCACTGACCGTGCTCGACGACGCGGACATCGTTGCGGAGATGGAGACGCGGCGCGGGCGCGACTCGGAGAACGGACGCGACGCGGAGAACGGGCGCGATCAAGGCGGCGGCGGCGGACGCGGCAGAGGCATGGGCGGCGGCGGAGGAGGTGGCGCCGGCGGTGGACGCGGCCGCGGCATGGGCGGTGGAGGCGGCGGCGGTGGCAGCAGCAGCAGCGGCAGCGGCAGAGGTGCAGGTGCAGGTGCAGGTCAAGGTTCAGGCGGCGGAGGCGGTGGACGCGCACCGACCGTGATCGCATCGCCGAGCGCACGCGCGAAGGCCGCAACGAAGTCGAAGCAGTCTGCGAAGGCCAAGCCCGCTGCGAAGAGCACGAAGACGACGAAGGCCGCTGCGAAGACCGCGGCGAAGAAGCCGGCGAAGAAGTCGATCGCGAAGTCGGCGAAGAAGTCGGCGAAGAAGTCGATCGCGAAGTCGGCGAAGAAGTCGGTCGCGACGTCGGGTAAGAAGCCGGCGAAGAAGTCGGGCAAGAAGCCGGCGAAGAAGTCGCGCTAGTCAGCGCCGCTTCTTCTTCTTGCCGCCGCTCTTGCGCTGCTGTCCGCCGGGCTTCTTCGCCTGTGCGCCGGCCGCGGGCCTGGACGCCGGCGCCGCCTGCTCCTCTTCGACCTCGTCCTCGTCGTCATCCTCGTCGGAGGGCGCGGGTGCCTCGTCGGCCTTCTTCGCCGCGGCGGCATCGGCCTTCGCCTGCGCGCGCCCGGCGGCCTCGGCCTCCTTCGCGAGCTGCTCGTCGTCGTCCTCCTCGACCTTCGGCGCCGGCTTCTTCGGCTCGGCCTTCCTGGCCGTCGCCGACGCCTTCGCCTTCGCCTTCGCGTCGAGCTTCTCGGCTTCCTCGCGCAGGATCATCTTGAGTCGCGCCTGCGCCTCGCCCGACGTCGTCGTGACGGGCTCCGGGGCCGTACCGTTCTTCATGATCCGGCTGAGCGCGTACGCGGCGGCGCCGAACGCGAGGATCGAGGCCCACTGCGCGAACGTCAGGCCGAGGTGGCGCGGATCGCTGTCCTCGGGACGCAGGTAGTCGAGGAAGAACCGGACTGGCGCGTAGAGCAGGCCCGTCAACACCGTGATGAAGCCGGCGTTCATGCGCGGCTTCGGGCGGAACGCGAGCCACAGGATCAGCGCGTTAACCGGGATGAGATAGAGGAGCTCGACGAGGCCGAGGTTCCACGCACGGATGTACTCGCTGGTTCCCGGGTAGTACTCGGAGAGGTGGCCGAGGTTCAGGCGACGGGGATAGTCCATCGCGAGGAACGCGTACCACTTCGACGGATCGACGGCGGCGCCGATGTGATCGCTGACGACGGTGCAGCCGATGCGACCGATCGAGAATGCCGGGAGCAGACCGACGATCGTGATGTCCGCGAACAGCCGTACGTTCTTGCGCTTCCACCACACGAAGATCGCGAACCCGATCGCGCCGCCGATGAAGCCGCCGTACGACGAGATGCCGTCCCAGATCTTCAGCGGGAGCGGCCAGTTCGACGGATACATCCCGACCGGCAAGAAGCTCGGCCACCACGACGCCGGATTGACGATCGTGCTGTCGCCGATCTTGGCCCAGTTGTAGGCGATCATGTCGAACTCGTGCGCGCCGAGGAAGCCGCACACGGTGACCCAGCCGAGCAGGGAGCGAATGTCGTCATCGTCGACGCCGTGCCACTCCGCGTAGCGACGCAGGAGCGCGGCGCCGATCAGCACACCGACGGCGACGATGATTCCGAAGGACTGGATCGGGAGCCCGACGTTGAGCTCGCCCATGTGAAAGAAGGGCAAGCTGGAGAAGCCTAGAGCCAGGGCGTACATGACGGGGCGAGCCTACAACAGGCGTGGGCGCGCGCTATCATCCCGGTGTGATCTGGGGCCCATTCCTGATAGCTCTCGCGCTCGGCCTCGTCGTCTCGGCAGGCCTGTATTTCGCCTACCTGTGGCCGCAGGTCGAGCCCGACGACGAGGACGAGGACGAGGACGACGTGGCCCCCTCGGAGAAACCAGCGCCCGAGGCGGACGCGGCGACCGGAGCGAGCACGAGCGCATGAGATCGCTCCTCGCGGCGGCGACCGTCCTCGT
>JAEWJO010000095.1 GCA_023386455.1 Pseudomonadota bacterium | reverse complement strand
GATCGGCGGGCTCGTCGCGGCGCGCGCGCGCGGGCCGGTCGGCGACTTCGCGCGCGGATCCTCGTGGCCGATCGGCGGCTGCGCCGGCGGACGCGTCCGGATCGAGCTCTCGAGCGGCTGCCCCGATGCGACGGGTGGCTGGTTCGTCGACGACTTCGCGCGACCGGCGAGGCCCGGATCGAGATCGGGCGCCGATCCGTACGATGCATCGAACGGCAGCGAGTCGGGCAGCGCGGGCTTCCCGGCCGGTGGCGTCGACGGCCGCGGCAGCGGTTGCGACGGCGGTGCGGGCACCTTCTTCACGCCGGTGATCGGCGTGACCGGCAGGCGATCGCTCTGGACATCCTTGCGGACGACGACCGGCTTGTACGTCGCGTCGTCCGCGAGCGAGCTCTCGAGCGTCGAGTAGCGCAGCGCGATCATCGCGAGCAGCATGCCGATCGAGAACATACCCGGTGCGATCGTCCGCTCGACGACGACGCCCGCCATGTCGCCGATGCTCTGCGACTCGGGACCGAACAAGAATCCCGCCGCGAGGCCGGCGAGCAGCGCGACGAACGACAGCAGGTAGCCGATGCGCGTCAGCGTCGCGCTCGCCTGGCCGCTCAGGATGCGCAGGCCCGCGTTGATCGCGACCAGCAGCAGGACCGGCACCGATGCCCAGAACGCGATCATCGCCGCGGCGGGGTAGAGGCCCTTCATCTTCGTCAGCGAGACGAACGCGCACACCCCGTCCTGACAGACGTGCACGTTGCGCAGGTCCATCCCGATCGATGGGCCATAGCCCATGCTCGCGGTGAACCAGCTCTTGCCGAACAGCGACGCGATCAGGAGACCGATCGCCGCGATCGAGCAGAGCAGCAACCGAAGCTGGTGTCTGCCCATCCCGCGGGCGAGATTATCACGGCTTCGGTTGGGCTCCAGTTTCGACGGTGATCGTACCGGCGTCGAACGTCTTGCCGGCCTCGAGCCGCAGACCCCTCTTCGACACCGGTCGGGGCGGCACGAGGACCAGGACCGCACCGAGCCCCGCCTTCGCCTCGATCCGGAACGTGCCGTCCGGGTTGCTGGTCGGCGGCGGTCCGCTCAGCTCGATTCGCAGGCTGCCGTCGTTGGCGTCGGGGACGACCGCGACCGGTAGCCCGCCGAGCGGCTTGCCGGCCGCATCGACGAGCTTGCCGATCACCGTCGCGTTCGCGGCGAGGTCGATCGTGACGGTCGCAGCTTGGCCTGCCTGCACCTTCACCGCCGCCTTGCCGTTGCCGGCGGTAGACGTGACGGTGACGGTGTAGTCCCCCGGGTCGACACGGCTGAACGAGAACGAGCCGTCTGCCGTCGCGAACGCACGCTGCGCGCGGGTCGGACCGTCGAGCTCGACCGCAAACGACGACGGCGCGCCTCCGCCGGACACGCGCACCGTTCCCTTCAGCTCCGTCAGGCCGACCGCCTGGATCGTGATCGACGCATCGGGCACGACCTTCGTCGCCCGGCCGCGCACCTTGCCCGCCTGCGCCTCCGCGATCACCGTCCACGGCACGCGCGGCAGGTTCGTCAGCTCGAACTTCCCCGACGCATCGGTCAGCACCGGCGCATAGTCGGCCGACTCGCCGCTGCCGTCGTCGCGCGACTCGATCGCGACCATGCGCGACTCGCCGCGCGCCGCGTCGATGCCGCCGAGCAGATCTTCCATGCTCTGATGGATCGACACCCACGCATCGGCGAGCGGCTTGCCGTCCGGCCCCGTCACGACGCCGCGGATCACGCCGTCCGGCCGCTCGATCGCGAGCGTGATGCCGGTCTTCTTCTCCGTCGCACCCAGCGTGACCTTCGTCTCCGTCTTCGTCGGCAGCGGCCGGCCGCGATCGAGCACGCGCAGCCGGTACTGGCCTGCACCGAGCCCGCGCAGCTCGAACTCGCCCTTGCCATTCGTGCGCGCTTGCACGCCCGACACCATCATCCCGTTGACGATCATCGTCCGCTCCGTACCGCCCACCTGCGCCGCCGACACCGCGACCCCGACCACCGGCTGTCCCTTGCCGTCGACGACCTTGCCCGCGATCGACGCGCCCGGCTTCACTTCGACGACGACGTCGGCCGCCGTCGGGGTCTTCACCGCCACGCTGCCCTGCGCGCCGCTCTGGCACCGCGCGCGAATGTCGTACGCGCCCGGCTTCGCCGGACCGAGATCGAACTCGCCATCGGCACCGGTCGCCTGTGGCGTGAACATCTGGAACGGACCACCCATCATCGTCGCCTCGCTCATCTCGAGCTCGACGTCGCAGATCTGCCGCGGCTCGACGTGGCCCTTCACGCGCAACCCCTTCGTCACCGTCACCTTCACGTTGTCGAGGTCCTTGCTCTCGAGCGTCACCTTCGTCGTACCCGCCGGCAAGTACGCGTCGCTTCGTGCCAGCAGCATGTAGTTGCCGGGCACGAGCCCTTCGATCTCGAACGCACCCTTCGCATCCGAGGTCGCGCGCTCGCCGCTGCCGCCTGCACCGAATGCGGTCACGTCGATCTCCGGCACCGGCGTACCCTGATCGTCGACGACGACGCCGCGGATCACCGGCGATGCTCCGATCAAGATCTCGACGTCCGTCACCTGCTCGGCAACGCCGATGCCGACGAGCGTCGGCGACTGCGATGTCCGCTTCGGCGCGCGCGCATCCAGATCCCATGCGCCCGGCCGCAAGCCCGCCATCCTGAACCTGCCGTCCGCGCCACTGATCGCGCGATGCCGCGCGCGCTCGCCGAACAGCGTCGCCGACTGATCGCGCTGCGCGTTCACCTGCGCGCCGGCCACCGGCTCGCGGGTCTTCTCGTCGCGCACGATGCCCTCGATCACGCCGCCGGGCACCAGCTGAAAATCGGCCGTGGCGCCGGCGGGCCCGACATCGACGAACCGCGACTGCGGCGAATAGCTCGGCTCGCTCGCCGCGACGAGCAGCGGGCCCTCCGCCACCTGCAGCTCGTATCGCCCGTCGGCGCCCGTCGCCGTGCTCGCCACCGCATCGGCCGGCCGCGCCATCGTATCGAGCTTGCCCGCATCGATCCGCGCGCCGGCGATCGGTCCACCGCTCGCGTCGGTCACGAGGCCCGTCAGCACGCGCCCGCCCGCCGTCAGCTTGATATCGATCTTCGCGGTCTCGCCGCCCCTGAGCTCGCGTGCCGTCGCCGCCGCCGGCTCGTGCCCCTCCGCGCTTGCACTGATCGACCACTCGCCGGGCTCGAGCCCGTCGGCGCGCGCGACGCCGTCGGTACCCGTCTGGACCAGCGTGACCTCGCCCTCGTGCGAGAGCCGCACCGTCGCGTTCGCCAGCGCCCCGTTCGCGCTCGTCACCGTGATCTGTGCGCGGGCGAGCGCCTTCGGGGCCGTCGCCGTCGGCGATTTCGGCGCGTTCTGCGCCGACCCCGCGCGCTGCACCGCTCCCGAGCGCCCCTCGTCGGGGCTGCGCTTTTTCACGAAATAGATCGCGACCGCAGCGACCGCAACAGCCACCAATAACAAGACGCCCCATCGCTTCGTCATGCGCGCCCCTAACCATACCCGCGACCGGCGAATTCCCTACAATACAGCCGTGGTCCGGTTCCTGGCGGCAACGCTCGCATTCGTCATCGCGTGCGGCCCGAGCGGCGCGATGCGCATGAGCGCGCCGGCGCGCTACGAGGTCGGCGAGGACGCGACCATCGCGATCGAAGCTCCATCCGCATCCGAGTCGTCGCCCGTCGACATCGAGCTCGTGCTCGTTCATCCCGACGGCACCGAGGAGCGACAGGCTGCGACACTGATCGCGCCGCAGAGCCGCGTGCGCTTATCGATGTCGCCGGCGTTCACGCAGACCGGCCTCTATCAGATCCGGCTCGTCGACAGCGGGCGCGCCATCACGCCGCCGGTCGACATCAACGTCACGATCGATCACCTCACCGAGCTGCTCGCGGAGACGATCGCCGACTACAAGGCGAAGAAGCGCTACACGCGCGCGCGTCAGGCCGGTGCGCTGAAGTGGAAGCAGTATGGCGGCATCTACCAGCACCCGTACGTCGATCAATCGATCGAGGTGCTGATCGAGGAGCCGGCCGAGGCCTTCAAGCGCGCGTGGACCGCGTACGAGGAGGAGGGCACGCTCGCGGTGCTGCAGAACAACTACGTGCGCGTGCGCGAGCGAGCGACGACGGCGACGGCGAGCTGGACCTCGCAGGGCCGCATCATCCAGCTGCGCGCACCGACGCTCGCGCAGATGGATCCGAAGTTCGTCGCGCGCTTCTTCGTGCGCTATCCGAGTGACCTGCACCCGGCGGAGCTATGAGCGCGCTGCTCGATGCAGAGCAGGTCCGCACGTTCTCGCGAGGTCAATCTCGTCATCGTTCGAGCTTGCTTGCACGGTGAGCACGACGGCCATGGGGACTTCTTCTCCGTCCTCGTGCGAGATGTCGAGTACATCGCGCTTGCTGGCGGACTCACCGTTGGCGATCTCGTGCTCGCCGACGTGATCTCGCTTGCCGCGCTCACACCCCGATGGTCGTGGCTCGTCGGCGACGTTTCGGGCGCAGCGCTCGCGCTTCGGCCGGCGTACACCGAGAGCTTTGCCGAGGCGCGCGACACGTTCGTCGTCGTCGCCGGAGAGATCGTGTTCCGGCCGGGGCAAGACTGGTCGCCGCCGAACCGGTAGGTGCGTTCGGTGGGGCACGCGCCGAATGACGCCAAGCGAGATCGTGGCCGTGCCACAACCTGCTCGCCGCAGCAGTCACGGCGGCGCGCTTCAGCGGACCAGGGTGCCACGGAGCCCGCGTGCATGGTGCGCGGCGAGCGAGCTCGATGCTGCGGATCCGAGAGACGCCAGTCGTCGAAGTGCCCTCGCCCTCGACGGAGCAAGACACCGTGACAGCGCGCGTCGCTGCGCGAGTACGTTCTCGTCAGCCAGGTCGAGCGCTATCGCCGGCTAACAACTGGGGCCAGGGAGTATCGCGATCACACCGAGGGTGTCGTGCTCCTCGACTGCGGACCAACGCTCGATCTCGAGTCGCTCGATTCCGCCCTTTCGCCGTGAGTTGACCCCGGTGATGCGACGAATACGAACACCTGTCTGACTCGCAAATCCACCAGCAGGGACCGGCTTCACCGTGTCCCGCGTGTGACATGCGCCGACGGGATCTCGGCGTTTGTCGAAGCTCTGGCGCCGTCGTTCGTCTCCTGCAGAGATTCCACGTGGGACATGGCGGGCGGCAACTGGGCCTGCGAGTATCGCGATCATCTCGACGATCGCGGGCTACTCGACGGCGGACCCACGCTCGATCTCGGACGCTCTATTCCGAACTTCCGCCGTGGGCTGTCGCCTCGATGCGCGCGGTGATGCGACGAATGTGCACACCTGCTCGCTGCAGATCGGCGCCCAGATCTGACTCGCAAATCCACCAGCGGGACCGGCTTCACCGTGTCCCGCGTGGGACATGCGTCGACGGCAGCTCGGCGTGCGTCGAAGCCTGGGCGCCGTCGTTCGTTTCGTCGAGACGTCTCGAGTCACCCCATTCCGACCTTCCGCCGTGAGCTGACACCAGGTGCGCGCGGTGATGCGACGAATGCGAACACTGCTCGCTGCTGATCGGCGCCCAGATCTGACTCGCAAGATCCACCGGCAGGGACCGGCTTCACCG
>JAEWJO010000087.1 GCA_023386455.1 Pseudomonadota bacterium | reverse complement strand
TTCGCGGGATGCGCGAGAGCGGCGTGCGGATCGGCCGTGGCGGCCGGCTCGGCACCCTCGACGGTCGCCATCGCATCGTCGGTGCGCGGCACGACCGGCGCGATCCCGAGCGCGTTCACGAGCTTGTCGAGGCTCGACGCAGTCGACTCGCCGAGCGGCGGCGCGCCCGCTGCCGGGGGGCTGGCGACGACGATCGAGCCGTCCTCCTTGATCCCGACGAGGCCCGCGGTCATGTCGAGCGACAGCTTCGAGGACGCGTCGACCTCGGGCAGCCGCTCGACCCACGAGGTGTCGACGGCCGCGGAGCCACGCTCCGCCGGCTTCGGCTCGGTCTTCCGGGAGTCCTTGCAGGCGGCCACGAGGCATGCGGCCGCCACCACCACGGTCAGCTTGTTCACGGACCCGGAATACCACAGCATACGGCATGTCCTCGTTCGTCTCCGATCTCGAGCAGCTGAAGACCGAACGGCTCGCCCCGATCCTCGCGGCCGGCCAGCTCTCGCTCGACGGAGATGCGACGGGCGACCCCGTCGCGCTGCTCCAGGTCGCGCTCGCCAACGAGATCGGCGTCAGCGAGCTCGCGGCCACCTGGATGCCCTCGACGCCGGAGGTCGACGTCAAGATCGCGTTCGCGCGCCAGGCGGGTGACGAGGCGAATCACTTCAAGCTCGTCGAGTCGCGCCTCTCCGCGCTCGGCGTCGATCTCGCCGCGTGGACGCCGCCGCCCGACAACCCGCTGTTCGCCTATCTCGCGAAGCTGCCGACGACGGTCGAGCGCATCGCCGCCGGGCTCGTGACGCTCGAGTCGATCGCGTACGGGGTCAACGAGAACTTCATGGCGCTGTGCGCGGCGCGCGGTGACGACGAGACCGTCGCGATCTACCGCAAGTACATCCAGCCCGACGAGCGCGCCCACCAGCAGCTCGGCCAGCAGCTCCTCGCGAAGTACGCGATCACCGAGGCGCAGCAGGCGACCGCGCGCGCGACCGTGATCCGCGTCCTCGAGATCGCCGCGACCGCGCGCGCGAAGGCGGCCGCCAAGCTCGGCACCGCCTGCTTCCCCGGCTGCTAACGACGCTTCGCCGCAGCTCGACCCGCGAGCAGGCGGTGGCTCTCGGTGACGAGCCTGCCTCGTCTCGCTCGTCGACGTTGCCCGGCTCAGAGCTCGAAGCCGACGAGCGCGGTCGCCGAGTAGCGCTCCATCGACGAGGCCGACTTCGACGAGGACGGCGCGCGTGGAATCGGCATGAGATCGGCGCCGCTCGCCGTCTCGATGCCGAGGCGCACGTCGAACAGAAAGCCACCGACGCGCTTCGCGAGGCCGAGCCCGAACGGGATGTGGAGCACGTTGTCGCTGGCCTCGATCGGCGAGCCAAGCGCGTGGTCGCGCACGTGATAGCGAGACCACCCGCCGCCGAGGAACAGGAACGGCTCGAGCACCTCGAGCCACGGCGCGACGTTGATCCGGAGGACCCCGTAGACGCCGTGACTGATGATCGACCCGCCCGCACTCGGATCGAGGCCCTGTCGCGTGCCGATGTAGGCGACCTCGATCCGGACGTCCTCGAAGCCGCCCGTCGAGACGCGGACGCCCCACATCTCGCCATCGCGCACGAAGCTTCGCAGGTCGGGATCGAGGAACCCGGAGATGCCTCCGTCGAGCGAGACGACCGGATTCGCGAGCGGCGACGGGTACTCGGCATCGGGCGCCGCCTGCGCGAGCGACGATACGAGCACCCCGGCGAGCGCGACCCACCTCGCCAGGCGCATCCTAGCTGTCGCCGCGCTCCGCCATGCTCGTGGCGCGAGGCTGGAGATGGGGCTCGGTCAGCGCATCGGGACGGAGGATCATGTCGAGCTCCTCGGGCGTGAGGAGACGACGCTCGAGTACGAGCTCGCGGACGCCGCGGCCGGTCTCGAGGGCGACCCGGGCGATCTCGCTCGCACTCGAGTAGCCGATGAACGGCACGAGCGCGGTGACGAGGGCGAGCGAGTGATCGAGTAGGTCCGCGATCCGTTCGCGATTTGCCGTGATGCCGCGCACGCAGCGGTCGCTCAGGGTCCGGCAGCCATTCGCGAGGTGCCGCAGGCTACCGAGGATGTTGTGCGCGATGATCGGCCCGAACGCGTTCAGCTGCAGCTGGCCGGCCTCCGCGGCGAACGAGACCGTGACGTCGCTTCCGATCACCTCGTAGGCGATCTGGTTCACGACCTCGGGGATCACCGGGTTCACCTTGCCGGGCATGATGCTCGAGCCCGCCTGGACGGGCGGCAGGTTGATCTCGCCGAACCCGGCGCGCGGTCCCGACGAGAGCAGGCGGAGGTCATTGCAGACCTTCGACAGCTTCACCGCGATCCGCTTGAGCACGCCGGAGAGCTGGACGAACACGCCGGCATCCTGCGTCGCCTCGACGAGGTGGCCCGCGGTCACGAGCGGCATGCCGGTCAGGCGCGCGAGGTGGAGCCGGGCGCGCTCCGCGTACTCGGGATGTGCCGTCACACCGGTCCCGATCGCGGTCGCACCGAGGTTGATCTCGCAGAGCAAGATCGAGGCCTCGTGGAGGCGCTGCTCGTCCTCGTCGAGCATGACCGCGTATGCGCTCAGCTCCTGGCCGAGCGTCATCGGTACGGCGTCCTGGAGCTGGGTGCGGCCGACCTTGACGATGTCCCGGAGCTCCTCCGCCTTCGTCGCGAACGCCGCGCCGAGCGTGCCCATCGCCGCGATCAGGTCCTCGATGCCGCGCCAGCACGCGATCTTCAGCGCGGTCGGATACACGTCGTTCGTGCTCTGACCGAGGTTGACGTGCTCGTTGGGATGGATCGCCGCGTAGTCGCCGCGCGGCCGGCCCATGAGCTCGAGCGCGCGGTTCGCGATCACCTCGTTCGCGTTCATGTTGCTCGACGTGCCGGCGCCGCCCTGGATCACATCGACGACGAACTGGTCGTGCAGCGCCCCGCGCCGGATCTCCTCGCACGCGACCGCGATCGCATCGGCGATCGTCAGATCGAGCACGCCGACATCGCGGTTCGCGAGCGCCGCTGCCTCCTTCACGGTCGCGAGCGCGTTGATGAGATCCGGGTGCGACGCGATCGTGAGTCCGGAGATCGGGAAGTTCTCGACCGCACGCAGCGTGTTGATCCCGTAGTACGCGTCCCCGGGGACGTCGCGCTCGCCGAGCTGATCTCGCTCGCGTCGGGTCCGCATCAGAACCCCCACGGCATCCCGGTGAGGTGCCACAGCACGAACAGCGCGATCCATGCGACGAGCACGACCACGACGTACGGCAGCATGAGGGCGACGACCGTTCCGACACCCGCGTTCTTCTGGTACCTGGCCGCGAAGCTGACGATCAGGGCGAAGTACGCGTTGAGCGGCGAGATCGCATTCATCGGACCATCACCGACGCGATAGGCGGCGAGCACTGCATCCGGCTCGACGTTGAGCCGCATCAGCAGCGGCACGAACACCGGCGCGAAGATCGCCCACTTCGGGATCGCGCCCGTCATGATGAGGTCGAGGATCGCGACGACGATGATGAAGCCGACCAGCAGCCACACCGCTCCGAGGCCCGCGTGCTCGAGAATGTCACCGAGTCCGACCGCGATCAGCGTCGGGATGTTGCTGTACGTGAAGTACGCGAGGAACTGGCTGATGATGAACAGCAGGAAGATCAGGCTCGCGAGCGTCCCGATCGCCTTCTCCATCGCCTTGATGATGTCGACACTGCCTCGCATCGTCTTCGCGCCGAGACCGTAGCCGACGCCCATCGCGAGGAAGATCACCGTCACCATCACGATCAGGCCCGACATGAACGGCGAGTCGCCGATCAAGGCGCCGGTCTCCGGGTTGCGCAGCGGCGCACCCGACGGGACCGACAGCAACAGGAACGCGACGATCACACCGAGGAGCGCCAGGAACGAGTACTTGAGACCGCGCTTCTCGTCCGGCGACAGATCCTCACCCGCGTGTTCGGGCTTCTCGCCCTCGTACGTGCCGAGTCGCGGCTCGATGATCTTGTCCGTGATCAGCGAGACGAGCACGGTGAGCAGGAGCACCGACGCCGCGGAGAACCAGAAGTTCGCCGTCAGGTCGATCGATCGCGAGGGATCGAGGAGCCGGATCGCGTCGTTCGTGATGCCGGTGAGGATGCCGTCGAGCGGCTTGATGAGGATGTTCGCCGTGAACACCGCGGCGACGCCTGCAAACGACGCGGCGAGGCCGGCGAGTGGGTGCCGGCCCATGCTGAGGAACGCCGACGCCGCGAGCGGGATCAACACGAGGTAGCCCGCATCGGCCGCGATGCTCGACAGGACGCCGATGAACACCAGGATGTACGTGAGCAGCCGCCGGGGCGCGACCCTCACGAGCTTGCGAATCAATGCATCGATCAACCCGCTCGCATCGGCAACGCCGACGCCGAGCATCGCGACGATGATGACGCCGACGGCATTGAAGTCCATGAAGTTCTGGACGACGTTCTCGTACATGAAGCGGATGCCGGCAGATGACAGCAGGCTCTGCGCCGACGTCGTGAGCTCCTCGATCTCGTGCGTCTCGGGATTCACCGACTGATACGTGACGCTGGCTCCGAACCAGCTCACCACCGCCGAGATCAGTATGACGAGAACGCTCAGTGCGACGAAGATCAGAGCTGGGTGCGGTACCTTGTTTCCCGCACGCTCGATCGCGTCGAGCATTCGTTGCAGCCTCGTTGCCTTGCCGTGCTCGTCGGGTTCCGGGTTCTTCTCCGGCTTGACCTCATCTGCGATGTGCATGTCGGGAACTCCTGTTGCTTCCTCTCGCGTGCATTGCACGGTGCACGCCGAAGTCGGCGCCTGCGAGGCACGCACGATGCAGCGCGTCCGCACGGAGGTTGAGCAATGCCGCATATGAGTCTTCACGCCCGTGCCCAGGAGCAGTTCGATCCAGCGCCGTCACTACAGAGCGCGAGCAAGCCAAAGCTCGCTGCCGCAGCCGCGGCGCCCGCATCCGCGACATGTGTGGGCATCGCCGTCCCGTCCGATGGCGACGTTCCCAAGAGCCTCGGTCTCGATCGCAACGCGCTGAACGCAGCGAGCTTCACGGGCAAGCTCGGGCAGACGCTGATCGTGCCGCGTACGCAGGGCGCGACGCTGATCGCGGTCGGCACCGGCCCTCGCGACGAGCTCGACATCGCGCGACTGCGCGACGCGGCTGCCGCATTCGCGCGCGCCGCCGATGCGCACGAGCAGCTCGCGTTCGAGGTCGACGGGCTCGGGACGGCATCGATCAAGGAGACCGCGCAGGCGGTGATGGAGGGCGCCGTCCTGGCCCGCTACCGCTACCTGCTTCGCCACACGGCGGCCACGCCGAAGGCGCTGCGCGCGCTCACGCTGATCACGAAGAACACCGCCGAAGCGGAGCAAGGCATCAAGCAAGCGGGCATCGTGGTCCGCGCGACCGAGCTCGCGCGCGATCTCGCCGGCGCGCCCGGTGGGCTCCTCACCGCGCGTCGCCTCGCCGATATCGCGAAGAGCATCGGCCCCGAGTGCGGACTCCAGGTCGAGATCTTCGACGAGAACGCACTCTTCGACCTCGGCTGTGGCGGCATGCTCGGCGTCAACGCCGGCAGCGTCGAGCCACCGCGCATGATCAAGCTGACGTACAAGCCGGCCGGCAAGTCGACCGGCAACGTCGCGATCATTGCGAAGGGCATCATGTTCGATGCCGGCGGCCTCGGGCTCAAGCCGAACAACGAGGTCCACGCGACGATGAAGGGCGACATGTCGGGCGCCGCGGCGGTGCTCGGCGCGATGAGCGCGCTGCAGTCGCTCGGCTGCACGACGACCGTGACGGGCTACCTGATGTGCACGGACAACATGCCGTCGGCGACCGCGCTGAAGCTCAGCGACGTCATCACGATCCGGGGCGGTACCACCGTCGAGGTCATCAACCCCGACGCCGAGGGTCGCCTGGTCATGGCCGACGGCCTCGTGCTCGCGACCGAGCAGAATCCGCGACCCGACGCGATCGTCGATATCGCCACGCTCACGGGCGCGTGCCAGCGCGCGCTCGGCGTCCTGTGTGCCGGCGTGATGGGAAACAACCCGCGTCTCGTCGAGCAGCTGGAGGGCGCGGCGGAGCGTACCGACGAGCGCATCTGGGAGTTCCCGCTCGTCCGCAACTACCGCAAGGAGCTCGACTCCGAGATCGCCGACCTCAAGAACGTCGGCGGCGAGAATGCCGGCCAGATCACGGCGGGCCTGTTCCTCGAGGAGTTCGTCGACGGCATCCCGTGGGCTCACATCGACATCGCGGGAACGGCACGTGTCGACTCGGATCAGACCTGGCGGCCGAAGGGCCCGACGGGGTTCGGCACGCGACTCCTCATGGACTTCTTGATGCGCTTCAAGCCGACGCCGGCGGTGCACTGAGTACGTGGGCGCGCGTGCGGAGCGCCCGCGGCCACGTCACCGGGCAGCGGCGCGCTCGCGCACTTCAGCAGCGCCACCGCCTGGCAGCATCGAGCGTGCGCGCGTCCAGGCTCCGGCATCGACCTTGCTCCTGTGCCGATCATGGAACCGCAAAGGCACACGAATGGGCAGGAGCACGACGCGGCGATCGCGTCCGTCGCGCTCTACCTCCACGAGGAGATGGGCATCGAGGATCGCGAAGCGCGCGCGAAGGCGGCGGAGGTCGTACACGATGCACGCGAGTCCTTCGCACATCGCGTGTCGACGGTCAGCGCCTGGTCGCTCGGCCTGCGAGGACTCCTCGCACTCGTTGCAGGCGTCATCTTCCTGCAGCGCCCGATCGAGACGGTCGCCGCGATCGTCCTCATCCTCGGCGCGTGGATCCTCGTCGACGGCGTGATCGCGCTCGTCGCGGCGATCAGCAACCGCGAGTGGCTGGGCGTGCCGTACGGCGCGATCAGCGTGCTCGTCGGCTATCTGATCTTCACGCGGCCGCAGGGCGCGATGACCGCGTTCTTCATCCTCGCGGCGGCATGGGCGCTCGCCCGTGGCGCGAGCGAGATCACGCAAGCCGCACGCATGCACAAGGGCGAACGTGGCCGTGGCAGTCTCGTCTTCCTCGGCATCGTGTCGTTCGCGTTTGGCCTCCTGCTGATCGCGTCGCCGGTGCTCGGCGTCGTGACGCTCGGCTGGTGGCTCGGAATCTACGCCGTGACGGAGGGCATCGTCTCGCTCGTCCGTGCGTTCACGTTGCGCAAGGTCAGCAAGGACGTCCAGCAGGTGTGGGCCGGCCGCCGGTCGGTCGCGAGCTGAGGAGAACACCATGAACGACGAATTCCCGATCGCGATTCGCAGCAAGGTACCGCTGGCGCCAACCGTCGAGAAGCGCGTGCGCAAGAAGCTCGCGCGCCGTATCGGCCATGCAGCGCCACTCGTCAAGCGCGGGACGATCCGGTTCGAGGACATCAACGGCCCGCGCGGTGGCGTCGACAAGGAGTGCCGCATCAAGCTCGTGCTGTCCGGACGTCCGTCCGTGCAGGCGAGCGACCGCGGCACGTCCGTCGAGCCCGCGTTCGAGCGCGCGTCGACGAAGGTCGTCCAGGCGCTCGCCCGGGTGCGCGGCAAGCACGCGCTCAAGGCGGGTCGCCCGCGCACGCCTCGGCCGCACGCGCCGAGGTCGGTGACGATCACGGTCGCGCCACGCGTGCGACTCGATCGCAAGCCGATGAAGCTCGAGACCGCTCGCAAGCCGCCGTCGCGCAGGGCGATCAAGACGAAGGCCCGCCGGGCGAAGCGCCGCGTCGGCGTGCAGCGCGCCCGCAGCCGCTAGAACCGACCGCCGCCGCCGGCCGCGCTCATCACCTTCGCGATGCCCAGGCCGACGTAGAACCCGAGCTCGGTCTCCCCGAGATCGTAGGCGGGCCCGACCTCGGGGCGCAGCAGCCAGTCGCCCGCCTCGAGGTTGACGCGATAGCTGAGCCGCGCGACGACATCGGCGCCGTCTCCGATCACGACGAGCGCGCCGAGATCGAGCTCGTGGCTCAGCAGGCCGTGGAGGCTGAGCCCGAGCCCGCGCACGAAGCCGGCGCTCGCGGCGAGCCGAGGGTGACGAAAGCTGTCCTCGAACGCGATGCCTGCGCCGGCCTCGACGCGCACGCCGATCAGCGGCACGATCAGGTCGCCGCCGAACACGAGCGATCCGATCGGGTGGTGGTCGTCCTCGAACGACATCGTGAACGACGACCAGGCGCCGAGGACGCCGTCCTTGCGCGCCGGCTGCTGGACGGCGAGGAGCGGCAGCACCATCGGACGGCTCAGCGTCTCGGAGCCGCGAAACAGCGACTCGAACGTCGGCAGGATCTCCTGGTCATCGATCGCGAACGGCACCTCGCGCCAGACTGCATAGTCGGCCTCCGGATCCCGCTCGCCGAGCACGAACGCGGCGAGGACCGCGTACACCGATTCGGTGCACGCGACGACGACGCGCCGCCTGCCCTCTCGGTTTGCCGCCGAATCGAGGCCACCGTCGCCGAACGTGGTCCATGCCTCGCCACGGCGATTGATGACGCGGCGACCTCGCTCGTTCCACTCGTCGTGGAACGCCTTCGACGCGCCGCTGCTGCTGTTCGGCCGGCTGAAGCCCATGTGCCCCGCGGCGAACGAGTCCTGGAGGAAGTGATCGCCGAACGCCGAATGCGCGAACGCCAGCTCGAACGTCTCGAGCTGCTCGACGCCGACCATCGCCGACGCCGCGAGCGCCTCGCGCAGCGCGTCCTTGTGGATCTCGCGCCACTCGCGCGTCGCGAGCGGGTGGAAGTGCGCGCTGTTCGTCAGCGCGAGGCGGTAGTAGTTCGCCTTGCTCGACGCGGCCGTCGCTCCGGGCGCGCTCTTCAGCTCGCCCGGCTCGCTCACGAAGTCGCCGCTGACCGAGGTCGCCTGCCCGTACAGGAACGACGCGATGTGGAGGTTTCCGCACGCGACCGTGAACCGGTGCGCGGTCTGCGCGTCGCGGTCCTTCAGCGGAGCGAGCCGGTCGCACGCGGCGATATACGACTCGCTGCCGAGTGCGCGGTGCTCGGCCATGCGCCACGCCTCGGCGTCGCGCGGTACGACCACGCAGGTCGCGATGATCGCGAACCAGATCGGGGCTCGCATGTCAGCCCTCTCGGCGGCGCGACGCCCGCATCCACAGCAGGCTGATCCCGACGACGCCGAACAGCGCGGCGAACGCGCCTCGCTTCGCGAGCCTCGCGATGCTCGGCAGCTCGCTGCCGGTCCGGAACCGCTGCACCATGTCGTCGACGGTGTCGCGCACGCCGAGCCGGACGTGCATCCGCAGCAGGAACGGCAGGCGGTGCAGGAGGAACAGGCCGCGCTCGGCGATCACCATCGCCTGGTTCGCCGCCTCGGTCGCGACCTTCATGCCCGAGAGCAGGCCCCGCGCCTCGAGCGCACGCCCGCTCGCCGCGGCGCCCGCGAGGTTCGAGAAGTCTGCGAGCCGCATGCCCTCGACGCGCGTCGCACCCGCATTCTCGGCGAGCCACGTATCGACGATGCCCGTGAGCTGGGCGAGCCCCCCGTCGCCGAGCGCGCGGAGCGTGACGTCCCGCAGCTCGTCCTCGGAGGTCTCAAACGCGCTCTGCAGCTCGAGCCCGCTGGCCCGATACACGCTCGGGATCCAGTGCCGCTCGAGCACGGCGCGGCTGAGGTGGACGAACACGAACATGTCGAGCAGGTTGACCCTCGCGGACGGTCCGGTCGCGATCTCGGTCGCCGACGACGCGTAGAGGAGGTTCTTGCGCAGCGCCTCCTGGCGGACGTCGGCGCGCGGCGAGGCCTGGAGGTTCTCGGCGCATTGCGTGATCCGCTCGACGAAGCGGGCCGCGAATCGCTGGAGGTCTTGCTGCAGCTCGAGCTCAGACACCATGACGTCCATGACACTCCTCCTCACCCGTGCCGCTGCGACACGAACAGGTCCAAGCCGAGCTGGCGCGACAAGAACGTCGCCGCGAGCTGGCCCTTGATGCTGTTGCCGATCGGATCGAGCTTCGGTGCGAACGTCGCGAGCGCACCCTTGCCGGGTGCGACCGTGACGATTCCGCCGCTGATGCCGCTCTTCGCGGGCAGCCCGACGTCGTAGATCCAGGTCCCCGAGGTCTCGTACATGCCGGCCGTCACCATGACGGCGAGCGTGTAGTGGCAGACGTCGGCGCTGACGACCTGGTCCTTCGTCCGTGGCTGAGCGCCACCGTCCGCGAGTGTCGCGCCCATCATCGCGAGGTCGACCGCGTTGACCCGGAGCGCGCACTGCCGCGTGTAGAGCTCGGTCGCCTCGACCGGGTCGGCGTAGATGCGGCCGACGCTCTTCAGCATTCGCGCGAGCGCCTGGTTGCGATGGTTCGTCGCGCTCGCCGACGCGTAGACCTCCTGATCGAGCGTCAGTCGCCGTCCCGCGAACCGGGCGAACCCGTCCTGGATCAGCTCCCACTTCGCTTCGAGCGAGCCACCGGGGACGAGGCTCGTCGTCGCGATCGCGCCGGCGTTGACCATCGGGTTCGTCGTGCCGTCGTGGCTTCGCTCGACCGCGGCCGCCGAGTCGAACGGCAGGCCCGTCGCATCGACGCCGATCTGCCCGCGGACCGCCTCCGGCCCGAGCGCCTCGCAGACGAGCGCGAACACGAATGGCTTCGACACGCTCATCAGGGTGAACTCGCTCTCGGCGTCGCCCGCGCTATGGACGGCGCCGTCGGTGCCGGCGACGCAGAGCCCGAACAGCGAGTCGGGCATCGCCGCGAGCGCCGGATAGACCGTCGAGTTCGCACCCTCGTCGTTCCCGCGGTACCGCTCGTACGCCGCGGTGACGAGCGACTGGACATGGCCCGCCGCCGGCAGGTGACCGGTCGAGATGTACGGCTGCTCGGTGCTCACCATGTCGTCTTGATCCCGATATCGAACGCGATTCCGACATCCGTGCCGACCTCGCCGTCGTCGCCGTGCGACTTGCCGATCAGGATCGGCATTCGCACCGAGGGCGTGATCACGTTCGACCGGCTCGTGACCACGTCGATACCGATGCGCGGGATCACCTCGAAGTCCGGGTGCTCGCCGTCGTAACCGACACCGACGCCGACGCCACCTGCGAGCAACAGATCGTCGCTGAGGGGCTGGTGATAGCTCGGCTCGACGGTTGCCGCGAGCGACGTCGTCGACGAGGTGATGTCGGTCTCCGGATCCTCGACGCGCGAGTACGCGAGCGTCAGCTCGGCGGAGATCTCGATGTGATCGGCGATGAAGTAGCCGACGCGCGGGCTCGCGGTCACGGTCGCCGCGTTGTCGGTCACGCTCGCGCCGACCGAGCCACCCGCCTCGAGCGTGCCCTGTTTTGCGTAGTCCTCCGCGAGATCCTCCTCGCCCTCGGGCTGCTCTGGCTCTTGTGCGTACGTGATCAGCGGCGTAGCCAACACGATCGACACGACGACAGGTCTCGTGAAACGCATGACGAGGCACGGGAGCAACTCACGTGCCGCCGGCCGGGGTAGCGCGCCGGCATCAACGCGACCGGCCCCGGCGAACAGATCTCGCGTTCGTCACGTCCCACGGCGCGCGCCGCGCGTCGAGATCACGCGGGCTCCGCGCATCACGGCAGCGTCGCCTTGGAGAACACGAAGGACGTCATGAACATCCATTCGTCGTGTGGAATGCGTAGCAGCATGGTCGGGACGACCGGCGCGAGCGCGGCGAGCAGCACGACCACCAGGTCCTTCTTGCCGAACAGGATGAGGCTCGTGTGCTCGAGCGTCTCGCGATAAACGGACACGATCGCGGAGAGGCTCTGCACCTCGCTGCTCGCGATCGCCTCGCCGGCCTGACTGTTCAGCCAGCGGTCGCGGAACCAGCGCCCGTTGCGGATCGCGAGGCTACCGAGCGTCTCGCGTGCGGTGAAGCGCGCACGCTGCAATGCGGGCGAGAACACGAGCAGCGGGCCGAAGGCCGCGAGCACCGCGAACGCAGCGAGGCCGACGAGGAACGGCAAGAAGCTCGTCAGCGTCGACAGCTGGAATCGCTCGCTCCAGCCTCCCGAGACGACGGCCGAGATCGCGGACACCATCAGGGCGCAGTACGCGATCGATGGCTTGCGCAAGAACGAGATGCCGGCGCCGCGATCGGGGTGCGTCGCATCGAGATCGAGGTCGAGGCGCGACACGCCGAGGAGGAAGCGCACCCAGATGAGCCACCGCCACAGCGCCCGGAGGATGAGGAACTGGTACAGCGGGAACGCGATGATGCAGTACCACCAGTCGGCGAGCGTCATCCCCTCGACGATGGCGAGCGAGCCGTCGGGGGCGCGCAGCATCGGCATCGTCAGCCCCACGGCGAGCGCGATCAGTGCGAGCACGAGCTCCGGCCACCAGCGCTCGCAGAGCACGCGAATCCGCGTGAGGAGCTTCTCGAGCCGGGGCAGCTGGTGCGAGGGAACGAACGAATCTCCGATCAGGAGGTCCGCGGCCTGCGTGCACGCGACCGGGAACACGCTGTCGAGAAACAGGATCAGCGGCATCGCGACGAGCAGGCGAACGTGAACCGCCGTGTCGTGGACGATCCCGAGGCGGCGTCCGCCCGTGTACTCGGCGATGAGCCCGAACACCATGAGCGGGACCCACGTGCACGCGACCGCGACGAGGATCTGCGCCTTCGTCTGCGTCAGATGGCAGCGGGCCTCGACCTGGCGGAGCAGACCGCCCTCGCCGATCAGCATCCGCGACCGCGTCGGGCTCATCTCACCGGACCCATGCGACGACGGCGGCGGCCTGGAACAGCACCATCGACAGCAGTAGTGTTCCGATCGCGATCCGGTACGCGTTTGTCTTGCTGTCGCGATACGCGAGCGAGGTCATGATCCAGGCGCGCAGGTCGCCGCCCGGCAGCTGGGTCATCCAGCGGATCCGCAACACCGAGCTGACGACGATCGCGGCGGACAGGATCGCGGCGGCACCCGCGCCCATGACGAGCGGGCTGATCACGCGCTCGTGAAGCAGGACGCTGCGAACGATGATCTTGCCGGTCATCAACAGGACGCTGGTGCTGACGAGCACGCCGCTGATACCGAGAAGTACCTGCGCGCGTGCATGTAGGAGCTTGAACTGTACGTCGAGCGCGCGAAAGGCAACCTCGTAGTCGTGCGGTCCGCACACGGCGAGGATGCGCGCGCACTCCTCCTCGCGTGTCAGTCGTTCGAACACGGATCACGAGCAATGCAATGCGAGGACCAGCCCCGCGCGTGGACATCGCGGCCACTTGATCCACGCTCGGTTCATGGAGCGTCGTCGAGAGGACCGCGGACACGGCGCGAGGTGGCTGCGCTACTCGATCATCGCGATCGGTCTCGCGATCGTCGCGTACCTCGTCTGGCAGATCTGGGACTACGAGGCGCTCATGAACTGGATGGCGCGCGCGCGTCCGGTTCCGTTCTTCCTGGCGATGACGATCGGCCCGGCGCTCGGCTTGCCGTTGACGCCGTTCTACCTGCTCGCCGGTGCCACGTTCGATGCGGGGACCGCGCTCGTCGGTACGGTGCTCGCGGTCTCGGCCAACCTCGCCCTGTGCTACGTCGTCGGCCGGAGCAGCTTGCGCCGGCATCTGCTGACGCTGTTCGATCGCTTCGGCTACGACCTGCCGGACTTCGACGCGGAGGCGGGCAAGTCGACCCGCTCCGCGATCCGGTTCGCCACGCTCGTCAAGGCAGCTCCGGGTGTGCCCGCGTTCGTGAAGAACTACGGGCTCGGCGCGGCGCGCATCCCGTTCGGCGTCTACTTCGTGTCGGGCCTGGTGTTCTCGGCCGGGTACGCGATCGTCTTGATCGTCGTCGGCGGCTCGCTGTTCGACCACCAGCTCGGGCGCGGGACGATCGCGGTGCTCGTCCTCGTCGCCGCGCTGCTGCTACTCCGGTGGTGGCATCGGCGCCGCGGCGCGCCGGCCGTGCCCGCGCTCGGAACCTAGGCGACTCCTCAGTCGAGGCCGTGTTCCTTCAACACCGCGGCGTTGCGCGCGTCGGCGCGCTGGAGCGCCGGCCGCTGCGCGAGCCGCTCGGCATACGCGGTGATCAGCGGACGCGGCTCGATCATCTTGAAGCGGAGCATGAAGCGAAGCGTGCCGCCGAAGATCACGTCGGCCATCGAGAACGTGTCGCCGAGGATGAAGTCACGGCCGGTGATCGCCGACTCGCTCGCCTTCACCATCGTCTCGTAGTCGCCCCACCCTGCCGAGCCGGGCTTGTACTCCCACTTGCTGAGCTGCGCGAGCGAGCCGGGCTCGATCACCGACGGCGCGAACAGCGACCAGCGAAGGTACGTGCCGCGCTTCGGATCGTCGAGGCGTGGCGCCAGCCTGCCGGGCGCGTAGCGGTCGGCGAGATAGAGCGCGATCGCGGCGTTCTCGGTCACGACGGTGTCGTCGTCGGTGAGCAGCGGCAGCTTGCCCATCGGGTTCAGCGCGACGATCTCGGGCGCCTTCTGGCCGCCCTTCTGGATGTCGACGAACGACAGCTGATACGGCTCGCCGACTTCCTCGAGAGCCCAGAGCGTGCCGGCGGCGCGCGAGAACGGGTGGTGATACAGCGTGATCATGCGCCGAGCCTATCCGATCATGGACTCGTCGAACGGCATGCAGATCTCGCCGGGAGCTGCGACATGCGTGCGTGTCGCATGCGCAGCGCCGGGAGCGCAGCGTCCTCGACCGGGAGTCCGACGAGCTCCATCGCCACGAGCTCAGAGGTGGCGCGTCTCGGCCGGTGTGTGGAACCAGTCGTTGTCGCGGCCGTTCATGTACCGGACCGGCGCGGCGATCAGTGTGTCGAGCGGCAGATCGTCGAGCGTCGCGAGCGCGACCGACCAGTACGCCCCACCGATCTCGGCGATGAAGCCGGTCGTGCCGATGCGGATCCCACAGTGCTTGCAGAACACGTGCGCGTTCTTCGAGCCGGGCGCGAACCCGTAGCGTCCGGCGTCGTGCTCGCCGGCAATCCAGCGGAACGCCTCGGGCTTGATCCCGATCGACCAGTTACGCGCCTTCCAGCAGTAGCTGCAGTTGCACTTACCGGTGCCCGCCGACAGATCGAGGTCGGCTTCGAAGCGGAGCTGGCCGCAGTGACAGCTGCCGTGAAACGTCTGGGTTGCCATGCCCCGGAGTATACGGATCACGGCCATTCGTTCGCGTTGTCCTTGTCCGCGAGCGCACCGCGCTGCGGGTTGACGACGCAGAACACGTGACCGGTCGGCGCGCGCATCAGCCACCACCGCTTGAGGAACTTGATCCGGGTCGCGCCGAGCGCCTCGAGCCGCTTCACCTCGGCCTCGAGATCGTCGGCCTCGATGTCGAGGTGGATGCGGCTGTCGTGATCGACGCGCTGGAGCAGCAGCATCGGCTCGCCGTCGTCGCTGACGATCGCGCGGTAGCTGTCATCGCCTGGCTCCGGAGGCAGCGCCTCGCGGCCGAGTGCGGCGCTCCAGAACGCGGTGGCGGCGTCGATGTCGTCGACCTTGCAGTCGATCACGAAGGTGCTGAGGCGGCTGCGGTGCATGCCGCATCCTACGCGGCCTCGTCGGTGTCGGGCCACGCACACGACGGGTGACACCGGGCCCGGCCAAAAATTGGATCGATTCGCGCCACCGCACGTTGGCACCGGATCATGGCCAGGCTCCCGGTCTGCTTGCTGCTGGTCTGCGCGACCGGCATCGTCCACGCGCAATCGGCTCGCTATCCGCGCGAGCAGCCACCGGTGCCGCCGGTCGAGCTGTCGGATCGCGTGAGGCCGAGCGACGCGGTGACCGTCGACAAGACCGTCGCGAGACCCGCGATCACGAGCGACGCGATGCTCTCGATCGACAGCCTGCGCGGACCGGTCCGGGTCGAGCAGGAGCAGATCCTGGCGCAGCTGATCCAGAACACGTCGGACTCGGAGGTCGAGGAGAAGGCCGACTACTACTTCCGGCTCGGCGAGCTCTACACGAAGCAGTTCCGGTTCTGGCACGACAGGACCGGCGACGCGCAGGCGGCGAACAAGGCGAAGGACTACCTGCTTCGCGCGGTGAAGACCTACAAGGGCCTCACCGACAACGACGCGTTCCGCAACTATCCGAAGCTCGACATGGCGCTGTTCTACTACGCGTACACGCTGCAGGGCGGCAAGTACATGAAGGAGGCGCGCGCGGTCTACGACAAGCTGCTCAAGAACTATCCGAGCTCGAAGTACGTGCCCGAGGCGCACCTCGCGTTCGCCGAGTACTACTACGACTCCGGCCAGCTCGCCGACGCCGAGGCGCGCTACAAGATGGTGCTCAAGTTCCCGAAGTCGAGCGTGTACGCCTACGCGCTCTACAAGCTCGGCTGGATCCGGCTGCAGCTGGAGCGCCAGCAGGACGCGCTCGCGACGTTCTACGAGGTGCTCGCCGCGACGCGGGGCGACGCCAGGCAGGCGGCCCTCGCGACCGCCGCGCGTGCCGACTTCGTGCGCGCGTACGCCGTCGTCGGCAAGCCAGAGCGCGCGCTCGATGCATTCGCACGCATCGACAAGACCTCGGCAACCGAGCTCGTCGAGCTGCTCGGCGACATCGCGCACGACACCGGGCTCACCGACCGCGAGGCGACCGCGTATCGCGCCCTGCTCGCCCGCGCGCCCGGGGATGCGCGAGCGTGCCGCTGGCAGTACCGCGTCTCGCACGCGCTCCTCACGGCGCCCGGTGCGACGAACGCGACCAAGGTTGCGGAGATCGAGGCGCTCGTCCGGATCTTCGCCGCGCAGAAGGAACCCGACGACGAGTGCCGCGAGAACGCGGCGGCGATGGCCGCCGAGATCGCCGGCGCGTACCACGCCGAGTGGAGCAAGACGCAGAACCTCGAGACGCTCGGGTTCGCGGAGCGGCTCTACGCGGCTTACGTCGGCGCGTTTCCGGACGACGAGGAGCGGCGCACGCAGTATGCCGAGGTGCTGTGGTCCCACGCGGATCGCGAGACGAACCCCAAGCTCCGCCCCGAACGCTGGACGAGGTGTGCCGACGTGTTCGCGACGTTCGGGACGTTCGACGCGACGCGCGCGGCGGCGCTCGCACGGATGAACGCGGTCGACGCAGTCATCCCGGC
>JAEWJO010000063.1 GCA_023386455.1 Pseudomonadota bacterium | reverse complement strand
GGGATCGAGACCGGCAGCGGGTTGCCGCTGATCGCGTCGACGACGGTCAGCGACTTCAAGAAGTCGTCGACCCGGTCGCGCGGGACGCTGACGGTCAGCGTGCCTCCGGTCACCGTCGCGCGGCGCTCGTAGAACGCCACACCGTTGCGGTAGACGACGACGCGCCCGAGCGCGACATCGTCGACCTTCACGAACGACGCATGCTTCGGCCCGCAGCCTGCGAGGGCCGCGGCCAGGAGGAATCCCGCCAGTCTCTTCTTCATTCCCGGGGCAAACGCACCGGGCCGGCGCGCCGATCTAATTTATTCCCACGATCTGGTGTCGGCGGCCATGTGGGCGTCAGAACGAGGCATCGAACGTGACCTCGCCCTCGACCCCGACCTGGTAGGCGCTGACCCGACGCTCGAAGAAGTTCGTGACCTCCTGCACGTCCTGGAGGGCCAGGAAGCCGAACGGATTCTTCGCGTGGTACCGCTTCGGCAGGCCGAGGGTCAGCAAGCGGTGGTCGGCGCAGTACTCGAGGTAGGTCCGTACATCGAGGACCGACAGGCCGGCGACGCCGCCGGACAGCAGGTCCTCGGCGAACTGGACCTCGCACGCGATCGCCTCGTCGAGCATCGCCGCGATGTCGCGCTCGAGCGCCGCGTCGAACAGTCCGGGGTCCTCGCGGCGGATCGTCGCGACGACCTCGAACGCGAACGCCATGTGCGCGCTCTCGTCACGGAACACCCAGTTCGTGCCTCCGGCGAGGCCGTGCAGCAGGCCCTTGCTGCGCAGGAAGTAGACGTAGGCGAACGCGCCGAAGAAGAACAGGCCCTCGATGCAGGCCGCGAAGCAGATGAGGTTCAGGAGGAAGCGCCGGCGATCGGCCGCCGTCTCGAGGCGGTCGAGCGTCTGGATCGAGTCGATCCAGCGCATGCAGAACGCCGCCTTCTGCTTGATCGATGGAATCGTCTCGATCGCGGCGAACGCACGCTGGCGCTCGGCGTGATCGGGGACGTAGGTGTCGAGCAGCGTCAGGTAGAACTGGACGTGAAGCGCCTCCTCGTAGAGCTGCCGCGACAGGTACATCCGCGCCTCGGGCGCGTTGATGTGCTTGTAGAGGTTCAGCACGAGGTTGTTCGCGACGATCGAGTCGCCGGTCGCGAAGAACGCGACGAGGCGCTGGATCAGATGACGCTCGGCCGGTGACATCTTCGCGAGATCGGCGAGGTCGGTCGAGAAGTCGACCTCCTCGACGGTCCACGTGTTCTTGATCGCCGCGCGGTACATCTCGAAGAACTGCGGGTACGCCATCGGCCGCAGCGTCAGCCGCATGCCGGGGTCGAGCAGCCGGCCACTCACTGGCAGGCCTCGCAGCTCTCGGGGTTCTCGAGCGAGCACGCGACCGCGGCGGCCGCCGGTGCCTCGATCGTCGTCTTCGCGATCTTCGTCGCCGGCCGCGAGCGCAGGTAGTACGTCGTCTTCAGCCGCCGCTTCCACGCGTACATGTACATGCTCGACAGCTGGCCGATGTTCGGGCTCTCGATGAACAGGTTCAGCGACTGGCTCTGATCCAGGTACGGGCCGCGCTCGGCGGCCATGTCGATCAGCGAGCGCATCGGGATCTCCCACGCGGTGCGGAACACCCGGCGGATCTCCTCGGGGAGCTCGACGAGCGACTGCACGCTCCCCTCGGCGAGCTTGAGCCGTGCGCGCGTCGGCTCGCTCCACAGGCCGAGCTTCTTCAGCACGTCGACGAGGTACTTGTTGACCTGGACGAAGTCGCCCGATAGCGTCTCGCGCTTGAAGAGGTTCGACACCTGCGGCTCGATGCACTCGTAGCAGCCGGCGATCGACGCGATCGTCGCCGTCGGAGCGATCGCGATCATGAGCGAGTTGCGCAGGCCGGTCTCGCGGATGCGCTCGCGCAGCTGATCCCAGCGCGCACGATCGCCAGGCGTCACGCCCCACGCGTCGAACTGGAGCTCGCCGCGCGCCGCGCGCGTCTCTCCAAAGGCCGGGTGCCTGCCCTTCTCCGCCGCGAGCTCGACCGAGGTCGACAGCGCGACGTAGTAGATCTCCTCGGCGATCGCCGCCGACAGCGCGCGCGCCTCGGGCGCGTCGAACGCGTAGCCGAGCTGGAAGAACACGTCCTGCAGGCCCATCGCGCCGAGGCCGACCGGGCGCCACCGCAGGTTCGAGCGCTTCGTCGCTGCGATCGGGTAGTAGTTGAGGTCGATCACGCGATCGAGCTGACGGAGCGCGGTACGCACCGTGCGCGCGAGCTTGCCGAAGTCGAACCCGCCGTGCGCGACGTGCCGCGCGAGGTTGATCGAGCCGAGGTTGCAGACGGCCGCCTCGTCCTGCGACGTCACCTCGATGATCTCGGTGCACAGGTTCGACAGGTGCACGGTGCGGCCCGGCAGCGCGGTCTGGTTGCACGCGCGATTCGATGGATCCTTGAACGTCATCCAGCCATTTCCAGTCTGGGCGAGCACGCGCAGCATCCGCGCGTACAGCTCGCGCGCCTTGATCGTCTTGCACGCGAGGCCGGCCGCCTCGGCCGCCTCGTACGCGCGCTCGAACGTCTCGCCCCACAGGTCGGGGAGCTCCGGCACGCGCTTGGGATCGAACAGGCTCCAGTCGCCATCGGTCTCGACGCGACGCATGAACAGATCGGGGATCCAGTTCGCGAGGTTCAGGTTGTGCGTGCGGCTCGCCTCGTCGCCGGTGTTGTCGCGCAGCTCGAGGAACGCCTCGATGTCGGCGTGCCATGGCTCGAGGTAGACGCACGCGGCGCCCTTGCGCTTGCCGCCCTGGTTGACCGCCGACACCGACGCGTCGAGCGTCTTCAGCCAGGGCACGATGCCGTTCGAGTGCCCGTTCGTGCTCTCGATCAGCGACCCGCGCGAGCGCACGCGGTGGTACGCGAGCCCGATGCCGCCCGAGAACTTCGAGAGCAGCGCGACATCGGTGTAGCGCTGGTAGATCGACTCGAGGTGATCCGCCGGGGAGTCGAGCAGAAAGCAGCTCGACAGCTGTTCGGTCGACGTGCCCGCGTTGAACAGCGTCGGCGAGCTCGGCAGATACTCGAGCGTCGAGAACAGCCGGTAGAGCTCGAGCGCGTCGCCCGTCGTCTCGGCGAGTGCGCATGCGATGCGCATGAAGAACTGCTGCGGCGTCTCGATCACGAGCCGCGTCTCGGGGTGGCGCAGCAGGTACCGGTCGTACAGCGTGCGCAGGCCGAAGTACTCGAGCTCGCGATCGCGCTCGGCGACGATCGAGTCGTTGAGCTTGCGCGCGCTCCTCGCAACGGTCTCCGCGAGGCGCGCGTTGACGAGGCCGAGGCGGTGTCCGGTCGCGATCGACTGGCTGAACGCGTGGATCTCCTGGTTCCGGACCTCCTTGTCGATGTACGTCGCGAGCAGGCGCGCGGCGAGCTTGCTGTACTGCGGCTCCTCGGCGATCAGCGCCGCCGCCGTGTGGATCGACAGCCGGTCGAGCTCGCTCGTCGTCGCGCCGTCGTAGAGGCCGCTGATCGTCTTCTGCGCGACGCGCATCGCGTCGACATCCTCGAGCCCCTTGCAGCAGCGGTTCACCGCGCGGACGATCTTGTTGAGATCGACGGGCTCCGTCGAGCCATCGCGCTTGGTGACGCGCATCATCGTCTGCGGCGCGCTGTCGCGCTCGCGGGGGGCCGCCGGTTCGCGGCGCTGGGGCTGGCTGTCGACGTTCTGATTCTCGAGCTCGGTCTGCATCGGTCCTCCTTCGGGGAACGTGAAGACACGAAGGGGGAGCAGCTCGCGCGGGGTCGCCGCGCGGCAGACAACCTCCCCCGAGGTGTCGGATGCGTCCGTGCTGGCAGGTCTTCGGACTCGCGAGCTCGCCGGTTCGTACCGGTTCCTACTGTCCACGCTTCCCGGCGCCATGGCGCCAGTGCTTTGTGTGGAGGTCGTTCTCGCTTACCGCTGCGGGGCAGTCCCGGAATCGAACCGGGTTCCCTTTTCAGCCGGCGGCACCATCGCCGCACGGCACCAGCATGGATATGTCAGCTTGGATTCTTCGGTGGTGTCCCCTCGCGACACTTCTCTTGTAACGAACGCGCGTTCGAAACCACAACTATTCGACCCTAGATCTGTGGTTACCCGAGATCGGATCGCACTAGCGGTAGCCCCTGTGCGCGGCATAGATAGATCTTCGGTCTGACAATGCGACCCAAGGCATGGCTCTCGTGGAGCTCGGGCAAGGACAGCGCGTTCGCGTTGCACGAGGTGCGTCGTGCGGGCGAGCTCGACATCGTCGGTCTCCTCACCACGGTGACGGCCGCCTATGGCCGGGTCTCGATGCACGGCGTCCGCACCGAGCTCCTCGATGCACAGGCGGCCGCGACCGGCCTACCCGTGCACCGGATCGAGATCCCGGCGCCGTGCACCAATGACGAGTACGAGCGGCGCCTCACCGACTCGCTGCGCGCTGCACGGCAGGACGGTGTCACGCACGTCGTGTTCGGCGATCTCTATCTCGCCGACGTCCGCGCGTATCGCGAGCGCGTGCTCGCACCACTCGGGCTCGTGCCGGTCTTCCCGCTCTGGCTCCGCGACACCCGCGCGCTCGCGCGAGACATGGTCGCAGCGGGCCTGCGCGCGCACCTCACGTGCATCGACCCGCGCCACCTCGACCGATCGTTCGCCGGACGCGTGTTCGACGAGCGACTGCTCGCCGATCTGCCGGCGTCGGTCGATCCGTGCGGCGAGAACGGTGAGTTCCACACGTTCGTGACGCAGGGTCCGATGTTCGAGCGACCGATCGACGTGCAGGTCGGCGAGATCGTCGAGCGCGATGGCTTCGTGTTCGCCGACCTGAAGCTCGCCGAGTAGCGACTGCGCGGGCGCGTCAGAGCGGCGCGCGGAACGGCCGGGTCGCCAGCGCCTCGATCTGCGTCTCGATCCAGGCGCCGACCTCCGCGTGCGGGATCAGGCCCTGCCCGTCCGAGACGTAGTCGAGCCCGTCGAGCACCTGCTCGTACGGACCGAAGCCCTGGACGCGGAACGGGATCACGATCGCGGTGCCGCCTTCGTCGTGCGCGCACTGCACGAACGCGCGGATGCGCTGCTCGGCCGCCGCACGCTTGTCGGGCCAGTCCTCGCGCAGGGTGTCGACCTGCACGCGGCGAAACGGCTTCGTGCCGCGGATCGCGGCCGCGCGCGCGTCGAGCTTCGCGAGCCAGCGCTCGTTCTCGCCGTCGTCGCCGGGACCGTGCGCGAGGATCAACACGTCCTCGTGCGCGGCATCCTTGCTGAGCGCGGCCGCGCGATCCGCGAGGACCTTGCCCATACCCGGCGCGTCGGCGAGGCCATCGGTCGTCAGCGCGAACGTAGCGTGCGTCGCGATGCGGAAGAAGGCCATCGAATGTCCCGCCGCCATCCCGGTCATCGCGTGACCGCCGGGCGTCGAGTTGCCAGTCGGCATCACGTGATCAGCCGGACTTGAAGGTCGGGCGGTTGTCGCCCCTTGTCCGTGCATCGCGTGCTCGCCGTGCATCGCGTGCTCGCCGCTCATCTCGTGCTCGCCGTGCATCGCGTGCTCGCCGTTCATCGGGTGCTGTCCGTGCATCGCATGCTCGCCGTGCATCGCATGCTCGCCGTGCATCGAGTGCTCGTTGCCGCTCGCGCGTGGTGCGCCGGGACGAAGGCCGAGGATCTGCTCGGTCCGCTCGTGCCAGCTCTCGCCGCTGATGAACAGGCGCACGACCGCGATCCGATGGACGTGGCGCGCCTCGAGCTTCGTCACCGCTTCCTGGATCGTCGTCGCGTCCGCCATGCCGAACGCGATCTCGACCGGATAGGTCGCGCGCAGCGGCTCGACGGTCCTCGCGACCGCCTCGTTCCACGCCGGCGGGCCGCCGTGCGCCATCACGAGCACGCCGATCTCGTCGTGCGCGCCGGGAGCTGGCGAGGACGGCGCCGTCGCGCGACCTCCCGCGCAGGCAGCCAGGCCGAGCGTGCACAGCGCGGCACGCGACATTGTCTTCACGTTCTTCATCGTGGTCCTCGCTTCTCGACTCCGGACGCCGTGTCCTGCCGATCAGTCGTAGCTAAATTGAAAACGGTTTTCAATAACGGTTGACTGATAATTGAAAATGGATTTCATTATCAGACATGGAACAGCAACGACTCGGCCCCCACGCGATGGCGCTGCACGCTCCGATCGAGCGTGTGGTCGTCGGGCGGATCGGGGCGTGGGAGGTGCGGTGGCACGACGAGGCGAGCGCGCACCACGGCTACTTCGCGACGCACGGCCTCCTTCACCTGCAGCTGTGGCACCCCGGCGCGCGCGTCTCGGTGCTGACGCCGTCGCCGCTGACCAACGAGCGCTTCGAGATCTGGCGCGATGGCCTGCGCATCGCGGTGCGAACCTGGGCCGAGGTCGCGGCACATCTTGGCGACCTGACGATGTCGAGCGGCGCTAGTGTCCCGCTGCCCGGTGGTGCCGAGGTCGCCGCCCTTCACACGTGGATGATCGTGCGCGACGCGGTCGCCGCGCTCCGGCGGCCCCCTGCCCTCGCGGTCTCGCCGTCATGAGGCACGACTCGCCGGTGAGCGGACCAGATCCTCGATCGAACGCGCATCGCGATCGTCGTACGGGCGGGGGCGGTGGGGAGCGGGGCACGCCGAGCCAGCCGGCCCGCGCAGCGGCGCCCGCGCGCGGCCTCAGTACGGCAC
>JAEWJO010000047.1 GCA_023386455.1 Pseudomonadota bacterium | reverse complement strand
GGATCATGTGCTGCTCGTCGGTCGCGCGGCCGCCGACGACCGCGCCGGCGCCATCACCGAACAGCACCGTCACGTCGCGGCCCGCGGTCGACACGTCGAGACCCGTCGAGTGGACCTCCGAGCCGATGACGAGCACGTTCTTGAAGCTGCCGGTGCGGATGTACGCGTCGGCGATCGACAGCGCGTAGATGAAACCGGTGCACTGCTGGCGAATGTCGATGCACGGGATCTCCTTGAGACCCAGCAGCCGCTGCACGAACACGCCGGTGCCCGGGAAGTTCACGTCCGGCGACAGCGTCGCGTAGATGATGAGATCGATGTCCTTCGGCTGAAGACCCGCGCGCTCGATCGCTTCCTTCGACGCCTTCGCGCCGAGCTCCGCGCCTCCCTCACCCGGCTCGACCCACCGGCGCTGCTCGATTCCGGTCCGCTCGACGATCCACTCGTTCGTCGTCTCCATCAGCTTGGAGAGATCGTCGTTGGTCACGACGCGGTTCGGGACGGCCATTCCGATCCCCAGGATGCGGCTGCGGTGAGTCATGCTCGCTCGATTACCACGTTACAGTCGCGACATGAACATCCTCCTGGTGCGCCACGGCGAAACCACATGGAATCGCGAGGGTCGCTATCAGGGGCGGACCGACATCCCGCTCTCGGACACCGGCCAGCAGCAGGTCCGCGCCCTCGGAGAACGGCTGAAGAACGTGCCCATCAAGATCGCCTACGCGTCGCCGCTGTCGCGCGCGAAGAACACGGCGGAGGCGATCCTCGCCGGCCGCGACACGCCGCTCTGGCTCGAGGCCGGTCTGCTCGAGATCTCGCACGGCGAGTGGGAGGGCAAGCTCGCATCGCACGTCGAGATCTCGCACGCCGAGATGTTCGGCGTGTGGCGCAGCCGTCCCGGGCGAACCTCGCCGGCCGGTCCCGGCGCCGAGACGCTCGGTGATGTCGAGACCCGCGCCTGGGCCGTGCTCGACAAGATCTGCGAGGGCCTCGGCCCCGACGACACCGCGCTCGTCGCCGCGCACGATGCGGTCAACCGCGTGATCCTGTGCCGGGTGCTCGGGCTTCCGCTCGAGCGCATCTGGTCATTCCGGCAGGCGCCGGCGTCGCTCAACGTGCTGTCCGGCCCGCTCATCTCCGAGCTGCAGGTCGTGCGCCTCAACGATAGCGAGCACGTCGCGCCGCTCCTGCGAGAGGCTCAGCACAGGGCTGTCTGAATCAACCGATGCTACGGCGCCGTCATGCGGACGAAGTGCCGCGGGATGACGACGGTCGTCGACGGCGAGCAGTGCTTCACCTCGTCGACGAACGCCTTCAGGTCGGCGTCGGGCTCCTCGTCGACGGGCCGGCCGCGCCAGTTGTCGAAGTGCGTCGTGTAGACAACCTCGGGGCTGTCGAGCACGCGCATGAGCCGGCACGTGTAGTCATCGACCCGCTCGCGTAGCCCGGTCGCGACGATCGCGAGGTCGGGATGGACGCCGGCGAGCTCGCGCTCGATGAAGTTCGCGGTACTCGTGACGAGGATCTGCCGGCCCCCGAGCGTCACGAGGTAGTCGAACGTGCCGCCGTCCTGGTAGTCGGCGAACGTCCTCGGCGGGACGACGGTGATCGCGCCGCCGAGCAGCGCCTTGTCGTCGAGCACCGAGTGCAGGCTCGGGATCGCACGGACCGAGAAGCCATCGCGCGCGAGGGTCTCGCCACCCTTCACCGCGACGAGCCGGTCCGCCGGCACGCCCGCTGCCTTCGCGACGCGTACGGTCGAGTCACTGCCCATGATCGTCGCACCGGTCGCGAGCGCGACCGCGGGCGCATCGAGCAGATGGTCGACGTGCGAGTGACCGATGACGATCAGGTTCGCGTGTGCGGGCGCGTGTGCCGCGATCGCCTCGGGGTCGGGCGCGATCTCGCCGTCGAGGTCGGGCCGCGAGAAGTACGGATCGACGAGGATCGTCACGTCGCCGGATTCGATCTGCCAGCCGGCGACGCCGAGGTACGTCATCGCCAGTGGCGACGGCGAGGCTGGTTTGGTCGATGGGGGCTCCGAGGGACGAGCGGTCCCGGAGCATGCGGAGACGAGGATCACGAAGAGCGCGGCGCGCATGGGCTCCTGCAACGCGTCGCGACCCGCGACTATTTCGCCGAGCCCGCCGGGACCGGCTCGTCGACGGACGGCACGGCGACGTCGGCGAGCACGCCCTCGAGCTCGGTGCACGTCTTCCGGGCGACCTCGATGTCGACCGGCGCATAGAAGAACCACGTCGTATCCTCGTCGTGACCGCGCACGGTGCAGCGCGCGATGACGTTCTCCGTCGAGCACGAGCCGGCGCCGAACGTGCTGCCGCCTGTCTCGCAGTTCTTCGCCGTCACCGTCTTCGACAGATCGAACACCGACTGCGTCTCGGTGCAGAGCTGCGGGTTCGCGCAGCGGTACGGCGTCGACTCCTTGCGCCTGGGCGCGTCGTCGAACGGCTGGCCGCCCATGCACGAGACGTCGCCCTTGTACTTCCAGTTGACCGACCCGTTCGGATACAGGCAGCCGCCGTTGCGACCCTCGGCCGCACACGCGGTGCCCCTCGCGAACGTGCCGCGATCGCGCGGTCCCTGCAGCTTCGCGCACCACGTCTCGAGCGCGGCGACCTGCGACTCGGCGTAGACCTCCTGGCACGAGTGGTTCTCGCCGACGGTCTTCGACACGTAGTCGCAGCTCGCGGCGACCGCGGGCCCCGATGGCGTGCCCGCCTTCTTCTCGCTGGTCTTGCACGAGGCGAGGACAGCGAGGAGAGCGAGCGCGCGGCGCATCAGATGTCGAGGTTGCGAACGTTGAGCGCGTTCTCTTCGATGAACTCGCGGCGCGGCTCGACGAGATCGCCCATCAGCTTCGTGAAGATGCCGTCGGCCTCTTCCATCTCCTCGATCTTCACCTTGAGGAGATTGCGACGCGACGGATCCATCGTCGTCTCCCACAGCTGCTCGGCATTCATCTCGCCGAGACCCTTGTAGCGCTGGATCTGGAGACCCTTGCGACCGAGCTCGTCGACGCGATCTGCGATCTCGTCCCAGCCCTTGATCTCGATGGCGTCGCCGTCGTGCGTGAGCTTGATCGGCTCGACGAGCTTGCCCTTCAGCTCCGCGCTGATGCGCTTCAGCTCGACGAACTCGGGACTGCGCACGAGGTCGGCGTTGATGACCGTGTGGCGGCGAACACCGTGCTGTCCCGCCTGGAACCGCAGCTCCCAGGTACCGTGCTCGGGATCCTGCGTGTACTCGGCGCCGGCCTGACCCAGCTCGCCATGACGGCGCTGGACCTCCGCCATGACCTTGGCTTCGATGCGCTCGAGCTTCTCGCGATCACGCATGTCGCTCTCGGACAGCTGCGCGTCGGCGAACTCGGCGACGATGCGCCGGTCGGTGCGCTTGTCGAGCTGCGCGCGAAGGCGACGGGCCGACGTGATGCGCTTGACGATCTCGGAGAGCGGCTTGCCGGTGTGCTCCTGGCCGTTGCCGAGCTCGAGCTTCGTCTCGCGCGTGACGCTGTCGAGGAGGAAGTCCTCGAGCGCCTGCTCGTTCTTGAGATAGAGCTCGGTCTTGCCCTTCTTGACCTTGTAGAGCGGGGGCTGCGCGATATAGACGTGCCCCTTCTCGAACATCTCGTTGTAGTGACGGAAGAAGAACGTCAACAGCAGCGTGCGAATGTGGCTGCCGTCGACGTCGGCGTCCGTCATCAGGATGATCTTGTGATAGCGGAGCTTGCCGATGTCCTTCTCTTCGCCGATGCCGGCGCCGAGCGCGGTGATCAGCGTCGTCAGCTCCTGTGACGAGAGCAGGCGATCGAAGCGCACCTTCTCGACGTTCAGGATCTTGCCCTTGAGCGGCAGGATCGCCTGGTATGCGCGGTTGCGGCCCTGCTTGGCGGAGCCGCCTGCGGACTCACCCTCGACGATGAACAGCTCGCTCTTCTCGGGATCGCGCTCCTGACAGTCGGCGAGCTTGCCCGGCAGCGACGACAGCTCGAGGGCGCCCTTGCGCTGCACCATCTCGCGCGCCTTGCGTGCGGCCTCGCGAGCGCGTGACGCGAGCAGCGCCTTGCCGATGATGTTGCGCGACTCCTTCGGGTGCTGCTCGAGGTACTGCGCGAGCTTGTCGGTGACGACGGCGCTGACCGCAGTCGCGACCTCCGACGAGACGAGCTTGTCCTTGGCCTGGTTCGAGTACTTCGGATCGCCGACCTTCACCGAGATCACGGCGGACAGGCCTTCGCGGAGGTCCTCGCCCGAGAGGCCGCTCTTGGCGTCCTTCAGGAGCTTGTTCTCCTCGGCGTACTTGTTGATCGTGCGCGTCAGCGCCTGGCGGAAGCCCGTGAGGTGCGTGCCGCCATCGCGATTCTTGATCGTGTTCGTGAAGCAGGTGACGAGCTCGGAGTAGCCGTCGTTCCACTGCGCCGCGATCTCGACCTCGCAACCCTCGTGCTCGCCCTTGAACGACACGACGTCGGACACCGCGGTCTTGTTGGCGTTGAGGTCCGCGACGTACGAGGCGATGCCGCCCTCGAACTTGTACTCGTACTTCTTGTCGGTGCGCTCGTCGAAGATGACGATCTGCAGGCCGCTGTTGAGGTACGCGAGCTCGCGGAGCTTCTGCGCGAGCTGCTCGAAGCTGAACTCGAGGACGTTCTTGAAGATCTCGGGATCCGGGTGGAACGTCGTCTTCGTGCCGCGGCGGTCGGTGACGCCGGTCTGCTTGAACTCGGTCGCCGGGACGCCCTTGGCGTACTCCTGGTAGTAGACCTTGCCGTCGCGGCGGATCTCGAGCTTCAGCCAGTCCGACAGCGCGTTGACGGCCGAGACGCCGACGCCGTGCAGACCGCCGGAGACCTTGTAGCCGCCGCCGCCGAACTTGCCGCCCGCGTGCAGCGAGGTCATCACGAGCTCGGCCGTCGGCCGGTTCTCGACGGGGTGGATGCCGGTCGGGATGCCGCGACCGTTGTCCTCGACGGTCACCGAGTTGTCGTAGTGGATGACGACGTCGATGCGCGTGCAATGTCCCGCGAGGTGCTCGTCGACCGAGTTGTCGACGACCTCGAACACGAGATGGTGCAGACCGGTGCCGTCATCGGTGTCGCCGATGTACATGCCGGGCCGCTTGCGAACGCCTTCCAGACCCTTGAGGACGCCGATCGAAGAGTCGTCGTACGTAGCCCCGGAAGTCTGTGAATTTGCTGTATCTGCCATTCGCCCCGACGCAGGTTGGAAACTGCATGGTTGGATAGCACGATCGAGCGTCTTGAAAAAGGGATCATGTGCCGGATTTCACGAAGAAATCTGGCCATTTTGGATCCGGTAATCTGCCCGGTCCCGGGACAGCAAAACATGCCCCCCATGGGTGGTCGTGATGAAGCACTGTCCCGCCTGCGTGGCGAGGTGCTCGAACAGGTACGCATTGCGCGCCGGATCGAGCTCGCTGGAGACGTCATCGAGCAGCAGGATCGGCAAATCTCCGTGCGTCCGCGCGAGCACCGCGAGCTCCGCGGTCTTCCACGCGAGCATGATGGCGCGCAGCTGGCCCTGGGACGCGAACAGACCGGCATCGCGGTCGTCGAGCTCGAACGCGAGGTCATCGCGATGGGGCCCGAGCTGGGTCGATTGCGTCGCCAGGTCCTTCATCCGCCCCTCGCGATGCCACGCGACGACCTGCTCGACGCTCGCGCCGGCGACCTTGCTGACGTATCTGGCGCTCGCCTGGCGCTCGCCGTGCGTGATGGCCGAGAACGCCTGCGCGAGCTCGATACGCAGCTCCTCGACGAGCCTGCTGCGTGCGGAGGCGATGGCGAGCCCCAGCTCCGCGAGCTGGACGTCGTAGACCGACAGCATCTCCTCGACGCGCCCGCCGCTCATCGTGCCCTGCGCCGCCATCTTCAGGATCGCGTTGCGCTGCTTCAGGACCTTCTCGTAGTCCTGCACGCGTGCGAGGTACTCGGGGCTGGCGTTGAACACCGCGCGGTCGAGGAACCGCCGGCGGTCGCTCGGCGAGCCCCGTGGCAAGGCGAGGTCCTCCGGCGTGAACACGACGACGTTGAACCCGCCGAAGTAGCGCGCGAGTGGCCTCGCCGCTTTACCATCGAGGAGAACGCGTCGCCCCGTCGGTGCAAGCGTGACCTCGTACACCCTCGTGAGCTCGTCCTTGACCACGCGCGCACCGATTCGCGCCTCGGCGGCACCGAACGCGATCATGTCGGCGAGCTTGCTCGTGCGGAACGAGCGCAGCGCCGCGGCCGCGTAGATGGCCTCGAGCAGGTTCGTCTTGCCCTGGCCGTTGTCGCCGACGAAGACGTTGAACCGCTCGCGCGGCTCGAGGTGGACCGGTCGGAGGTTGCGGACGTTCTCGGCGGTCAGAACCTGGATGCGCATCGCTCTCGACTCGTAGGCGTAGGCGCAAGCGTCAGCGTAAGCGGCGTAGGCAAACGCTCGAGCGTGCGAGTCCTACTCGGCGCTCATTCCCAGGAGACTGCCTGCCGCGACCACCGTTCCCCGATCCCGGAGCGCTGACGCTGACGCTGACGCCTACGCCCAGCACTTGCTCAGATACGCATCGGCATGACGACACCGAGATAGGTATCGCCGCCCGTCGGCTCGACGAGACCCGGGTCGAGCTCGCCGCCGAGCTTGATGGTGATCTGGTCCGAGGCCATCTGGCCGAGCAGCTCGACGACGTACTTCGGGTTGAAGCCGATCGCGATGGCATCGCCGCTGTAGTCGGCGTCGAGCTCCTCGCGAACCTCGCCGAGATCCGGGTTGTCGCTCGTGACCGTGATGCCTTCCTTCGTCGCAGCGACCTTCACGCCGCGCGTCTCGGACGACATCAGCTGCGCACGGCGCAGGGCCTCGATGAAGCGCACGCGGTCGACGGTGATGACCTTGTTGTGCCCCTTCGGGATGACCTGCTCGTACGGCGGGAACTGCGCGTCGATGAGCTTCACCGCGAGCGCGATGTCCTCCTGGACGAGGAACAGGTGCGGCGTCTTGATGGCGACCTTGCACTGCGGTCCCGCGTCGAGAACCTTGCGAATCTCGAGCAGGCCCTTCTTCGGGATGATGACGCCGGCGGAGAGCTTGGGGCCGTTCGCGATCGTGCGCTCGACCTTCGACAGGCGGTGACCATCCGTCGAGACCATGCGCGCCTTGCTGCCGTCGCTCTCGAAGTACACGCCGTTCAGGTGGAACCGCGTCTCGTCGTTGCACACCGAGAACAGCGTGCGCTCGATCATTTCCTTCAGGACCGCGCTCTCGACCTGCGAGTACTGCGCCTCGCGATGCTCGGGGACCTTCGGGAAGTCGCGGTCGGGCATGCCGACGATGCGATAGGTGACCTTCCCCGAGCGGATCTCCGCCCAGTGGTTGTCCGCCTTCTTCAGCGTGATCTCTTCGCCTGGAGCGTTGACGATGAGCTCGTAGAGGTTCTTTGCGCCGAGGGTGATTCCACCTTCGTGCGAGTTCTGGCTCTTGAGCTCGGCTGTGAGCGAGACGTTCAGGTCGGTCGCGGCGACCAGGATCTGATTCTTGCCCTGCGTGCGCAGCAGGACGTTCGCGAGCATCGGCATCGTGCTCTTGCGGTCCGCGATGCCCTGCGCGAGGCGTAGGCCGCGAAGAAATTCGTTCTTCGAGATTCGAAATTCCATGGTCACCCGTCCGCTCTCTCTTCGTTCGTCGTTCTTCTCTTCTTTTAGATCAGAGAATAAATCTTCTTAGTAGTAAGGATCAGAAGGTCCTGTGAACTCTGTGGACTAGTCAGCAACCGCCGAGAGCCGCAGGACTTTCGAGATGCAAGCATGGTGGTCTGACTTCGTCGGTGATCGGTGGATGCCATGCAGCAAAGGTGTGGACAACCTCGACGAGGAATTTGTCCAGGTTTGCTCCACAGCTGCACCAACAGGGTAGGCCACAGGGCAGATCACCGGAGCACCATGCTCTCGATGGCGTGGATCTCGGACCGCAGTGACGCGTCGTCCTTGAGCCGCTCTGCGATCTTTTGCACGGCCGAGATGACGGTCGTGTGGTGCTTGCCGCCGAACGCACGCGCGAGGTCGGGGTAGCTGTCCTTCGTGTGGTGGCGCGAGATGTACATCGCGATCGCGCGCGGGTTCGCGAGCGACTTGTGGCGGCGGTCGCTCTTGATGTCGGCGGGCTTGAGCCCGTAGTAGCTCGCGACGGCCTTGATGATGATCTCGACCGTGATGACCTCGCGCGGACGCGTCAGCGCGGCTCCCAGCGTCTCCTGGGCGAACTCCAGGTCGATGCGGCGCTTCGACAGCGATGCGTACGCGGCGAGGCGGATGAGCGCTCCCTCGAGCTCTCTGACGTTGCTCTTGATGGCGGTAGCGATGTAGAGCGCGACGTCGTCGGGAAGCGTCACGGCCTCGACCGCGGCCTTCTTGCGAAGGATCGCGATGCGGACCTCGAGCTCGGGTGGCTCGATATCGGCGAGCAGGCCCCACGCGAACCGGGTGCGCAGGCGATCGGCGATGTCCGAGATCTCGTGCGGCTTGCGGTCGGCCGTCAGGACGATCTGCTTGTGGTTCTCGTGGAGCGCGTTGAACGTGTGAAAGAACTCGTCCTGCGTGCTCTCCTTGCCGGCGAGGAACTGGACGTCGTCGACGAGCAGCACGTCGATGCCCTCGCGGTAGTTGCGGCGGAACTCGTGCATCCGGCCGACGCGAATGGCCTGGACGTACTCGTTCATGAAGCGCTCGGACGAGATGTAGACGATGCGCGAGCCGGGACGATTGCCGAGCTGCTGGTGACCGATCGCGTGCAGGAGGTGCGTCTTGCCGAGACCGACGCCACCGCAGATGAAGACGGGGTTGTACTTCGGCGGGTAGCTCGAGGCGGCGGCCTGCGACGCGGCGAACGCGAGCTGGTTCGAGGGGCCGGCGACGAACGTGTCGAACGTGTAGCGAGGGTTCAGCGTCGCGGCGTCGGGCGCGGAGAAGCCGGGCTGGTCGTCGGTCATCGCGGACATGGACGACGTCGAGGGCGGCGGGGTGATCGCGGCGGAGCTCGAGTCGGGGACGTGCATCGGCGGGGCGGTGCCGCGGGCGAGGTCGGGGTCGCCGGCGGCGGTCATCACCTGGGCCTGGCGCGGCTCCGGAGCGGGGCGGTGCTCGCTGTCGGGGTCGAACTCGACCCGGACCTGGTCATGCCCGAGGTCGCGGAGCTCCTTGACCAGGGGCGAGAGGTAGTTGCTCTCGAACCACAGCCGGACGTAGCTGTTCGGAGCCCGCAGCCGGAGGGTGGCGCCATCCCATGAGGTGACCTCGATCGGACGCAGCCACATGTCGTAATGCTGCGGTGTTACCTGCGACTTCAACCGATCGACCGCTTCATCCCAAGGCAACTGTTGATTCATTCCCCGGCTCCAGGACTTTGTCCTGTAAATTCGTAGCGTTGACTAAGCTCGGATCACAGGCAAAGAACAGCCAATCCAGAAGTTATTCACACCCACTTCTGGTCCCCTCCCGTGCCCACTCGTTACGAGTTGTCCACAGGAGAAACGTTGGCCTAGGTAGCAGATGGCGAAATCGCTCTGCAAGACAAAACAGACAGCAATTGAACTCCCGTTACCGTCGCGTTTCGGGGCTGTGGCGGGAGCGGAGAGGTGACGTGGACCTGGCGGATCGGGCGCCTCGCGGAAACCCCGACCGCCCGTTTCTGGGACGCCCCGGAAACCCCGAGGTAGCGATGTCTTGACACCCCGGACGCAACTGAGTATCGATCCCGCTCCGCAAACGCCGGACCCGATGTAGATCGGACGGACTTCGACCGCGGAAGGAAAATAGCCGTGAGCAAGCGCACCTACCAGCCGCACAACAAGAGCCGTAAACGCACTCACGGGTTCCGTGCGCGCAAGAAGACCCGTGGCGGTCGCGAGGTGCTTCGTCGCCGTCGCGCGAAGGGCCGCAAGCGGCTCTCGGTGACGATCGCGAAGAAGTAGCCGATGGGCCGCATCACGAAGGAGATGCGGCTCCGTCGACGCTCCGAGTTCATTGCCGTCCAGAACGCCGGCAAGAAGCTCCACGGACGACACGTCCTCGTGCTCGCACAGAAACGGCCTGATCCCGGCCTTCCAGGAAGGCTCGGAATCACGGTCACCAAGAAAGTGGGAAACGCGGTCGTTCGAAATCGGATCAGGCGCTTAGTACGCGAGTGGTTGCGACTCCACGATTGGGTGCCTACAGGCTGGGACATCGTCGTGGTTGCCAAGGACTCGGCGGCACGGCAGCTTCACCCCGACGACTTCGCTCCCGATCTGTTGAAGACCCTGCGCCAGCTTCCATGACCACAGCCATCCATCGCTTCCTCGTCTGGGTCGTGCTGTTGCCTGTGGCCGTGTATCGGCGCGTGTTATCGCCGCTCAAGCGTGCACCGACCTGTCGATATCTTCCGACGTGCTCGGAGTACGCGATGACGGCGGTGCACCAGCGCGGGATCGTCGTCGGTGGTGTTCTCGCGACGTGGCGAGTACTGCGGTGTAATCCGCTGTTCCACGGCGGTTATGACCCGGTGCCTCCACACCGTTGCAAGGATCACTGATGCAGGATCAAGGTAAGCGCCTGCTGCTCGCCGTCGCGCTCGCGCTCGGCGTGTTGCTCGCGTTCCAGTACGTCTTCCCGCACAAGGAAGAGCCGAAGAAGCCCACGCCGACGGAGACGGGCTCCGGTTCCGCCGCGGCGCTGCCCGCCATGGTCACGCCCGCGACGCCCGTCGGTGTCGCGATCGACGGCACGACGCCGCCGGCGCCGACGAATCGTGGCGAGGAGAAGATCATCACGCTGACGTTCGACAACTTCGTCGCGAAGTTCTCGAACCACGGCGGCGTGGTGAAGTCGTGGCAGCTCACCGACAAGCGCTACCAGCGCGACAAGCACAAGGGCGAGCTCATCACCGCGCAGGAGCCCGATACCGGCGCGTTCGGCGTGAACTTCGCGGGCTCGACGTACGTCCTGCCGCCGAAGGCCGAGTGGACCGGCACGCAGGAGTCGCCGACGAAGGTCCGCTACACGATCTCGACGGATGCGATCGACGTCGAGAAGACGTTCGAGATCGTCCCCGACAAGTACGTGCTGCGCATGACCGTGAAGTCGACGGTCAAGTCGGCGACGCCGGCGAAGCAGACGCTCGCGGTGACGACGTATGGCTTCCACGATCCGAAAGACGGCGGCGGCGGTGGCCAGAGTGTCGCGCCGCGCGTGTGGGAGTCGGCGACGTTCCGCAACGGCGAGCACTTCGAGACCGGCGTCAAGTCGATCATCAAGAAGCCGCGCTACGAGTACGGCATCCGCTGGACGGGCTTCGAGCATCCGTTCTTGCTCGTCGCGATGGCGCCCAAGCTCGATCCCGCGATGTCCGCCGACAAGATGACGTTCGCGATCGGCGACGGCGGCCTGATGCGCACCGACATGCTGCTGCGTCCGGCGGTGATGCTCGACTCGAAGAGCCAGCCGATGGTCCGCGAGATCGCCGGCTTCCTCGGTCCGAAGGAGTACAAGCGCCTCGAGGGCGCCGATGCCGCGGCGGGTTTCTCGACCGCGTTCCACGGCGCGATCGATCTCGGCTGGTTCGCCTTCATCGGCCGCCCGCTGATGTGGCTCTTGCTCAAGTTCTACGGCGTCGTCGGCAATTGGGGCATCGCCATCATGGTGCTCACGCTGCTCGTCAAGCTCATCACGCTGCCGTTCATCACGCGCTCGATGCGCTCGATGAAGGCGATCGCGGTCCTCGCCCCGGAGCTCAAGGAGATCCAGGCGAAGTACAAGGATGACCGCCAGCGCCAGCAGATGGAGACGATGGCGCTCTACCGCCAGCACGGCGCGAACCCGCTGTCGGGTTGCTTGCCGATGTTCCTGCAGATGCCGATCTGGCTCGCGCTGTACCGCATGCTGTCGTCGGCGGGCGAGCTGTACCTGCAGCCGTTCATCCCGGGCTGGATCAGCGACCTGACGAAGGCCGACCCGTACCACGTCATGCCGGTCGTGCTGCTGGTGACGATGTTCGCCCAGGCACGTCTGCAGCCGATGGGCGCGGCGACCGACCCGACGCAGAAGATGCAGCAGCGGATGATGCAGTACGGCCTCCCGCTGATGTTCGGCGTGATGGCGTTCTTCTTCCCCGCGGGTCTGACGCTCTACATCTTCACGAACACCGTCTTGTCGGCGATCCACTCGATCTACATGAACAAGTACGACAAGAAGAGCCTCGCCCTCGCCGCGAAGCTCAAGGCGGCGCAGGAGAAGGCCGCCGCCCTGAAGGACGGCAAGAAGCCCGCCGACGTGAAGGTGAAGGACACCATCGCGAAGGCGAAGGCAGCGGACGTCTCCTCGGACGACGATGGCGACGATGACGACTCGGACGACACGGCCATGGTGAAGAGCGGGGCATCGAAGCCCGCGCCGCGCCCGGGCCAGGGTGGCAAGTCCGCCAAGCGCAAGAAGCGCAAGCGATAGGTTTGGAGGCAGCTGTGACGCAAGCGACTGCAGATCGTGAAGACCTCGCCGAGAAGGCGAGCGAGTTCCTGCTCGGCGTGCTCGAGCGCATGGGTATCTCGGCGGACATCGACATCAAGGACGATTCCGACAAGACGGTGCTCGAGATTCAGACCTCGGACACGGAGCTCGTGATCGGGCGGCGGGGCGTCGTCATCGACGCGCTCCAGCACCTGGTCAACAAGGCCGTGTACAAGGAGCGCCGCGACGAGAAGACGAAGCCTCTCGTCGTCGACTCGGGCGGCTTCCGCGACAAGCAGGTCGAGCGCCTGCGGACGCTCGCGCAGCGCATGAGCGAGAAGGCGCTGGAGACGAAGCAGATCGTCGAGCTGCAGCCGATGACGGCGCACGACCGCCGGATCGTCCACATGGCGATCTCGGAGATCGCGGGCCTGACGACGCGCAGCGAGGGTGAAGGCGAAGACCGCCACATCCTGATCGTTCCTGCCGCCGCCGAGTAATGGCCTCGGTCGTCGCCGACGACACGATCGCTGCGATCGCGACCGCTGCCGGAGTGGGTGGCGTCGGGATCGTGCGCGTCAGTGGGCCGCTGGCCGTCTCGATCGTCGAGGGCGTCGTCGGGTTCGCACTCGATCGCACCGTGCGAGTCGGTTGGGCGCACGACCGCGCGGGCACGCGAATCGATCAGGTCGTCGCGTTCGCGATGCGCGCGCCGGCCTCGTTCACGGGCGAGGACGTCGCGGAGCTGCAAGGACACGGTGGCGCGCACAACCTCGAGCGGCTGCTCGGCGCGGTGCTCGAGCGTGGCGCGCGGGTCGCCGAGCCCGGCGAGTTCACGCGGCGTGCGGTCGCGAACGGCAAGCTCGATCTGCTTCGCGCCGAGGCACTGCTCCAGGTGATCCATGCCGGCAGCGAGCGTGCCTGGCGGCTCGCGCAGCAGAACCTGGGCGGCCGGCTCGGCGATGCGGCGCGCGAGCTCGAGACACGTGCCCTCGGCGTGCTCGCGGAGATCGAGGGCCGGATCGATTTTCCCGAGGAAGACATCGCAGCGGCGGATGCCGCGGCGATCGTGGGCGAGCTGGGCGAGCTCGGCGCACGGTGCGGTGCCCTCGCGGCCGGGTTCCGGCACGGTCGCGCGCTGAGTCAGGGCATCACGGTCGCGCTCGTTGGTCCGGTGAATGCCGGCAAGTCGTCGCTCCTCAACGCACTCGTCGGCACGGAGCGCGCGCTCGTCGCGGCGGCGCCCGGCACGACGCGCGACTACCTCGAGGTCGCCGACGTGTGGAACGGCGTCGCGGTGACGATCGTCGATACCGCCGGCACGCGGCAGACCGCGGACGCGATCGAGGCCCGCGGCATCGAGCTCGGCGAGCGGCGCGTCGCGAGCGCGGACGTCGTCGTCGTGGTCAACGACGGCGCGTCACCCTGGGATGACGGTGCGCGATTCCCGACCCGCGGGCTCGTCATCCGCAGCAAGGCGGACCTCGGTGGCGACGCGCACGGCGCGCTCGCAACGTCGGCATCGACGGGACAGGGTCTCGACGAGCTCAAGCATCGCGTGCTCGCGATCGCCGGCGTCGCCGACCGCGAAGGCAGCGAGGACGCATTCGTCACGACCGCGCGCCAGCAGGCGAGCGCCGCGGCCGCGCGCGATGCATTCGAGGCCGCCGCCTCCGCATGGCGCACGCGCCGCGCTGCGGAGGTCGTCGCGCTCGAGGTCCGTCAGGGCCTGCAGGCGCTCGCGGAGCTGCGGGGCACCGAGGTCGGCGACCGCGTGCTCGACGAGGTCTTCGCGCGCTTCTGCATCGGCAAGTAGCTACTGCCACGCGGCGAAGTAGCGCAGGTGCACCTTGGGGCTGCCGATCAGGACCGGCGTCACCGTCGGGAACACCGTGTTCGCGAGCGGGCCGACGAAGCCGATGCGACAGGTCTGGAAGTTCGGGTAGTACTCGAACCTGAGCTCGGTGACGGGTTCCGGCGTGACCGTCTGCGCGGTCGAGATGAGGTCGGGCGTCGTGATCGTCAGCGCGCAGTCTGTCGTGCACGCGAGCATGCAGGTCGCGACGCGTTTTCCGGTCGCCACGTCGATGAACGCGATGCCGAACGTGTCGCCGGTGGTCCAGGTCTCGGTCGAGGTCAGGCCGAACCGGATCTGCCAGCCGCGCGAGCCCTCGAGGATGATCGGCGGGTTCACGAGTCCCGGATCGTCGGCGGGCGGCTGCGCGGACACGACGATCGCATCACCGGTCGTGCGCCACGGCGTCCCGGTCGCCTGCCACGCGCCGAGCGAGAGAAACGCATCGAACCCCAGGATCCTGTTGTCCGCGGCGAGGTCGAAGTCACATGCGTCGCCGACGCCGTCGCCGTCCTCGTTCACGGGGAAGTCGGCGGCCATCGGACACTGGTCGCATTCGTCGCCGCGCAGGTCACCGTCCTCGTCGTGGTTCACCGCCGTTGCGAGGTTCGGGCAGAAGTCGCACGCATCGCCGAACCCGTCGCCATCTGCGTCGAGCTGCTCCGGATCCGGCGTGATCGGGCAGTCATCGACGCGATCATCGATGCCGTCGCCATCGACGTCCGGCGGCGTCAGCTCGGTCGTCCGCAGGTCGAAGACCGCGTTGCACCCGGCGAGGACGACCAACCCGAGTGCGGTTCGCACGCATTCATCGTACGCCACGAAAGGTCGTCGCTGGGGCCCGGGCACGCGGGTTCGGTGTCGCGCCGCGTCCAGCAGGCCACCGTCGCGCAGCTCGTCGTCTCGCGCGAGTGACTTCGCCCCCTGCGCGGCTATAGTCCCGGCGCCGTGAGTCTCGACGACGATGTTCGCGACGAGCTGCGCACGCTCGAGGCGGCGCACCGCCTGCGCGTCCCTCGCGTCGTCGATGGGCTCCAGGGCCCGCACACGATCGTCGACGGGACGCTCGTGCTCAACCTCGCGTCGAACGACTACCTCTCGCTCGCCGGCGATCGCCGGATCGCCCGGGCCGCCGCGTCCGCACTCGACGAGGCCGGCACCGGTGCCGGCGCCTCGCGCCTGATCGTCGGGAACCATCGCGCCCACGCGCTCGTCGAGGATTCGCTCGCCGACTGGATGCGCACCGCGGCCGCTCGCCTCTTCAACAGCGGCTATGCCGCCAACGTCGGCGTGCTCACCTCGCTGCTCGGCCCCGACGACGTCGTCTTCTCCGACGCGTTGAACCACGCGAGCATCATCGACGGTTGCCGCCTCTCGCGCGCCCAGGTCATCGTCTATCCGCACCTCGATCTCGCCGCGCTCGAGCGAGCCCTCGCGACTCCGTCGTCGCGCTCTCCTCGCCGGACGTTCGTCGTCTCCGAGTCGCTGTTCTCGATGGACGGCGACATCGCGGACGTCGCCGCGCTCGCAACCCTCGCCGCGAAGCATGGCGCGTCGCTCGTCCTCGACGAGGCCCACGCCGTGGGCGTGTGGGGCCCCGAGGGCCGCGGGATCGCGGCCTCCGTCGGCGTGGTCCCGGACATCCTCGTCGGCACGTGTGGCAAGGCGCTCGGCTCGTTCGGCGCGTTCGTCGCCACGACGCGCGCGATCTCCGACCTCCTCTGGAATCGCGCGCGTCCGTTCGTGTTCTCGACCGGCCTGCCCCCATTCGTCGCCGCTGCGATCGGCGCAGCCGTCGAGATCATTCGCGGCTCCGACGGAGAGCAGCGCCGGCGCGCCCTCGCTGCCCGCGCCCGCGATCTACGAGCGCGGATCCCGAAGCTCGGCGGTGCTGCCGAGAGCGCCATCGCGCCTCTCCTCGTCGGTGACGACCGCGAGGTCATGCAGATCACCGCCCGCCTCCTCGAGCAGCGCGTCTACGTGCAGGGCATCCGGCCGCCGACCGTCCCCGAGGGCACCGCCCGCCTCCGCGTCAGCCTCTCCGCGGGCCATACACCGCAAGACCTCGAAACATTGACGGGAGCGCTGTGCAACGCAGCGCGTCATTTCACGTGAAACACTCCACCGACCTCGCCGCTCTCGACAAGCGCGTCCTCTGGCATCCCTTCACGCAGATGGCCGAGTGGTCGCCGCTCGTGATCGCCGCCGGCGACGGGAACTTTCTCATCGACACCGACGGCCGCCGCTACCTCGACGGCGTCTCGTCCCTCTGGTGCAACGTCCACGGCCATCGCCACCCGCGCCTCGATCGCGCGCTCCAGGACCAAGCCGCAAAGCTCGCCCACTCGACCTTTCTCGGTCTGAGCCACGAGCCCGGCATTCGCCTCGCCGCCGATCTGCTCGACGTTGCACCCCGCAGCCTGAGCCGCGTCTTCTACTCTGACTCCGGGTCGACCGCGGTCGAGATCGCGCTCAAGCAGTCCTTTCAGTACTGGGCCCTTCGGGGGCGTCCGACGAAGCAGCGCTTTCTTCGGATGACCGACGCCTATCATGGCGACACGCTCGGAGCGGTCGGCGTCGGTGGCATCGACCTCTTCCACCGGATCTTCGGTCCCCTCCTCGTCCAGAGCATTCCGATCCCATCGCCGGCCGGAACCGACGGACGCGCATCGCTCGCTCGGATCGAAGAGGAGCTCGAGCGGAGGGCCTACGAGATCGCGGCGTTCATCTTCGAGCCCCTCATCCAGGGCGCCGCCGGAATGCTCGTCCACCCGCCCGGCTTTCTCGCGAAGGTCGCCGAGCTCTGCCGCCGCCACAACGTCCACCTCATCCTCGACGAGGTCGCGACCGGCTTCGGCCGCACCGGCCGCATGTTCGCCTGCGAGCACGAGTCCGTAGAGCCCGACTTCATGTGCCTCGCGAAGGGCATCTCCGGCGGCTACCTCCCCCTCGCCGCGACCCTCACCACAGAGGACGTCTTCTCCGCCTTCCTCGGTGCCCGCGCCGAGATGAAGCACTTCTTCCACGGCCACACGTACACCGCGAACCCGCTCGCCTGTGCCGTCGGTGTCGAGTCGCTTCGGCTTCTCCGGGACGAGACCCTGGCCAACGCGCAGGCCCGGATCCCGGAGGTCGCTGCCGCACTCGCCCGGATCGCAGCGCTTCCCGCCGTCAAGGAAGTCCGCTCCGTCGGCCTCATGGTCGGCATCGAGCTCCACTCCAAGCCGGACCGATTCCTCGGCGTCGAGGTCTGTGACCGCGCCAGGAACCACGGTGTGATGCTTCGGCCCCTTGGGGATGTCGTGGTCTGGATGCCCCCGCTCAGCATTCGCGCCGACGAGCTCACTCTTCTCGAGCGCGCGACGACCATCGCGATCCAGGAAACTGCCTAGCCTGATGTTCCACGTGAAACGCCGTGAGGACGCATGAAGGGCTACTTCGTCACGGGAACCGATACCGGCGTCGGCAAGACCTTCACCTCGGCCGCCATCGCCTCCCGAGCCGGTGCCCTCGGCAAGCACGTGTTCGCCTTCAAGCCCATCGAGACCGGGTGCACCGCGCCCGAGGGTGACGACCAGCGCCTCCTCTCCGAGGCAGCCGGCGGATGGCAGACCGGACCCCTTCGCGGGCTGTACCAGCTCGCCCAGCCCGTCGCGCCACTCGTCGCGGCCGAGGCAGAGGATCGCATCATCGACCTCGACATGATCGACCTCACCATTCGAGAGGCGGCAGACCACGCGGATCTCGTGATCGTCGAGGGAGCTGGTGGCTGGCGCGTCCCGATCACGCCCACGATCGACATGGCGGGCTTTGCAGGTCGTCTCGGCCTGCCCGTCATCGTCGTCGCCCGGGCCACGCTGGGAACGATCAACCACTCGCTGCTGACCCTCGAAGCGGTAGAGCGCGACGGATGCCACGTCGCCGCACTCATCCTCTCGCTGCACCCGACGGACGACCTCGACTTCGCGGCGAGCAACGCGCACGAGATCGCTCGGCGCTGGAACGGCCAGATCCTGACCCTCGGCCGCGACCCCGCAATCCTCGACTCGCTAGTCGGCTGACCGTTCCACGTGGAACCCACGAACGCCGGGTTCGACGTGCGCGACAGCTCCGGCCTCTCTCTCGTCCGTCCCTGCCCCGGTCGCGGCCCCCTCCGCTCCGACGTTTCACGTGGAACCGCAGCCGCGCCGCGTTTCACGTGGAACGAAGCCCGAACTCGTAGCTCGCCTTCACCAGCGCGAGCCCGAACATCCACTGGCCGCCGGGGCTGCCCACATTGACCTGACCCGCACGGAGTCGCTGATAGACATCGACGAGCGGAACCACGGAATCGACCGTCAACGTCGAGTCGCCCGCAAAGCCGCCGTGGCGCGCGAGATGGACGAAGGCCGCGCCGCACAGCCCGGCAACGAGCCGCTGGAAGTAGCAGAACCGGGACGGCAGGACCTCGACCGCCGTCCCCTCGTGCGCCTCAAGGAGCGCGAGGCAGGTCGCGTCGTCCATGCGGAAGAACACAGACACAGCCGCGAGATCGTAGAGCGGATCGTTCGTGCCGGCCGTGTCGCTCCTCGACCGCCTGCGCGCGTCGGTGGCCGCGTTCCCGGTTCCCCGCTTCGTGCTCGAGCACCCGCGGCTCATTCGCCGGGAGCCCATCGGGCACAGGAACGTCATGCAGCCGCCGGAGCGTGCGGCCGACAAGCGCGACGGCATCAGCACGCGTTCGCGGATCGCCGAACATCGGAGCCAACCCAGCATCGACCAGGAGCTCGCTCAGCACAGCGCGACGTGACTCGTCGACATGGACCACGCGCGGGGCGAGTCCGGCCGTGGACACCAGCCGGAGGACATGAACCCGCCGCCTCCACTCGTCGTCCGCCTCACCGCCCTCGTCTGCGCGCGAGACCTTGAGGACAAACGCTGCGCCACCTGCATCGACGCGGAACACACCCGCGCCCGAGAGTCCGACTGCGATACGTTTGATTGTGGGCGACGCTGCCTGAAGCTCGACCGGAAGACACGCCGTGAGCTCCTCATTGGTCAACGACATCGCCCGATCCTACGTCGTGACTGCCGCGTTCACGACCGACGCACGGACAAAGGTGGGGACAAAGGTGGTGTCCCCCGACCGATGAGCGGACGAAGGTGGGTGTCCCCCGACCGATGAGCGGACAGACGTGGGGACAAGCGAGGTGTCCCCCGACCGACGAGCGGACAGACGTGGGTGTCCCCCGACCGACGAGCGGACAAGCGAAGTGTCCCCCGACCGACGAGCGGATACACGCGGGATCCCAAGCGCGGCCGGAAGACACGGCGGGCGAGCTCGATCAGGCGGCGGGCGGAGGAACGATCACGATCGAGCGACGCTTGCCGCCGAGGTCGTAGGGATGCCGAACGGCTGTGGGGGGAAGGTCGTCACGCGGTACCGCCTCGAAGCCGACGGCGATGCCCGAGGGGGAGAGATACGCGCGCGCCATCGCGAGCCACTCGACGAGATCGAACGTCGCGCGGGAGACGGCGGCATCGTAGTCACGGCCGTCGTGGTCCTCGAGGCGTCTGGCGGAGGGATCGAGGTTGGGGAGGCGGAGCTCGCGCGCGGCGGTGCGCAGGAAGGCATGCTTCTTGTGGACGGGCTCGAGTGAGGTGAAGGCGGCGTCGGGAAGACAGATCGCGGCGACGACGACGGGAAACCCGCCGCCGGAGCCGACGTCGAGGATGCGAGGGCGATTCGCGAGGTGCTGGACGACGTGGAGGCTATCGACGACGTGCTCGACGATCTCGGCACGGCTGGTGGCCGCCGAGAGGTTGATGCTCTTGTTCCACTTCTCGAACAGCGAGACAAACGCCGAGAGACTTTCGGCAAGGGAGCGGTCGAGAGAGAGGCGGGCAAGCGTGGCTTCGATGGTCATGAGCTTGGTTCACAAAGGAGTTGGCTCGCGCGTGGAACGATCACGGCGCGCTCGCCAGGGAGCGATGCGAGGACGTCGGCAAGAGAGGGCGCGGGCTCGAGCAGGGTGGTCCGGACGACGGACGATGGAAGAGCGCTGACGAGGAGGATGCGAGCGTCGGGCGGAAGGCGCGGGAGGACGCCGATGCGAAAGATGGCTTCGTTGACGGTCGCGAGCGGCTCGACACCACCGGCGCACTCGGCGACGAGGACGAGGGTGCCACCGGGGAGGACGAGTGGCGCGACGGCGGCGGCGATCTTTGCGGCTTGATAGAGGGTCGCCGAGACCGGGAGGGCGTCGGAAGCGATGACGAGCTTGGCGCGCGGAGCGCGAACGGTGAACCAGGGACGAGCGCGCTCGGCACCGGCGCGGAACGCTGCGCGGAGATCGCCGGCGACGGCGTCGTGGACGAGGTGATCGGGCCCGGCGACACCGTCGAGCAGGAAGGTCGGCGTCGCGACAAGGGCGACGGCTTCTTCGAGGTCGTCGCGGCAGGGATTTCCGTCGAGGATTCCTGCGCGCGAGTGGGGGGCGGTCTTGAGCTGATGGTTGATGCGGATGGCGGTCGCCTCGCCGAGGCCCGGAAAGAGCGCCTTGCAGCCGGCACCGAAGCCGGCGAAGTAGTGCGGCCGGATGCAGCCGGTCGCGATCACGAGGTCGGCGTCGACGAGGCAGCGATGGACGCGGACTGGCGTTCCACGGCGGGTGGTGCCGAGGTCGACGAGGTCGACGAGATCGACGAGGTCGGTGCCCAGGCGGTGGCCATCGTGATTGACGACGGTGGCGTTCGCGGTGGCGGCGGGAGAGAGGTGCAGCGCGGCGAGGTCGCACGGGCCGTGGGTGCCGGTTGCGATCGCGATCGTCAGCCGGGTGTCGGGCGGGAGTCGGGGCCGGAGTGCGCGGATGAATGCGTCGCGTGGTTCGTCGCGCGTGGGGTCGCTGACGATCAGCGTGACGCGCGGTGATGGTGGGAGAGTCGGAAACGGGGCACCGATCGGCGATGCGAGTGCAGCCTCGAGCAGCGTATCCAGCGGGCGGGGTGGCGCTAGCGAAGCGGGCTCGACGAGGACGACCTCGCGATCGTCGAGGGTGACGATGTACGGGTGCGACCCGTAGGGCAGCTCGATGCGAGGGCGCACGGGGTTGGCCCGGGTCCCATCGGGGGCATCCGGGGTGCCGCCGGATGATGCGGGCGGCGGCTCCGTGGGATTCGCACGCGAACCATGCACGACCGCAGGTTACGTTGCTGGCGACCCTTCGTGTAGTTGGTTACGATTCCCTGCGCCGGCTCCGTCGGTGCTCGTGTCGAAACAAAGCTTGCTCCTGGTCGACGGGGACACTCGCAGTCTGCGAGTGCTCGAGGTGTCTCTACGCAAGGCGGGGTTCAGCGTGACCCCGGCCGTGTCCGTCGGAGACGCGCTGGACAAGCTCGAGCTGAATCCGCCGGATCTCATCATCTGCGAGACGAAGTTCTCGACCGACCTCGATGGCTTCGAGCTACGCCGACGCCTGAGGCAGACGCCGGAGTGGGCGGAGATCCCGTTCATCTTCCTCACCGCCGAGACGGCGATCGAGAACAAGATCCGCGGGCTCGAGCTCGGCGTCGACGACTACCTGACGAAGCCGATCTACATCAAGGAGATCGTCACCCGGATCAACATCCTGCTGCAGAAGCGGCAGCGCCAGTTCCTCGATCTCAAGAAGGATGGGACGCGGTTCGCCGGGCGCGTGGCGGACATGCCGGTCGTCGACGTGATCCAGACGATCGAGGTGAGCCGCAAGTCGGGCGTGATCCAGTTCTCCGGCGGACCGAACCGCCAGGCCGCGATCTACTTCCGCGACGGCAAGGTGATCGACGCCGAGGCCGGCACGCTCCAGGGCGAGGACGCGGTCTATCGCCTGCTGACATGGAACGAGGGCGAGTTCGAGGTCGAGTTCCGCACGGTGCGGCGGCGCGAGCAGATCACGACGAGCTCGCAGGGTCTGCTCATGGAGGGCATGCGCCGCCTCGACGAGTGGTCGCGCCTGCTCGAGCAGCTGCCGCCGCTGACGCATCGCTTCGAGATCGACACGGCCGAGCTCTCGATTCGCCTCGGCGAGATTCCCGACGACAACAACCGGATCCTTCGGCTGTTCGACGGCAAGCGCACGCTGCTCGAGGTGATCGACGGATCCGACTTTGGCGACCTCGAGTGCCTGCAGGCGATCGCGCGCCTGTACTTCGAGGGTCTGCTGCTCGACCTCGATCCGGACATCAAGCATGCGAAGCGCGACACCGGCAAGCCGATGCCGCTCGTCGTCGTCGAGGAGGCGCACGCGCCGACGCCGATCGAGAAGGTCGCCTCGGGACCGATCCCGGTCGAAGCCGCGACGGTGCCGTCTGCTGCGCCATCGGCCGCGATGGTCGACCGGCCTTCGGCCGAGCAGATCTCCGAGGATGCGGTGGTGTCCGAGGAGGACGTCGTCGGGGCCGAGGAGATCCACTCGCCACTGGCGGGCGACTACCGGCCGTCGAGCCTGCGCCTGATCGACGAGGCGATCGCGGCGGCCGCGGCGATCGAGCCGTCCCTGTTCGAGCCCGAAGAGCTGATCGCCGCGGGGCTGTTGCCGCCGCACAACCCGACGACGATCCCACCGCCGAGCGCGGCCGCGATTCCTCCGCCGGGCGCAGGCGCCGACCAGGGGCCGGTGTCATCGCCCGATACGCCGGCCGAGCTCGCGGCGCGCGCGGAGAACGCGCAGCTGGAGGCACAGCTCGCGCGCGTGAAGGTCACGCCGCGCACGGTCGATCCGCGGATCTCGGCGGCTCGCGATCTCGTCGAGGTGCCGCCTGCCGTCCGCAACGATCCGGCCGAGGCACCGGCGAACGGATCGCGCACGAAGGTGCCGAGCAATCCGCCGCTCTCGGCGAAG
>JAEWJO010000681.1 GCA_023386455.1 Pseudomonadota bacterium | reverse complement strand
CTAAACTCAGCCCCCCCGCGTGTACCCCCGGGGGGCTCCCCCCCGACGCCGTTGTCACGGACGCGCAGCACGACGTCGCGAGCGTCGCGGCGACCGGTGATCTGGATCCGTCCGCCGGGCTCGGTGTACTTCGCCGCATTGGTGATGAGGTTCGCGACGACCTGACACAGCCGGGTGCGGTCACCGTGGACGCCGAGCCCGGTGGCGGGCACGTCGACGACGAGTGCATGCCTGCGCTGCTTCACGAGCGGGTCCGTCGCCTCCGCGGCCTGCGCGACGATCTCCGCGAGCTCGAGATCGACGCTCTCGAGCTGCACGTTGCCGCGCGTGATCCGGGCGACGTCGAGCAGATCGTCGACGAGGCGGACGACGTGCGTCAGGTGGCGGCGGATGATCTCGCGCTCGCGCAGGGCGACATCGCCGGCGCGCATGTCCATCAGCTCGAGCGCGGACGCGATCGGCGCGAGCGGGTTGCGCAGCTCGTGGCCGAGCATCGCGAGGAACTCGTCCTTGACGCGGTTCGCTGCTTCGGCGGCGCGGCGCGCGCGCACCTGATCGGTGATGTCGATGCAGAACACCATCACGCGATCGATGTTTCCGGTCGCGTCGCGCAGCGGCGAGTACACGAAGCGGAAGAACGTGTCCTCCATCGCGCCGGTGCCGCTGCGATCGAGCCGGACGAGCGCCTCCTCGTCGAGGTGCGGCTCGCCGGTCCGCATGACCTTGCGCAGCAGCTCGTCGAAGCCCTGGCCGCGGAGCTCCGGCAGCGCGTCGAACATCGGCTTGCCCGCCATGCCGGTGCGCCCGCACACCGCCTCGTAGCGCGGGTTCGCCACCTCGAACACCAGCTCGTCGTAGCCGCGGATCACGCAGATCGGCGCCGGCGCCTGCATGAACAGCTCGTACAGCCGGTCGCGGAGATCCGCGACCGCGCGATGGGCCCGCGCGAGCGCGAGCTGCGACTCGACACGCGCGACGAGCTCGCGCGCCGAGAACGGCTTCACCAGGTAGTCGTGCGCACCGGCCTGCAGCGCCTCGATCCGCGCCTCCTCGCCGGCACGCGCGGACAGCAGGATCACCGGGACCGTCGCCGTGCGAGGGTCGGTCTGCAACGCCTGGAGCAGCGCGAACCCGTCGAGCCCCGGCATCATCACGTCGGACAGCACGAGATCGGGCAGTGCCCGGCGCGCGGCCGCGAGGGCAGCCTCGCCATCGCCGACCGCCTCGACGTCCCAGCGCGACGCGAGCAGGCGCCGCACGTAGTCGCGCATGTCCGCGTTGTCGTCGGCGACCACGATGCGCGCGTGCGTCGGCGGCGTCGTCGGGCCAGGCTCGGACAGCCGATCGTCACCGAGCACGGCGCGCGCGTCGGGCAGCCAGCGCAGCGCCTCCTCGACAAACGGCGTGCTGCCGAGCGCCGTCGGCGCGAGCGTCGTCGGTGCGTGCACGCGGTCCGCCGGGAGATGCGCGTGGCCGGCGGGAAACTCGACCGTCATCGTCGTACCGACGCCGAGCGTGCTCTCGGCACGGATCGCCCCGCCGTGCATCTTCACCAGCTCGGCGACGAGCGCGAGCCCGATGCCCGATCCCTCGTGGGTCCGCGCGCGTGTTCCGGCGACGCGGTGGAATCGGTCGAACAGCCGCGGGAGCTCGTGCGCGGGGACGCCGACGCCGGTGTCGCGCACCGCGAGCACGATGCGGTCACCGTCGCGCCGAAGCGTGACCGCGATCGTTCCCTCGAACGTGAACTTGAACGCGTTCGAGATCAGGTTGAGGACGATCTTCTCCCACATGTCGCGATCGACGAACGCGTCCGTGATCGGGTCGCACGCGACCTCGAGGCGCAATCCACCGCGCTCGAGCGCGGCACGGAAGTGACTCGCGAGATCGGTCGTCAGTGCGGCGAGGTCGACCTGCTCGAACGACGCCTTGACCCGGCCGGCCTCGATTCGCGAGAAGTCCAGCAGCGAGTTGACCAGCTTCAGCAGGCGCAACGCATTGCGGTGCACGCTGTGCAGCTCCTCGCCACCGAGCGAGCCCGTGCTCGACGCGAGCGCGTCCTCGAGCGGACCGAGCAGCAGCGTCAGCGGCGTGCGGAACTCGTGGCTGACGTTGCTGAAGAACGCGGTCTTCGCGCGGTCGAGCTCGGCGAGCGCCTCGGCTCGCGCCTTCGCCTCCTCGAGCGCGCGTGCACTCGCGATCGCGGTCGCGATCTGGCCGGCGACGAGCTCGAGAAAGTTGCGGTAGTGGCCGTCGAAGATGAGCCGCGAGCTCAGGCCGACGACGATGACGCCGGCCGGGCGCGTCTCGCCAGGCTGCGCGATCGGCAGCACGAGCATCCGTCCGGGACGCGCATGCTCGGTGTTCACGAGCTGCGTATCCGGTGGCACCGCGAGCTCGATCGCCGTGCCCGTCCGCGCCACCTCGAGGATCGACCAGGGATCCGGATCGCCCGCGTCGATCCGCGCTGGCGTCGCGCTCGCCAGCCCGAACGCCGCCGCTTGCCGCGCACTGCCATCCTGCTCGATGGCGTACGTGATCGCGAATGGCAGATCCGCCTGATTGTCGGCGAGGACGGCGGTCGCGAGACCGTACGTCGCCTCGACCGTGGTCGAGTTCGCGGTGCGCGTCGAGAGCTCGCGCAGCGTCCGGAGCCGGCGCTCGCCGAGCACGCGCGCGGTCGTCTCGGTCACCGTGACCAGCACGCCGCCGACGCGCCCGGACTCGTCGCGGATCGGGCTGTACGAGTAGATGAAGTAGCACTCCTCGACGAAGCCGTGCCGATCGAGCGGGAGCAGGAAGTCCTCGACGTTGACCGCGGTGCCTTGCATCACGCGCTCGAACATCGGGCCGATGATGTTCCAGATCTCGGCGAACGTTTCGCGGGTGCTCCGTCCGAGCGCCCCTGGGTGCTTCGTCGAGCCGAGGATCGGCCGGTAGCCGTCGTTGTAGAACTGCGTGAGCCCCGGTCCCCATGCGATGTACATCGGGAAGCCGGACTCGAGGAGCATGCTGACCGCGGTGCGCAGGCTCTGCGGCCAGCGATCGACCGTGCCGACCGGCGTCGTCGACCAGTCGAAGGCACGCATCATCGCGCCCATCGTGCCGCCGCCGCTCAAGCAGTCGGTCGCAATCGGGACGCCGCTGGTCGCGTCGGATCGCTCGAATGCCATCCCGCGTACTCTAGCGATTTTCCGCCGCCTTGTAGGAGGTCGAGCGCCGGAACCCGACGCTGGCTATCCGAGCGAGATGGCAGCGGTTTTGGGCAGGTCTCATGCGGAGCGTGTGCTCTGGATGTAGCGGCGGTGAGCGCGCTCGTCCCAGGCGCGGCGCTCGGCGCGGAGCTCGAACAGCGGGAGATCTCGGTAGAGGACGGCCTCCTTCTTGGGCCCCACGTGGACGCGGCGCTTGCGCTTCTCGGGACTGAAGATCTCGGAGTGTCCGAACGTCGCGTGATTGCAGAACACCGTGCACGTGTAGAGCGCGCGGCGCGCACCGAGGTGTGCTGCCGAGAAGTCGGCAGTCACGGGCGTGAATGCCGGGTTGATCAGCACGTCGATCGGGGGCTCTGCATTCCTCAGCTCGACGAGCAGGTCGAGGTCGAGGAAGTCGCGGCAGGTCGCGATCGCGATGCGGCCGAAGCGAGTCGCCGCCACGACGCTGATATGGGGCGCGGGCGCGTCGATCGGTTCGCTGATCGTCTCGCCGGCCAGCGTCAAGAGCGCAGGGATGTGCTTGCGCTGCTGCCAGATCAGGCCGCGGGGCCCGAGCACGTTACACACGTTCGCGCGCGTGATCTCGTCGTGATAGCCGCCCGCGACGATGTACATGTCGTGACGGCGTGCGAGCTCCGCGACCTGCACCTCGAGCTCGGCGAGGTTGAGATCGAGGCTCATCTCCGGAAAGACGAGGAGGTTCACGCCGTGCTCGGCCGCGCTGCCGACGACGCGCTCGAGCATGCGCTGGACGGACGCGAGACGAACGAGAGGCAAACGATAGAGGCCGCTCGGTCCTCGCGTGAACAGATCGTCGGCCTCGCCGACCTGCGCCACGCCGACGCGAAACCGTGGTAGCTCGCGCGCATCTTCGACCTCGTACAGGAGCGTCTCGTAGCGTCGCCTCGGGTGCGCGGGCACAGGCGGAGCGATCGTGGCCCGCACATCGCGCTTCGGGCCCGCGGGCACGAAGCTCTCGATGAGGTCCGCGACGGACGCCCAGTCGCCGAGCCACGGGAAGTGGAGCTCGCCGTCGAGCAGCGCCAGCCGGGCGCCCGGGATGCGCGAGGCGAGCTCGATTCCCAGCCGGCTGGGAATTGCATGGTCGCTGCGGCGGTGGATCACCAGCGTCGGTGCGCGCACGTGCCGAGACACGTCGCTCACGTCCCAGCTGTAGATCGCTTCGAGCAGGCGTGCCGCGATGGTTCCCGACGCTGCCGCGCGCTGGAAGTGCATGAACCTGGCGTGAAACGTCGCGTCGATCTCCGCCGGGATGAACACCGAGGCGATCGCCTCCGCGCCGAGTCCCCAGCTCGCCCGGACGAGTGCCGTCAGCGAATCCCGAATGGGCGGCTTCGCGATGTGTGATCCGCTCGCGAAGGCCCCATACAAGACGAGGTGGCTCACGCGCTCCGGGTGAGCCGCGGCATACGCGATCGACAGCGGGGCACCCTGCGAGCTCCCGAACAGTGCCACTGGCCCCTGGGTGACCTCGTCGATCACGACCTCGAGGTCCGCGAGATCGTCCGCGAGCGAGAAATCGTCACGCTCGCGTTCTGACAGGCCCATCCCGCGTTTGTCGTAGAAGACGAGCTCGTAGCGCGAGGCGAGGCTCTCGTACATCTCGCGCATTCCGAGGTCGTGCCACTGGAGCTCGAGATGACTGATCCATCCCGGCGGCACCACGAGCACCGGACCCGAACCCCACCTCATGTAAGCGAGTCGAGCACCTCGGCGATTTCGACAGAACGCGACCGTTGGAATCATCCCGTGACGAGCTGCTGCATCACGTACGCCACGACCTCGCACGAGAACGCGCCGTGAGCGATCGGAGGGTCGGCACCCATCGCACATACACATCCGGGTGATCGGACCGACTCGCTGCCTGACGCCACTACTCGACATGGCGTGAAGGGACTGGATATTTCGATGAAACTCTTCCGGGCAGTTGCCCTGCTTGCGTTCGTCGTCGCGGGTTGCGGCGACAACTACATTCCGGAGGGCACGAGCTCGCCCTCCGGGTTCTCCTCCGTTGGCGGTTCGCAGGTCGCGCACAGCAAGTCGTTCATGCTCGTGACCCGTGTGGGGACCTCGCCGCAGGCGACCTCGACGAGCCGCACGCACACGCTCGAGTCCGGACTGGGGGAGTAGTCATGACGAGTCCTATTTCGAAGTCACTGATCGCGGGCGCGCTGATGATGTCACTCGGTGGCGTCGCGAGTGCCGACGTCCCGATGAAGCTCGCCCATCAGGGCCGTCTGTTCGATGCCGGCGGCTCGCCCGTCGAGGGATCGATCGACGTCACCTACACGCTGTACACGAAGGCGGCGGGCGGCACGTCGCTGTGGACGGAGCACGAGAGTGCGGAAGTGATCGACGGCTACTTCGCCTCGGTGCTGGGTGATGGCACGAAGCTCACCGCGGATGTGTTCGCCAACGAGAGCTTGTATCTCAGCGTCACGATCAACGGCGAGGAGCTGTTGCCGCGCACGCAGCTCGTGAGCGTGCCATACGCGGTCGTCGCGAACGACGCGGTCGGCGACATTCATCCGCGCTCGGTGACGGTCGGCAGCAAGCAGGTCATCGACGCGAACGGCAAGTGGATCGGCGATCCGACGGGCCTCGTCGGTCCGCAGGGCCCCGCCGGCGAGGTCGGTCCGCAAGGCTCGACGGGTGCCGACGGCGCGGTGGGGCCGCAAGGTCCGATGGGACCGAGCGGTCTCATGGGTCCAATGGGTCCAATGGGTCCAATGGGTCCAATGGGTCCGATCGGACCTGCAGGTTCCGACGGTGCGACGGGTCCACAAGGCGCGCCCGGTCTCGCGTGCTGGGACAAGGACCAGGACGGCACGTGCAGCATGGTCGAAGATGTGAACGCGTCGGGAAGCTGCGACGTCGCCGACTGCGTCGGCGCGCCGGGACCGATCGGCGCGACGGGTGCGATCGGCCCGCAGGGACCGCAAGGTGACACGGGTCCCGCCGGTCCGATCGGCGTGACGGGCGCGACCGGTGCGATCGGCCCGCAGGGACCGCAAGGTGACAGCGGAGCGACCGGCGCGGTCGGTCCGAGCGGCCCCGCGGGTCCGGTGGGTCTGCCGGGCGCGACCGGTGCAACGGGTCCACAAGGTCCCGCGGGTCCGATCGGTCCGG
>JAEWJO010000675.1 GCA_023386455.1 Pseudomonadota bacterium | reverse complement strand
CTCTAGGTCGACGGCGTGCTCGCCGGCATGACGACGACGCCGATCGCGAACGTGTTCGAGATCGATTCGGGCACGATCGCCGACGGCCCGCACACGCTCGAGGTCCGCGCGTTCGACGTCCAGGGCGTGCAGGGAACGAGCGCGCCGATCAACGTGACGATGGGGCCACCGTGCACGCCGAGCGCGGGCTGCGAAGATCCCGACGTCTGCGTCGAGGGCGTGTGCGTGCCTGGCCCGGACGAGCCGGGCGGTCTCGGTGCGATCTGTCAGCAAGACACCGAGTGCCTGTCGCATCGCTGCGAGGACGCCGGCGACCAGTTCAAGCACTGCGTCGAGGACTGCACCGTCGGTAACGCCGCGAGCTGTCCGAGCGAGTTCTCCTGCATCGCCGCGGGCGCGGCCGGCGTGTGCTGGCCGTCGCCGGGCGGCGGCTGCTGCGATGCGGGCACCGCGCCGCAGGGCTCGATCCTGCTGGGCCTCGGCATCGGGGCCCTGCTCGTTCGCCGGCGTCGTCGGCGCTAGGCTGAGCGCATGACTGCAGGCCCGACCGCGCGCGCGTACGCCGAGCGGCTCGTCTCGACGGCGACGCTCGAGGGCAAGCTCGAGCCGCCGCCCGCGAACCTCGTGCTCGAGGATGCAGGACCGCCGCTGCGCCCGCTCGCGCCGGGACGGCCGGCATCGCTCGCGATCGTCGCCGGCAAGAACGCGCGGGTCCCACCGCTCGCCGGCATGCGCGATCCCGGTCAGCGCGCGCGCATCCTCCACGCGCTCGCGAACCACGAGCTGCAGGCGATCGAGCTGTTCGCGTGGGCGCTGCTCGCGTACCCCGATGCCCCGGTCGCGTTTCGCCGCGGCCTCGTCGCGATCCTCGCCGACGAGCAGCGCCACATGTCGCTCTACATCGATCGGCTGACCGCGCACGGCACGCGGTTCGGCGATCACCCGGTGACCGGCCACTTCTGGAACAAGCTCGATCATCTGACCGGGCCGCTCGAGTTCGTGTGCGCGATGGGCCTGACATTCGAGAACGCGAACCTCGACTTCGCCGGCGACTACGCCGAGGCCGCGCGCGCGTGCGGCGACCTCGCGACCGCCGAGGTGCTCGATCAGGTCCACGCCGACGAGATCGGCCACGTGCACTTCGGCTGGACGTGGCTGAGGAAGCTCGCCGGTGACACCGCGGATCCGTGGCAGGCGTACCTCGATCACGTGAGGTTCCCGCTCGGCCCGCGTCGCGCGCGCGGTGCACGGTTCGATCGCGATGCGCGCCGCCGCGCCGGCTTCGACGAGCGGTTCATCGATGCGCTCGAGGCGGTCGCACCGACGCGGCCCGGCGGCGAGCCTCGCTAGCGTGATCGTCTGGGCGAACCTCGACTGCGAGGCGCGGTGGGCCGGCGTGACGCTGCCGCAGCACGTCCTCGCGCGCATCAGCGCGGCGTCGGCGCTGCTCGCCGCATTCGCCCCCGAGGGAGAGCCGGTCGAGATCTACGCGCCGGCCGCGATCGATCCGGCGCGCGTGATGCTGCCCGACGTGACGATGAAGGTCGGGGTGCCCGCGCACCACGACCTCGCGTGGGCCGATCCTGCAGCGAAGACCGTCAACGATCGCTGGTTCTCGCTCGCGCTCGCCGAGACGCTCGGCGTTGCGCTGCCGGGCGCGCGCGCGATCGCATCGCTCGCCGAGCTCGACGCGCACCTCGTCACGCTCGGCGATCGCGCGTGGGTGGTGAAGGCGCGATGGACCGCCGCCGGCCGCGACCGCGCATACGGCAAGGGCCCGCTCGATGCAGCACTCGGCCCGCGCATCGCCGAGACCCGCACGTACGTGGCGCGCCTGATCGATCGCGGCGGGGTCGTCGTCGAGCCGTGGCTCGATCGCGTGCTCGACTTCGGCTGGTGCGGACACGTGGGCGCGCAGGGCCCGAACGTCGGCCTCGGACCGCCGAACGTCGGCCTCGGGCCGCACACGCTGCTCGTCGACGAGCGGGGCGGCTTTGTCGGCATCGACCTGACGCCGCCGGGTGCGCTCGCGGCGGCGCACCACGCGACGCTCGAGCACGTCGTCGCCCAGATCGGACCTGCGCTCCACCGCGCCGGATATGCGGGCCCGTACACGCTCGATGGCTTCGTCTATCGCGCGGACGGCCACGAGAAACTGCACGCGCTGTGCGAGCTGAATGCACGGCACACGTTCGGCCACGTCGCGCATGCGCTGCGGAGGCGGTTCGGCGCGACCGTGCTCGGGTTCGGTTCGCAGCCCGCCGGTGCCCGTGTCCTCGTCGAGGACTCGTGCTGGATCAGGGGTCAGGCATGACTTGTATGACTCGCACGACTCATACAAGTCATGTCTGACCCCGATCAGTGCCGATCAGTGCGTGATCGCCAGCTTCGTGACGGGCGCGACGCGAGGCATCGAGTCACCCGGCCGCTTCAGGCGTGAACCCTGGCCGTGATAGCGCGGAAACGGATCCTTCGGGTCGAGCGCCGCCAGGATGACCTCGCCTCGCCGGGTCAGGAACAGCACCGGCTCGAGCCCCTCGGGCGTCGGCGTCACGAACTTCACCGCGACGCCGTTGGGCGCACTGGCCTCGACCGTGCTGCCGGCGGCGGCGGCCGGGACGAGCGTCCCGATCCGCCACGCGCGGTGCTCGGGGTCGACGTAGTCGGGCTTGATCGCTCCGAGCGACGCCGTCGTGATCGCGGGCGCCTCGGCGCCATCGATCGTGACGCCGATCGACAGGCCGCTCGGGACCATCACGTCCTTCGGCGGCGGCGACTCCTGCCACTGCTTCGCTTCTCCCTCGTTGCTCGCGCGCGAGCAGGCCCCGAGAGAGGCTGCCAGGGCGAGCGCGATCGCGAAGCGACGGGCCATACCCCGCAGTCTAGCATTGGCTATGGTGCAGCCATGAGCCCCGCCGATGTCCCCGGCTTTTCAGAGGTCGTCGCCCGCTGCACGGCGGCGCTCGCCCGCGAAGGAACCGTCCTCGCCTTGACTGGTGCCGGGGTCTCGGCGGAGAGCGGGATCCCGACGTTTTCGCGGCAAGGAGGGCTACTGGACGGTCGGCGCGCGCGAGTACCACCCGCAGGAGCTCGCGACCCACGACGCGTTCACCCGGATGCCGTGGGATGTATGGGCCTGGTACCTGTATCGCCGCGCGGTGTGCCGGGCGGCGGAACCGAATGCGGCCCATGCCGCGCTCGTCCGCTGGGACGCCGCGCTCGGCGAGAAATTCGGGGTCATCACGCAGAACGTCGACGGCCTGCATCGCCGCGCCGGAAGCCCGGCCGCGCGGACGTACCCGATCCACGGTGACATCGGCCTCATGCGGTGCGCGGCGGACTGCACGCTGGATCGGTTCCCGATCCCCGAGCTCGTCGGTGCACTCGGCAAGGGCGAGGCGGTGACGGCCGAGCACAAGGCGCTACTGGTCTGCCCGCGGTGTGGCGGGATGGCCCGCCCCCACGTGCTGTGGTTCGACGAGAGCTACGACGAGCCGCGGTTCTTCCTCGATACGGCGCGCCGCCTGGCCTCGCGCGCGACCCTGCTCGTCGTCGCAGGGACATCGGCGCAGACCAACCTGCCGTGGCAGGTCGTCACGGTGGCAGCGCGCGCCGGTGCCACGATCCTCGACATCAACATCGAGGACAACCCGTTCGCCGAGATCGCGGCCGCGTCGGGTGGTGCGCTCCGCGGCCCGGCCGCGGTGATCGTGCCGGCGCTCGTCGATGCCATGACCGCGCCTTGATCTGGCGTCTGCACTGGACACGTTCGATCTGAACGGGCAGGGTTCGGTCGATGTGCCCGCGTGACGATCCACCGAGAGCCGAGGGCGCCCCGGAGGGCGTGCCCGAGGTGATCGCAGAGCGTTCGGCCGGCGAGCTGTCGACCGAGATCTCGACGCTCCCGCCCGACGAGGCGGCCGAGGTCATCGCCGAGATTCGCGCGGTCGCCGAGACCCGTGGCGAGGACTCCGAGCTGGTCGAGATGGTCGACCTGCCGCCGACGTCCGGACGCGCGCGCCGACCGAGCTCGATCACGTTGCCGCCGATGCCGAGCGAGCTCGCGGCACCGGCACCGACTGCCGAGGAAGAAGAGCAGCTCTCGGTCGACGAGCTGCGCGACGCGTGGCCGCTGCTCGATCTCGACGAGCGTGGCGACGGCCTTCGCGTGCTTCCGCGCGAGGAGGCCGAGGAGTTCTTCATCGCCCTGCCCGCCCACGACCAGGCGAAGCTCGTGCTGCACTTCCGCCCCGGCCAGCGCCGGCAGTGGATGCGCATGCTCGAGCCCGACGACGTCGCCGACGTCATCCAGGACGCGGGCGAGGAGCACAAGGCGGCGCTGCTCGCGCTGCTCGACGATCCGACGCGCAAGGAAGTCCTGGCGCTGCTCGCGTACGCCGAGGACGAGGCCGGCGGTCTCATGTCGACGCGCTTCGCCCGGCTGCGCCCGACGATGACGGCCGACGAGGCTCTGCTCTACCTGCGCCGTCAGGCGCGCGCGAAGCTCGAGACGATCTACGTCGCGTACGTCGTCGATACCGACCAGCGGCTGCACGGCGTCGTGTCGTTCCGCGATCTGTTCGCCGCCGAGCCCAAGACGCTCGTCTCCGACATCATGGAGACCGATGTCGTCCGCGTCACCGACGACATGGATCAGGAGACCGTGTCGCGGCTGTTCGCCGAGCACGACCTCAACGTCATCCCCGTCGTCGATGCCGACGGCAAGATGAAGGGTATCGTCACCGTCGATGACATCGTCGACGTCGTCCAGGAAGAGGCCACCGAGGACATCCAGAAGTTCGGCGGTATGGAAGCCCTCGAGGTCCCGTACCTCCAGTCGAGCCGCCGCGAGATGATCAAGAAGCGGATCACGTGGCTCGTGATCCTGCTCGCCGGCTCGATGTTGACGGCGACCGCGCTCGAGTCGTTCCAGGGTCAGATCGACGCGGTGCCGCTGCTCGCGCTGTTCCTGCCGATGATCGTCTCGACCGGCGGCAACTCGGGCTCGCAGGCGTCGACGCTCGTCATCCGCGCGATGGCGCTCGGTCAGGTCCGCGCCGCCGACTGGTGGCTCATCATGCGCCGCGAGCTGTTCACCGGGCTCGCACTCGGCCTCGTCCTCGGCTGCCTCGCGATGCTCCGCGTCGCGATCTGGGGCACGTGGGGTGCGTACGGCGAGCATTTCCTCTTGATGGCGATCGTCGCCGGCTGCTCGGTCGTCGGTTGCGTGTTGTGTGGCACGCTCGCCGGCGCCATGCTTCCGTTCCTCCTGCGGAAGTTCGGCGCGGATCCTGCGTCGGCGTCGGCGCCGTTCGTCGCGACGCTAGTCGATGTCAGCGGCATCCTGATCTACTTCGCGATCGCCAACATCATCTTGACCGGCGTCCTGTTGTAGGGTGCCCCAGATGTTCGCGACGCGCGTCTACCATTATCGGGACCCCGCCGCGGTCATTCTCGGTCTCAAGGAGCTGCGCAAGCAGGGCCTGACTCCGCGCGGCATCCTGTTCGTCGCGCTCGATCCGCGCGGCGAGACGTACATCGCGGTGCCCGAGGATCTCGACGCCGTGGCGACGATCAAGGTCGGCGACAAGCTGTCGCTCGTCCCGCCCTGGGAGGGCCGCTACTTCCACTTCGACGCGGTCCATCGCCTGCCCGGCGACAGCGTGCTGTGGAACGGAGACCGCCGCCTCGGCGACACCGGCTCTGCTCCGGAGGTCGCGTGTGCCATCTCGGAGTGGCTCAAGGGCAGCTCGGCGAAGAACGTGTTCCTCGGCTGCACGGCCCACGTGCCCGGTTCGTGGTGGGCCGTCGACTACCTGTCGTCGGTCGTCCACCTCCACTCGCTCGGCTACCTCGACTGCGTCGTCACGACGACCGGCCTGCTCGCCCGCAAGATCGACGACCGCCGCCTGTTCCACCTCGACTGGCAGTCGCTGCGCGAGCACGGCAGCCCGACCGAGGGCTGGCAGGAGGTCTTCACGAGCGAGATGGGCAACATCCTGCTCGTCGAGCGACGCGTGCTGCAGTACCGGCTCGTCCTCACCTGCGAGCGCGGGCTCGTCGAGATCGACGTCAGCCACCTGCCCGACCTCGTGATCGAGTCGGCACGTGTCCCGATGCGCTCGGGGTTCGGGGTCGTCGGCCGGATCGATGGCGGCGCGTTCGCGGTGACCGCCGGGACGATCGAGCCGTGGGGCCTCACGAACATGAGCCCCGCGATGCTGGTCGGCTCGCCGACCGAGAGCCTGCTCGACCTGCCGAAGACGCTCCGCGCGATGCCGCTCGAGTAGCTCCCGCACGACGTTTTTCCGTCGGCGGCGCCATTCGCGCGCTACGCTGCGGGGCATGGCAGGAGCGTCGTTGCCGTCGTCGATCCGCTTCCTGATTGCCACCGCGTGCGCGACGTCGATCGCGATCGCGATGTACGGCGTGCAATCGATCTGGGACGTCCACGCGTACGCGACCCAGCGCGATCCGTTCTGGTATCGCGACGGCATCGCGCTCGGCATGGCCGCCGCCGTCGCGCTCGCGTTCGCACCGCCGTTCCGGTTGCCGCGGCTCGTCCGCGTCGCCGTGCTGCTCCCCGTGTTCCACGTCGTCGCGATGATCGTCGCGATGAAGGTGTGGGCAGTCCTGCGCGAGGATCTGTACGCCTGGGTGACGAGCGTCCGCGACGAGTCGAGCCCGATCCCGTCGCTCGGCACGTTCGCGTTCGTGTTCGCGATGCTCGTCGCTGCCGGCGCGGCGATCGGCGAGCGCCGCGGCGAGTGGGCGCACGCGACGGTGATGCTGTCGCTCTCGCTCCTGCTCCTCCTCGGGCTGTGGCTGCCGATCGTCTGCGCCTGGTGGACGCCGAACGACACGCTCTACAGCTCGTTTGAGGACCTCTGGCGGCGGCGCTTCGACTACGCAGCGGCCGGCCGCATCGAGCTCGCGATGCTCGTCCCGCCGATCATCGGCGCGATCGCGTTCACCCGCCTCGCGTTCCGTCGCCGCGCTCGGTTCGCCGCGCTGCGCGCGCGCATCGCGTTGTGGGTGAAGATCCTGTTCGCGGTCTCGCTGGTGCTCGTCCTCACCGTCAAGGACAGCGGCGCGCTCATGTACCTCGAGAACACGTACAAGGTCGTGTTCGCAGCGGGGCTGGCGGTCGTCGCGTACGTGATGCTGCTCGTCGCGACCTGGGCAAGCTCGCGGCTCGCGCATGCGCGGATCGCCGGCCTGCCGCGCGTCGACGGCGTGATCGTCGAGGTCGATGGCGCTCCGGTCGCGACGCTCGAGGCGACGAGCTGGCTGCGCGGCCCTCGTCTCGCGACGCGGCCGTTCGCCGTGGCGACGCCGTCGGGGACCGTGCCGGTGACGAGTGCGGACGTGCTCGCGCCGGTGCCCGCCGCGACGCTCGCGGCATCGATCGGCGGCCACACCGCTCTGCTCGCACCTGGCGATCGCGTCACGCTCGCCGCTGCGAGGGTGCGCACCGAGGTCGATCCATTTCGCACGATGGAGGCCATCGATGTCGTTGCCGTGATGCCGTCCGGCGCGACGCCCCATCGCTTTGCCGACGTCGCGCTCGTCGCGTGGCGCCCTGCAGTCGCGTATCTCGCGATCCTCGTCGCGGTCGCCGCGCCGGGACTCGCGATGATCGTGTTCTAGGGCGCGCCGTTGTTGCCGGCCATGATCAGGAGGCCGGTCGCGAGCAGCACGATCGCGGTCAGCGGCCACAGGCCGAGCGCGACGGCGAGTGCATTGCGCAGGTGCTCGGCAAGCTCGCTCTTTACAGGGGGCGCCGGCGGTGGAGCGAACGCCTGTCCGCCCTTGCGAACGACGCGGGCCTGGGGAATCGACTCGAAGGTGAGCATCGGCATCTTCCTAGTATGTGTCCCGAGTAGACGCCCGGCAGCGACGAGTTCTTCAAGGTGTAAGCTCGGTCACCCATGGCGCGCTCACTTGCCGATCTCTCCCAGGGTTTTCGTCAGGCCTACCTCGACTACGCGCAACTCACATCACAGCTCCGGACGTGGTGCGAGACACACCCGACCCTCGCGCGGTTGCAGTCGCTCGCGAAGACCCCCGAGGGTCGCGACGTCTGGCTCCTGACGATCGGCCCCGATCCCGACCGCGTCCGTCCCGCGGTGTGGGCCGACGGCAACCTGCACGCCGCCGAGCTCGCCGGCTCGAGCGTCGCGTTGACGATCGCCGAGGATGCGCTGCGCGCACACCTCGAGCCCGACTCGCTCGATCTGCCGCGGCCGATCATCGACCGCATGCGCGAGGTGCTGTTCTACATCGTGCCGCGCATCTCGCCCGACGGCGCCGAGTGCGTGCTGAAGACCGGGCGCTCGGTGCGCAGCGTGCCGCGCGACGAGCGGGTCGAGCGAGGCAAGCCGCGGTGGATCCCGTCGGACGTCGACGGCGACGGGCTCGCGTTCGCGATGCGCGTGAAGGATCCGGGCGGCGAGCTCGTCGAGTCGCCGGAGTTCGCAGGTCTGCTCGTCGAGCGCACCGTCGAGGACGAGGGCCCGTTCTACAAGGTCTATCCCGAGGGCATGATCGAGCACTTCGACGGCAAGACGATTCCGTCGCCGTTCTTCCTCGGCGACAACCCGATCGATCTCAACCGCAACTTCCCGTGGTTCTGGGCGCCCGGTCACGAGCAGGTCGGAGCCGGTCCGTTCCCGACGAGCGAGCCCGAGGCGCGCGGCATCGTCGAGTTCACGACCGCCCACCCGAACATCGTCGCGTGGTGCAACTACCACACGTTCGGCGGCGTCCTGATCCGTCCGCTCGGCCACGCGCCCGACTCGAAGATGGATCAGGAGGACCTCGCGATCTTCCGCCAGCTCGAGCAGTGGATGACCGACTTCACCGGTTATCCGACGGTGTCGGGGCACGACGAGTTCCTCTACGAGCCCGACAAGCCGCTGCGCGGCGACCTCTCCGACTACGCGTACAATCAGCGCGGCGCGATGGCGTACGTCATCGAGCTCTGGGATCTGTTCAAGCGACTCGGCATGGAGCGGCCGCCGAAGTTCGCGCAGTACTACGAGCGCGTGTCGCGCGCCGACCTCGTGAAGCTCGCGTGGTGGGACAAGGACGAGAACGAGGGCCGATCGTTCCCGCCGTGGCGACCGTTCGACCACCCGCAGCTCGGTCCCGTCGAGATCGGCGGCATCGATCCGCGCGTCGGGATCTGGAACCCGCCGCTGCACGAGCTGCCGCAGCTGTGCGCATCGCAGGCGCAGGTCTTCGTCCGCCTCGCCGCGCTCGCGCCGCGGCTCCGCATCGCGCGCACCGAGCGCAAGGCGCTGCCCGGTGGGCTCGTCCGCGTCGAGGTGAAGGTCGAGAACGAGGGCTACCTCGGCAGCTACGGCCTGCCGAGCGCGAAGAAGCTCGACTTCAACGAGCCGCTCTATGCGACCGCCACGGGCGACCTCGTCGATCCGGGAATGGCGCATCAGGTGCTCGGTCACGTCGACGGCTGGGGCCACGGCCTTCACACCGGCGCGAACCTGCCCGCGTACCCGGGCACGCGAGGCTCGACGAACGCGGCGTGGGCGACCTATCTCGTGAAAGGCGGTGGCACGCTCGAGGTTCGCGTCGGCTGTGCGCGCACCGGCTTTGTCACCGCGCGCATCGAGGTGTAGGCGCACACGACCGCGGTCGCGCGGTTCGCGGTACAACCGAGGAAATGGCGCTGTATGCCATCGGCGATATCCAGGGCTGCATGGCCAGCCTCGAGCGGCTGCTCTCGCTGATCGGCTTCTCGCCGCTCTCCGACCGGCTCTGGCTCGTCGGCGATCTCGTCAACCGCGGACCTCGCTCGCTCGACGTCCTGCGCTGGGCGATCGAGCTCGGCCCCGCCGTCACCGCGGTGCTCGGCAACCACGACATCCACCTGCTCTCGCGCGCCGCCGGTGCCGCGCCCGAGAAGAAGCGGGACACGCTGAACGAGGTGCTCGCAGCACGCGACCTCGATCGCCTGCTCGACTGGCTGCGCGCGCGGCCGCTCGTTCACGTCGAGGGTGCGTTCGCGATGGTGCACGGCGGCCTCCATCCGCGCTGGACGATCGCCGAGGCGAGCGCGCACGGCGCCGAGATCGAGCGCGAGCTGCGCGCGCCGACGTGGCGGCCGTTCCTCGCCCAGCTGCAGGGTCCGGTGCCGCGCTGGGACGACCGGCTCGGCGGCGGCGATCGCCTGCGCGCGATCCTCGCGTACCTCACACGCGCGCGCATGCTGAAGCCCGACGGTCGCATCGACGCCGACTTCGACGGTCCACCGGCGCAGGCGCCCGCCGGGCTCGTGCCGTGGTTTCAGTTTCCCGACGCCGCGTGGAAGACCCACACCGTCGTGTTCGGCCACTGGGCCGCGCTCGGCCTCAGCCTCGGGCCGCACCACCTCGGCCTCGACACCGGCTGCGTGTGGGGCAACTCGCTGACCGCGATCCGCCTCGACGACCGCATGGTGTTCCAGGTGAAGGCGGTCGAGTCGGCCAGCTGACTAGCCGGGCGGCTTCGTCTTCTTCGGCGTCGTCAGCTCGATAGGCTCGACGTTGTAGTCGGCGGTCGAGAGATCGATGTCCTGCGAGAACTTCACGTCGACCTCGCCGCGTGCCTTCGCGCGCATGTCGCGCACGGCCTGGCCGAGCGCACTCTGCGGGTCGATGCCGACGGCTTGCTTCATGACCTGCGCGAGCGCGTGCGCCATCATCGTCGCCGCCTGATAGCGGTTGTTCGGATCGGGATCGAGCGCGACATCGAGCACCGCGGCGAGCGCGGCCGGGATGTCGGAGCGGCGCTCCATGATCGGCGGCACCTTGCACGCGCGGATCTTCTTGAAGATCTCGACGTCGGTCTTGCCATCGAACAGGCGCTCGCCGGACAGCGTCTCCCACAGGACGCTGCCGACGTTGAAGATGTCGGACTGCGGCGTGTTCGCCTTGCCGAACGAGACCTCGGGCGCGAGGTAGCTGAGCTTGCCCTTCACGGTGCCGGGTGCGGTCATGCTCGCGACGCGATCGCGAGCGCGGGCGAGGCCGAAGTCGGTCAGCTTCACGACGCCGTTGCCGCCGAGCAGGATGTTGTGCGGCGTGACATCGCGATGGATCACCGGCGCGAGCTCGCCGTCGGGCCCGCGGCGCTCGTGCGCGGCGCCGAGACCGCGCAGCGTGCCGATGCCGATCGCGACCGCGAGCGGCCACTCGACGTGCGTGCCGGCATCGCGGTGCATCGCGATGAAGTGACCGAGGTCGATGCCCTCGACCCACTCCATCACGAGGTAGTACGAGCCCTCCTGCGCGACGAAGTCGTGGACCTGGACGATGTTGGGGTGCGCGAGCTCGGAGCCGACGCGCGCCTCCTCGATGAACATGTCGACGTAGTTCTTGAGCGCGCGGTATTCGGGCTTGATGTGCTTGATCGCGACCTGACGCTGGAAGCCCGCGGCGCCCTTCTGGACCGCCTTGTAGACGGTCGCCATCCCGCCTTCACCGGCGACTTCCACGAGCTGGTACTTGCCGTCGATCAGCTGCCCCGTCGGCTGTGGCACATACCAAGTATCCGGCTAGTTGGACTGCTTTTCTAGCTCGAGCTTCGCCGATTCGAGCTGGGCCATCGCCGACTCCCACCTACCCGTCAGCTCCTCCAGCTTCTCCTGTGCAGTCTGGAAGTCGGCGAGGAGCTTGTTGCGCCGCGCCGCATCGTTATAGACGGTCGGATCGGCCAGCTCGGCGCTCCTCACCTTCTGTTCGGCCTCGAGCGCACCGACCCGCTCCTCGAGCTGCGCGACCTGCTTCTCGAGCGGGCCGAGCTTCGACGCTCGCTTCTGGCGGAGCTCGGCCTCGCGCCGCTTGCGCGCCTTGTCATCGGCGGCCGACGCGGTCCCCGTCTGCGCGTTCGGCGGCGGTGAACCCGACTTGGTGGCCGAGCGGCTCCCCGCGCCCTTCGCGGTCGGCTCGTCCCCGGCGAGCGCGAGCCGGCGCTGCGCCTGCGAGTACATGTACTCGTCGAGCGTGCCCGGATAGGTCTCGACCTTGCCGTCCTCGACGTTCCAGATCCGGGTCGCCAGCTTGCGAATGAGACTCCGGTTGTGGCTGACGAACACGAGCGTGCCGTCGTAGGTCGACAGCGACGATGCGAGACTCTCCGAGGACGCGAGGTCGAGGTGGTTCGTCGGCTCGTCCATCAGCAGGAGATTTCCCGGCGCGATGCACAGCTTCGCGAGCGCCACGCGCGCGCGCTCGCCACCCGACAGCACCTTCGCGGGCTTGTCGATGTCGTCGCCGGAGAACATGAACGCGCCGCACATCGAGCGAACGCGGGCCGGCGGTGCGTCGGGCGCCGCGCGCTGCACGATCTCGTAGACCGTCGCCGACATGTCGAGCGTGTCCGCGTGGTGCTGCGCGTAGTAGCCGACGTTGACGCCCGAGCCGACCTTGATCGTGCCCGCGTCCTGCGGAATCTCGCCCGCGATCATCCGCAGCAGCGTCGTCTTGCCGGCGCCGTTGACGCCGATGATGCCGATCTTCTCGCCGCGCTTCACCGTCAGGTCGATGCCGGGAAAGATGACGTGATCGCCGAACGCCTTCTTCAGGCCCTCGATGCGGATCGGCTCGGCGACCGAGCGCGCCGATTCGGGGAACGAGAAGCGCATCGTCCCGCGCTTCTCGTAGGTCTCGACGGAGTCCATGCGCTCGAGCGCCTTGACGCGCGACTGCACGGCCTTCGCCTTGTTCGCCTGCGCGCGGAAGCGATCGATGAACTTCGTCAGCCGCTCCTTCTCGCGCGCCAGGTTCTTCGCCTTGCCCGCGAGGATCGTCTCCTCCTCGGCGCGAGCCGCGACGTAGCGATCGTAGTTTCCCGGATAGCTGCGCACGCCCTCGAGCTCGAGGCTGACGACGCGCGAGATCTGGTCGTTCAGGAACTCGCGGTCGTGCGAGATCAGGATGAAGCAGCGGTTCCACTTCTTCAGGAACTCGCCGAACCACGCGACCGACGGCAGGTCGAGGTGGTTGGTCGGCTCGTCGAGCAGCAGCACGTCGGGACGCTGGAACAGGAGGCCCGCGAGCACGCCACGCATCTTCCAGCCACCCGAGAACTCACCGATGTCACGCTTCTCGTCGCCCGGCGCGAAGCCGAGGCCGGCGAGGATCGCGAGCGCCTCGTGCTCGCCGAAGAACCGATCGAAGTGGTCGATGCGCTCGTGCAGCTCGCCGACCTCGCCCGCGAGCTCGAGCAGCGTCTCCTCGTCGGCGTTGTCCTTCGTCGCCTGCTCGAGCTCCGCGCCGATCTGCTCGAGCCGCTCGTCGAGCGCCTTGCGACCCGGCACGCTCGACAGGATCATGTCGATGAGCGAGCGGCCGCCCGCGATCGCGAGGTCCTGCGGCAGCCACGCGACGCGCACGCCGTTCGCGCGCGTCACCGTCCCGTCATCGATCTCCTGCTGCCCGGCGATCACCTTCAGCAGCGTCGTCTTGCCCGACCCGTTCGGGCCGATGAGGCCGAGCCGATCGCCCTGACCGAGCCGCAGGCTGACGTCGTCGAAGATCAGCCGATCGCCGAAGAACAGCGTCACCGCGTCGAGTACGACCAGACTCATGAGCGGCGACTAGATAGCACGTTACACTGGCCCCGGAGATGACCTACCGCAACGACCGAGATGCCGACCAGGCGCGGATTGCCGCGCTCGAGGCCGAGCTCGCGTCCGCGCGCTCCAGGATCGATCAGCTCGAGGGCAAACAATCGCAGGCGCTCGTGGTCGCCTCCGCGAACGCGCTCGCGGCGCGCGACGGTTCGCCGGCGGCCGCGAAGTGGTTCGGCGCGCCGATGCGGCTCGAGCTGACGCGCAAGTTCGACGGCGCGTTCCCGATCGACAAGCTCGAGGATCTCGTCGACACGATCCGCGAGCACACGCGCGAACAGGGGCGGGTCGAGCTGCTCCGTTCGTCGCTCACGTGGTCGTCCCATCACCGCGGGACAGGTCCGCTCACGAGCGTCATCGTGTCGATCCGAGACAACGTCACGAGCCTCGTCGTCACCGACCGGCTCGGCCAGCTGGCGGGCGCGATCTACGGCGGCGTCGGCGGAGGCGTCGGTGGCGGCCTGATCGTCGCGCCGATCTTCGCGTCGATCGCCGTGCCGATGCTCACGCCGGTGTTCGTGCTCGGCTGGCTCGGCGGGTTCTTCGGCCTCACGCGCACGATCTTCAAGAGCTCGGCGAAGAAGCGCGCGGTCGCGCTCCAGCAGCTGTTCGATGTCGTCGTCGCGGACATCGAGAAGGCGCTGCGCGCGCCCCGACCGGAACCCTAGCGCTGGATTGCCGAGCGGAGCGCGTCGTCGAACGCCGCGCCGTCGGTGTAGATCCGCATCGCGTCGCCGAGCTCGGCAAACCGGCGGACGAAGTCGGCCGTCAGCGTCACGAACTTCGACGCCGTGAGCATGTGGATGCCATACAGCTGGTCGCGGTGCGCGCGCAGCCACTGCGCCCACACGTTGCTGACGTCGACCGACGCGCCGGTCGTGTCGCGTGCGTCGATGAAGAGCGCGAACGGCCCCTCGCGCAGCTCGTCGTCGAGCAGGCGCAGCGGCGCGTTGCCGTGCTCGCCACCGTCGCGGCCCGAGATCGTGATCTCGACGACGTGCGGAACGGACCGGGTCACCGCGAGCGTCGAGTGCTTGCTCGCGAACGTGCGGTTCATCAGAGCTTGCCCCTGCTGCGGCGATCGCTGCGCGCGACGAGGACGCTCGGCAGCGTGCCATCGGCCTCGCGTCTGCGGATCTCGTCGCCGATCGGCTTGATCGTCGCGAGACTCGTCGCGTCGTCGCGGTACCGATCGACGAGCTCGCCGTAGGCTTCGCGCACGGCATCGCCGTCGGGCGGATCGGCCATCAGCGCGCGCAGGACGCCGATCCGCCAGCGCAGCGCGATCTCGCCGCCGACGTCGTGCGCGAGAAGGTCGCCGGTCTCGCGCTCGGAGAGCGCGGACGGGTCAGCCTCGATCCGCGACGCGAGCGCGGTCAGGCGAGCCTTCAGATCGACGGGCGGCACGCGGCCAGCGTAGCACGCCGTGGATCGAGCGCGCGGCGCGCGATCTCGTGCCGACGGACCGTTCACCGATCGACTCGTCGATCACGGCGCGTGAACGAAGGTCCACGCGACCGCCGGCCTCCCGATCACGACCTCCCTACCAGAACGGTTGCACGAGGGTCTCCGCGCGACATACCGTCCGTCCATGTCTGCTCGCGCGCCACGCCGTTCGTTCGCGACTCCCTTCGTCGTCACGCTCGCGGGCACCGCCGCGTGCTACGTGCAGACCGGCACGCCGACCGGTCCGTCGAGCCCGCCGCCGCAGGTCGCGAGCGGGCCGTCGCAGCCGCCGCCGTCGTCGCAGCCGCCGCC